>CAYTKR010000001.1:0-84028 GCA_964438295.1 uncultured Anaerolineales bacterium
AACGGGCCTTGTCGATTTGGCTCCAGTGGGGCGGCTCCGCCAACACCGAACTGATCGGCACCGATGTCAACACCGTTCATCGACTTACCAAAAACACCATCAAAGAGAAAACCAATTACGAGGCGTATGTGGCCTACAGCAAGGCGGCTGTCGATGCACTAGGAATACAGGAATTAGCAGAAACCATGACCGCCCACACAGAGGAATATGATCATATCGGCGCGGTCAATATGTCTGTGCAGGACATGGGTGCAGTTTGGGAGCGAAGCAAAGAAGGCAGCCGTATCTTAGTAAAGCCCGATGATGCGATCATCAGTTTGGAACATGATTATCCGTTGGCCCCGATGTTGATGTGGGATTATGTGACCAAACCGGAATACAAAGCTATTCTTTCTCGTTCGGATTCCGCCAACCTTGATAGAAAGGGCAACAATCGTACGGGTTTAGATTCATCCTATATATGCGCCCACGGGAAGGACATTACTCCGCAAACGATTGTAGACTGGCAACCTTTCGAGCAGTATACCGTCAGCACTCCGATCATGATGGGCGTTTCCACGTTCTGGACAACGCGCTTGGAAGCTTCGGAAAATGGAACCAAAATCACCCTTTTGGCTGGAGAGCTACAAGGTGGTAACAGATTCGCCCGATGGTTTTTGAAGGCCATGACGAAAAAGATTGCAATAAGAAATACCATCCAAGGATTCGAGGAATTGGGCAAGAAAATTGAAAAGGAAATCGAAGAGGGGACTGTATTTCAGCCCAACGCAGCGGCAGTGGAGTTTTCCCCCGAAGCGATCCGGGCAGCCATCGCAGAGAGCATGGCTTCATAAACGGAAAAACTTACAAACCTGACGGGTAAATTTGAAATCGATCCGATTGATCAAATCCTACTCACGCGCTAAAATTGATATTTATGGAAACTCCTTTTAACACGCTTTGGGCTGCTATCTTGGTAGGGGCTTTATTAATGATCATTGGTTTGTTATACCTTCGCTTGCAGCGCAAACGTGCGATCATTCTAAAAGAGCATATCGAAGAGGCTCGGGAAGCTGCTGAAGTAGCAAATATCGTAAAAAGAGAGTTTCTTTCCAATGTCAGCCACGAACTGCGCACACCGTTGAATTCACTCCTAAGCATTACCTTCCTGGCTGAAGATACAGAATTGTCCGCATTCGATGCGGAAATGTTGGAGAAATTGAAGTCTGCTACAAACAAGCTCAAAACCATCATCGATACGATCCTAGATTTCAGCAGCTTGCAAAATGGGGAACTCGAGCTAGTCGAGGCAACCTTCGAACTCGATAAATTGCTGGCAAATCTGGTCGATGAATGTGCTCCCAAGGCATCCGAAAAGGGTTTGCAGATCACATTCAATGCCGACCCCAATACACCCAGAAAATTAATCGGTGACAACGAGCGGTTGCGACAAGTACTCGGTCATCTCACCGAAAACGCGATCAAATTCAGCGGGGATGGCCAAATCGAAGTTTCCATCGTAGTGGTCGAGCAGCAAAACGACAAAGCGACCCTGAAATTCGCGGTCAGTGATACCGGAATCGGGATGACAGAAGAAGATATAGACAAAATTTTTCAACCCTTCACCCAGTTAGATGGCTCCACAACACGCAAGTACGGCGGATTGGGGATGGGCTTGATATTAAGCAAACAAATAATCGAAATGATGGGGGGGAGATTTCACGTAGATAGCCTACCGGGAGTGGGGAGCACTTTTTCTTTCGAGATAGAATTGAATGTCCCCGAAGATGCGGCCGAACATAAATTCAGCCCTGAGTTGGCTCATGGAAACCCAGAGGAGGTACTCGCTCCCCAGGCTGATGAGGATGAAATCTCCCTGGATCTCGAAAAACTGGCCGACGATTTCCAGGAATTGGCCAATCGCCTGCAAACCAACGATTCTCTGGCATTGAGCATTCTAAATGGTTTGAGAAAAAAAATCCCTACATCCAAGATTCAACCACGGCTGAAAGAATTGGAAAGATTGATTACGCTCTACGAATTCGATGAGGCTTTAAAGAGCCTGTCTGCTCTGGGCAATGAAATCGGCATACCGCCAGAATCAATAATCAACACCCCCAAGTCAGAAGATCATCTTGCTTCTGAGTCCTAAACTCGTCGCACCCTCTCCATTTTTACAGAAATAACATAAAGTGGCCCACACTTTCCCAACCGCAAGGAGGGATTGGTAACAGCGCGAAAATTTCACTTCAAAATGATCGTTTGGGGAATCTGTAAACCGTTACCTTTTTGATACCTTAGCGACCCATTAATTCTCTATAATATGTATCAACTGTATGATGTCAACAATTTCACTGGCCTTTGGGAATTCAATGGTCCATCCCAATAGAGCCATTTAGTTTCAATGTAACCTATCATTCTCCAGGAGTGCAGATGGTGCTAAATATTGAATCAAGCGACGACAAGATTGCCACAATCTTAGTGGTTGATGACAATATCATGAATCGGGAATTAGCCACCGATTTATTGGGGGATGCAGGATACCCAGTAATTCAAGCCGAAAATGGGGAACAAGCCCTAGAATTGCTCGACAACAATCATTCCATTGATGTAATTTTATTAGATATCATGATGCCTGGGCTGAACGGGTTCGAGACCTGCAAACGCATAAAAGAACATAACCTCTGGAGGCTTATCCCCGTGGTAATGTTGACGGCTTTAACGGACATCAGGAGCCGAGTGACAGCGCTGGAAGCGGGCGCAGATGATATTCTCAGCAAACCCTTTGAAGAAGAAGAATTGCTCGCACGCGTTAAAACATCTGTGCAAGTTAAAAAACTTCACGATCAATTGGAAGATACCGAAAGCATTTTGTTCGCACTGGCCAATGTAGTCGAGGTTAAGGACGAATACACTGACCATCACCTCAAACGCATGGCTCAATATTCTCAGCGTTTGGCTCAATTAGCCAGCCTGTCAACAACAGATCAACGTTATATTCGATTTGGTGGAATTTTGCACGATATCGGTAAAGTGGGAATTAGCGACATGATTCTACGTAAGCCTGGCAAGTTGACAACGGAAGAATACGAAATCATCAAAGAGCATTCCGCATTGGGAGAGCAAATTGTGCAGCCGATGCGCTTTGGGGAACAAGTAGGTCCTATTGTGCGCGGTCACCACGAACGCTGGGATGGTGGGGGCTATCCAGATGGCCTCGAAGGTGAGGCTACCCCCATAGGAGCACGTATCATAACACTTTGCGACACTTTCGACGCAATGACCAGTGACCGCCCTTACCGGAAAGCACTCCCCGATGAAGTCGCTATCAATGAACTCAAGAAACACGCTGGGATTCAGTTTGACCCCAATCTTGTAGAAATTTTCGTCAAGAATCTTGCCGAAATCCGCAAGGACGAGAACAATGGCAAACACAAGTAAACCGCTGAATTACAATATCGATTCGCGTCATTCAGTGTTAGTAGCAGACGATGATGCCGTAATCCTTTCAATGCTGGTGGACAAATTGCAATATAAAGGATATCAGGTAATCAGTGCGAGTGATGGAGAGCAGGCCCTAGATCTAATCAAAGAGCACCAACCCCGCGTGGTGGTCCTAGATTGGATTATGCCAAAACTTGACGGTCTGAGCATTTGCCGCCAGGTCAGAGCTGACCCTCATCTGTCACACATTCGCGTGATCGTCCTCACCGCCCGAGGGCAGGATAGCGATCTTTTAGAAGCCCAGGAAGCTGGCGCTGATTTGATCCTTATCAAGCCAGTCAGTTTGAAAGTCCTGGAACAGCACATCAACTCACTTTTTTTGGATACCTCACTTCAGACGAATGCGCATCTCGAGAACCAGAAGCGGATATAAGATACCGTCAGCGATGGGCCTTCACGGAGATTTTGGTCAGAGAACTGACCTGGAAATTTTGAAATAATTCTCTGGAATAAGGAGCGACATAATGAGTAAAAGCATCCTGGCAATTGATGACTCGAACAGCGTCCGAAATATTGTTGAATTTGCCCTAAAATCTCGCGGCTACAACGTTACCTCAGCAATCGATGGGCAAGCTGCCTTGAAGCTGATCGAGGACAGTCAATTTGACCTGGTCGTCCTGGACATACACATGCCCATCTTGGACGGTTTGTCGCTCCTACAAATTGTACGCGATCGTCCAGATGGCGCCGCACTCCCAATCCTGGTGCTTACTACCGAGGGCCAGGAAGCTGACCGTGATCGGGCTTTAGCCCTCGGTGCTACAGATTATTTGGTCAAACCTTTCAAACCTACCGAGTTGCTGGAAAGAGCAGAAAAGCTACTTGGGTAAGGCGAGGAAAAATGTCACTGACAACAGAACAAAGCAACGAGCACACCATGCGAGCTCTGGTTGAACTATTGGCTGTACTGAGCCAATCTGCAGATCAACCTGCGCCAATCGCTAAATGTCTCGAACTGGTTGTCCAGGCGTTTAACTTCGCTGGGGGCGCGCTCTATTTATTCGAAGAACATAGTACCTCGCTTGCGTTGGCTGCATCGAGCGCTAACACTTCACAATTTAATAAAGTTGCTAATCAGATACCGACTTCGAGTTCTACCCTTTTACGAGTTCTGGAAAAACGACAGGCTATACTGATCGAGGATAAACGCAAACTCCCACGCACCCTCGCTCGGGCAATAAAAGCCGAAAATTGGGATGAGATTCTCATCACACCCCTGTATTCAGCTCTAGATACCCTGGGATTGATATTTCTAGGCACATCCAGGTCCTCTGAATGGATTCCTGAAAACTTACCCTTGCTGACTACCTTTGGCCAGCAAATCGGACTGGTTCTTCAAAACACTTTCCTGCGAGATGGGTTGACCCGCAGCGAAAATCAATTCCATACCTATTCATTATCAATGCACCGCAGAAACATTCAGATGCAATTAGCGGTGGAATCAGCCAGTCTGATCAGCACAATCCGCGATCCCCAGATGCTATTGCAGCATACAGCGAATATTATCAAAGAGAAATTCAATTTTTACTATGTAGGGATATTCCTTGTCGATGAAGATAGGGAATTTGCAGTTTTACGGTCTGGGACTGGAAAAGCGGGGAAGCGTTTATTAGCCGAAGAACACAAATTAAGAATCGACCTTCCTTCAATGATAAGTTGGTGTATCACCCACTGCCAACCGCGCATAGCTCAACAAGCTCAGGATGACGATATTCGCTTTGCAAACCCACATCTGCCAGAAACGCGTGCAGAAATGAGTCTCCCTTTAAAAATCAATGGCGAGTCGCGCGGTGCATTGACCGTACAGAGCACCAATCCAGGCGCATTCTTGGAAGAAGATATCCAGGTAATGGTCGCTGTTGCAGACCAACTGGCCATTGCCCTAGAGAACAGCAAACTCATCAAAACCGTAAACCAAAATCTAACCGAGATTTCCAGGCGTAATGAATTGATCCAGGCTCTAAATACAGTATCGGCGCGCCTTCAAATCACATTGGATTCCGAAGAAGTCATCCATCTCTTAGGAGAAGAGCTCAATCGGATAGGCTTGAGCTGCCTATTAGGGCAGCTCGAGGGGGACGAAATTGCCATCAAACATATTTTCCCCACTCACACATCTTCAAGAAAAATTGAGAGATTTCTCAAAATTTCACTATCCAACCTGCGTATCAAATCCACTCTGTTCCCACCAATTGAAAGCGAGGGCACAAAAAAACACGCCTTCTTCCTATCAGAGGTTTGGGGGTTGGCCGAGAAATTGTTACCAGGAATTACTTTGCCCTTATTCAATCGAGCCACTCGTATGGCATTTGGTGTGGAGAATCCACCGGCAATATATCTGCCCCTTGTTGTCGAAGATCGTGCGCTGGGAATACTAAGTATCATTGGCGAAGATCTAGAAGAAAGCGATCTCTCCATATTCTCTGTGTTCGCATCCCAGGTCGCTGCTTCTCTCGAGATCGCTGATCTTCACACGCAACTCAGGGAACAACGCCAAGGTGAGCAAGCTGCACTATTGCAGCTCTCCCAAGCTCTATTAGCTGCACATGACCCTATTACGATCATGGAAATCGCAGTCCAGTCTGTGGCCGAGGCTTTGAACGTAACCATGGTCAGTCTGATGACTCCCCAGGAAGCTGACTATCCCAAACATTTAGTTTTACGAGCGAGTGTAGGTGGTAGTGTTGAACAAATAAACCGCTTCATGCTCCCCATTGGCAAGGGATCAGGATCTGGATACGTTTTTGAACGTGGGGAACCATTAGTGTTCAATGATCTGGAGAGCGAGAGCCGTTTTGACGTTCCTGATGACATCCATTCAATGGGGTTGATTGCTGGCATGGTAGTTCCCATGCAAGCAGGCAATCAGGTCATTGGCATTATCGGTATCGCTTGCCAAAGTCAAAAAACCTTCGGCGAAGATGATCAACGCTTGCTAACGTTGTTCGCCAACACTACTGCACAAGCACTAGAACGGGCGCGGTTATTTCAGGAAGAGCAAGCGCAACACGCGGCCTTAGTTCGTTCAACCGAATTCATCAATGCCCTCAGCCGAGTGGCGGCACAAATCCAAAATACGACGCAAATCGAGCAGGTGTTCGATGTCTTAGGACGTGAATTCAACAATTTGGACTTAGTAGTTCTTGCAGCAATGTTCGCCGAGGATGGATCCCTGAAAGTGCGGTTCACTAGTCTGGAATTACCTTTTATTCAACATGCTGAGAAGCTTATCAAGCAAAAGGCGGCAGGTTTCAAGATCAACGCAAAAAATTTCAGACTCTACAGGGATATTGTTGAAGAACAGGAGATTGTTTTTGCTCAGGGAGCGGAATTTGTCGAAATAACCACGTCAGCTTTCCCCAAACTGTCGCGCCCTGCATTGAATCGCTTATTGAAAACGATCAAGATCGACGAATCTTCCTCAGCCTTTTACCTTCCCTTACCGGTTGAAGAAAATAATCTTGGTATGCTTGTGTTATGGGGATCTCAACTTCAGGAGGGGGATGTGACTGCTGCACAAGCTTTCTCCAGCCAACTAGCAATCGCCATTCACAACACCATCTTATATGAACGGGTCCAGGAACATGCTCAACTGCTCGAACATCGCGTCGCCAAACGTACAGATGAATTAAATATTGAACTAGGGGAACGCAGACGGGCCGAGGAAGAATTACAAGAGAATATCCATCGTCTGGAGTTGCTAAATACAATTTCGAGCAAGTTGTCCACCACGTTGGATGTAAATGAATTATCCATAGAAATTATCGCAGAAATAAAAACAGCCCTGGGGGTTTCTAGCACATTTATTGGAATGGTGGAATTTGACGTATTGAATGTAATGATCATTGGAAGTGGAGGCAAGGCAACACCTCCGGATAAATCGAGTTTTGTGATTAGCGAAGAAAGCTCATCAGGGTGGGTTGTCATTCACAATGAAGGTCTGCTAATTTCAGATACCGAAAAGGATGCGCGTTTTAACAACCAACTTGGTTTACTTTTAACCCAGTCTGAACTGGTTGTTCCGATCAGGATCGCCAATTCTGTGTTGGGTGTCTTGGGCATCGGCTCTGATAACCCAGATGCTTTCGATGTGGCCGATTTAAATCTACTTCAGTCAATTGCAGACCACTTCGCACTCGCGCTAGAGAATGCCAAATCTTTCCAGAGAGCCCAGACACAGCGCGATGAAGCCGCGAAAGTTGCCGAAATCTTCTTTGACCAAACCAATCAGGTTGTGGGAATAAACCGGATCGTAACGGCCTTGCAGGGGGCCAAGACTTTGAGTGAGGCATCGCGGCTATTAGTGAAAAACTTGCACGCCGAATTCAGCATCGAACAGAGTATTCTTTGGATGATCGAAGAAGAAAGTCTTTGCTTATCAGCTCTCTGGGGTCTAGCACCTGAGGAAAACGGCCTGAAAATCGCCGAGCTAGAAGCCTGTCCAGCCATCAATCAAGCCTGGCGGAAAAGCTTGTCAATCCAACGCTCTCAATTCAACGACCAGGCTTTCATTGATCGAATTTTTAAAGATTGGTTGATCATGCCCATTCAAGCATATGGAGAAGTTCTCGGATTACTAGTCCTAGAACAAGGACCCTTAGATGGAGACACCTTAAATATTATTATCAACCAAGCTGGTCTAGGCTTGGCTTCAGCACGTTCGTATGAACAATTACAAAAACAAGCCAGACAGTTGGCCCAAACCAACATTGATATTCAACGCGCGACCCAGGCCAAAACCGATTTCATGAACCGCATGAGCCATGAACTCCGCACCCCATTGAATGCAATCCTGGGTTTTTCGAGATTGCTAAGTAAAGAGCACACTGGCCCCCTCAACAGCCGTCAGCAACGATATATAGAAAACATCCTCAGCAGCAGTATGCACCAATTAGCGCTGGTCAACGACATACTCGATTTGGCGAAGGTCGAGGCTGGGAAAATTGAACTGTACTTCGAAAAACTTTCATTGGCTGAATTATTTGAAAATGTTTGTGAAATGATATTTCCTCAGGCCAATGCAAAGAGTATTGCCATCCTAATCGAAACTTCAGACCCAACCACTGCCATCAATGCAGACCCTATTCGCTTTCGTCAAATCCTACTCAATCTGCTCTCCAATGCTGTTAAGTTCACTCCCGACAACGGACGGGTCACCATCGATTATTCAATGACGAATCGTCATTTGTTGTTGGAGAACCATCCAACGATCAGTCATCGTTGTTCTCCAGATATCGAAATGTGGATTTTGATCGCAATTTCTGATTCTGGAATAGGCATCAAAGAGGAAGATTACCCCAGGGTTTTTGCTGAATTCGAACAGATCGACAGCTCGTTAGCGCGTACAGAAAATGGAACCGGCTTAGGCTTGGCACTTAGCAAGCATTTGGTTGAAGCCCACGGTGGAATTATCTGGTTTGAGAGTGTGATTGGAGAAGGTACCACATTCTACCTCGTGTATCCCGCAATTATGGAATGAAACGCAAGCTTTCAAAGAGAGCTGAGAGCTCAGACGTTTATTTGAATGGTCGGTAGGAGAATGCCTATGAAAAACAAGAACATTTTAATCGTAGAAGATGAGGTTATCGTCGCTAAAGATATTCAGAATCGATTAGAGGCGATGAATTACTCTATTCCTGCAATCGCGACATCGGGTAAAGAAGCGATACAAAAAGCCGCTGAGACGCCCATCGATCTCGTATTAATGGACATTAAGTTGCGCGGAAAAATGGACGGAATTGAAGCGGCCCAGGAAATTCAATCTCGGTTTGATATTCCGGTGATCTACATGACTGCTTATTCCGATGAGGCTACCTTGCAACGGGCCCGGATCACTGAACCCTTTGGTTACATCGTGAAGCCAGTCAAGGATCGAGAGCTTCATGCCAGTATCGAAATGGCGCTCTACAAACACGAGGCCGAGAAAGAATTACTTAAACAACGCGATCTGGCTGAATCCATGCGCAAGATTGCCGAACGGCGGTTAGAGCGCATTCAATCTCTGCGTGCAGTCGCAATGATAGTAGGAGGCGCCTTTGATGTACGTGCTACTCTCGATGCCTTTCTCGATCAAATCACAACTAACCTAAATGCTGATGCTGTATCGGCGTTATTGCTCAATCCTAAATCCAAGATGCTGGAATACATTGCTGGACGCGGCTTTCAGTTGCATGCTATCAATCGATCTGAGCTTTGGCTCAATGAGAGCCTGGCTGGCCGTGCGGCAATAGAACGACGCATTATAGAAATAAAAAACTGGATACCTGGGTCGTCAAACACCGATTTCCAATCGATACTTTCCAACCTCCAACTTGAGGGGATGACATCGTATCACGCTGTGCCACTCATCGTCCGTCATCAAGTCAAAGGTGTCTTCGAAATCTTCCACCGTATGCCTTTTGATATCAGTGACGAGTGGTCAGAATTCATAGACATGTTGAGCCTGGAGGCAGCTATCGCGGTTGACAATGCGCGTCTCATGACGGATTTACAAAATGCAAACACTGGGCTGAATCTGGCCTTTCTAGCTACCCTGGAAGCCTGGGCAAAAACTTTGGACGAGAGAGAGAAAGCAGAACCTAATAAAACTCTTTCCCTGGCCAATCTCACAATGCGCCTTGCACGGGCATTGGGAGTCGAGGGAGACGATCTTGTCCACATTCGCTGCGGAGCGCTGTTGCATGATATTGGAAATATGACTATTTCCGAGGAGATCCTCTTCAAGGCTGGCGATTTGACAGATAGCGAATGGGAGATCGTGCGTCAACATCCCACGAATGCTCACCGCATGCTATCTAAAATTGATTATCTATCCCCAGCTCTAGATATCCCCTATTGCCACCATGAGAAATGGGACGGGAGCGGATATCCGAGAGGATTGGAAGGCGAGCAGATCCCATTAACAGCGCGTATCTTCGCTGTGGCAGATGTCTGGGACGCGTTGAACACAGCTCGCCCCTATCGCGATGCCTGGCCAAAGGAGAAGAGCCTTTCACACATCAAAAAGCAGGCAGGGTCACATTTTGATCCCCATGTAGTGAATGTATTTCTGCAACTCATCAAAAAGGAAAACAATCCTAGGTGAGAGCGCAGTTTGGTTATAGTCATCGCCCAAAACCATTGGATTATCAGTACCAGATATGGAGAGACAGATGGCAAGTGCAAACATTCTTATTGTAGAAGACGAAGCCATTGTTGCATTGGATTTGGAAAATCGTCTGGAAGGGATGGGGTATCAAGTTGCAGGAAAGGTCACCAACGGAAAGGATACCCTTGAAAAAATAGCTGAATCTAATCCCAGTTTGGTGCTGATGGATATAAAATTAGCTGGCGAAATGGACGGGATCACAGCGGCCCAATTGATCCGGGAACGCTGGGGAATCCCTGTTATATTCCTGACCGCCTACTCTGATGAGGCCACATTGCGACGAGCCAGGATTTCTGAGCCATTTGGTTACATCATAAAACCTGTCAAGGATCGAGAATTACATGCCACCATCGAGATGGGCATTTACAAACATAAGGTTGAAAATGAACTCCATCAATACAGACAGGAATTGGAGCGACGCGTCGAGGAACGAACTGCTGACCTGGTGGAAACTACGAAGAAGTTAGAATTTGCTTTACAAGTGAAGACCTCGTTTATGCAACTTATGAGCCATGAGCTACGAACTCCATTGAACGCTGTACTCGGTTTCTCAGAAATGCTATCATTGCAAAGAGCCGGTTCTCTGACAGAGAAACAAGCGCGCTATGTAGAAAGCATCCATTCGAGTGGAGTACGGCTATTAGAAATGGTCAACAATGTTCTCGAACTGACTGAAATTGCCAGTGGCGAAATGGTATTGACACCCACGACATTCCTCATATCAGACCTCCTTGCAGGTGCAATATCTCAGTTTTCCAGACACGCCCAAGCGAAGAACATCCAACTTGACAAAAAGATCTCAGATCCCACGCTCACTATCACCGCGGATGCAGGTCGTCTGGAACGCATCCTGCAAATATTACTCGACAACGCCATTAAATTCACACCGGAAAATGGGCATGTAACGATTTCCACATTTTGTAACTCTGCCGGAGATATTGAAATTACTGTTTCAGATAATGGTATTGGGATTGGGAAGGCAGATCAGGAAGTGATCTTTAAAATATTTGAGCAGGCAGGAGAACCACTGACACGTACCCAAGAAGGAAGCGGGTTAGGCTTGGCATTGGCAAAAGGCTTGGTCGAACTCCATAATGGGCGCATATGGTTCGAAAGCCAGGGTGAACCAGGAAAAGGGTCTCAATTCCATGTAGCCCTACCTGGGCAACGATAGGTGACGAAATGGAAACCAGCCGGATACTGATTGTTGAAGACGACCCCGATAGTAGCGAGCTTTTGAAAGAGTTACTAGAAATTGAAGGATTTCTCAATCTGCAGGTCGCAGCTAATGGGAAAATGGCGTTATCCTTCATTGCTGAGGACGCACCTGACCTGATCTTGTTAGATGTGATGATGCCTGGGATGAGTGGCTTCGAAGTCTGCCAACGCTTGAAGGAAAACCCCGAAACCTCATCTATCCCAATAATTCTGGTTACCGCCCTAAAGGATCGCGCCAATCGGCTGCAAGGCTTGCAAGCTGGCGCTGACGATTTCATCACCAAACCCATCGACGAACCTGAATTGCTGGCTCGCACGCGCTCGTTATTACATACAAAACGCCTGCACGACGACCTGGTCATTGCGATGGAAGAGAAAATCGAATTCATTGGGCAAGTATCACACGAGCTCCGTACCCCGCTCTTCGCGATCACTGGGCTGACCGAAATGCTCTTGGATGGCGAGGTTGAAGACCCCGATCGAGTTCAACATTATATCCGCACGATCCATGAACAGTCAGGTTTTCTAGCTCGATTAGTAGATGATCTCCTCGACTTATCACGTTTCGAACGCGGCAAACATTTCCTGAATGAAGAACCTTTCAATATCGAGTCTTTCTTGGAAGATACAATCACTCTAATGCTCCCGCGCGCCCAAGCCCGTTCAATCAGCTTGAGTTTGAATGTAAAATCACCAGACATGATCATCATGGCAGATGAAGGCCGCATGCGCCAGGTGGTGATCAACCTGCTAACAAATTCTTTGCGTTACAACGATCCAGGCGGCTGGGTGCGATTGAGCGCAGAGAAGGAAATGCAGTGGGGCGTCATTGCAGTTGAAGACAATGGTTGGGGAATTTCCGCATCAGATCTGCCACATATCTTCGAGCGTTTCTACCGTGGCGAAAATGCTCATGTTTTCAGTGAGCAACGCGGATCTGGCTTGGGTTTAGCTTTAGCCCAAGAGATCGTGCGAGCCCATGGCGGGAAGATAACTGCTGACAGTTCTGGCGTTTCCGGTGAGGGTAGCACTTTTCGAGTATATTTTCCCCTCGAGGAGGTCGAATGAGCGAACATATATTAGTTGTCGAGGACGATATGGCAGTGATCGATATGCTGCGCGATTCCTTGAATCATGCAGGATATCAAGTTGCTGTTGCTCAAGATGGCCGTCAAGCCCTCGAGAAATTGAAAGAATCCCACTTCGACTTGGTCATATTGGATGTAATCATGCCGAGATTGAATGGGTGGGACACCTTACGAAAAATTCGGAAAACATCTAGCATTCCTGTATTGATGCTGACTGGCCGTGATACCGAGGTAGATCAAATACAAGGTTTGGAGTTGGGCGCGGACGATTACATAACAAAACCATCCAGCGTAGCTGTGATCAGGGCCAGAGTCCGGGCAGCCTTGCGTCGTGCGAAACAGCCTCGCTCAAGCAATGGCTCTATTCTCACCTTCAACAATGGAGCTCTTGCGGTCGATCAACAAAGAGAAGAAGTGTTGATTGAGGGGCAGCCTGTCATCCTCACTCCCACCGAGTTCCGTCTGCTAATTTATTTGATCTCCAATATTGGGCAAGCCATTTCACACAGTGAAGTTTTGGCCGCGGTCTGGGGGCCTGGGTATGATGACCCAGAAGTTCTCAAAATGTTTGTCTTCCGATTGCGCAGCAAAATTGAGTCGAACCCATCTCGGCCGCGCTATATCAAGACCAAGAGAGGGCGTGGCTATTATTTCGATGCTGAGAATTGATCTCTCGGATTGATTGACGTGCCATAATTTTGGCAAACTCTAAATGGCAGGAGCGATGAATGACCAAAATCCTTGTTGTTGACGATATCGAAGTCAACCGTTTGTTACTGAACGACCTGCTCGAAAGCCATAACTATGAGGTTTCCCTGGCAGAGCAGGGTGATCAGGCGTTAGCGATGGTCAAGGATGACCCACCAGATTTGATCATCAGCGACATCCTCATGCCAGTGATGGACGGCTTCGCCTTATGTCGGTCCTTGAAAGCCGACGAACACCTCAGCAACATTCCCTTTATTTTTTACACAGCTACGTATACCAGTCGAAAGGAAAAAGCCTTTGCCTATGAATTGGGCGCGGATCGTTACCTTGTAAAGCCAGACGATTTTGATGTGATTTTCCACGCCATCGAAGAGGTATTAGCAGAGTACCGAGAAAGAGAGTCCAAACCCCCTAATAAGCCGATTGAATATGCCGAGGGCCTGAACGAAAAATATAGCCAAATATTGTCACACAGGCTCGATGACAAAATGCAGCAAATTCAGCGACTCAAATGGATTTTGGAGGTGAATGGCCAATCGGAGAGTTGGGGGAGCACTCCCAAGGGCAGCTTGGGTTTATCGGAGGACAAACTGACTGGCGCGGGAATAAACCAAGATTTCGGCACGTACCAGCTTTTAAAAGAGCTCCACCACACATTGATCGAACAGAGCTTTCAAGGGGTGACAATCTTCGGCGATGATGGGATTGCCTTTGCAAACCCGGCTTTTGGGGAGATGGTCGGTCATAATGTAAGCTACTTGACGTCAATGACAACATCCCAAGCTTGGGATTTGATCCATCCCCATGACCTTCCAGTCGTTCAAGAGAGGTTATTTGACGATTCGGATTTAGAAGCTATAGCTCATCGCCAACGAATACGCTTGCTCCACGCCTCGGGGAAATGGGTATGGTCCGAGATTGTGATAACCCCAATTAATTATCAGGACCAATCCGCGGTTTTGATCGCATTTGTCAATGTAACCCGACAGATCGAAGCTGAAGAGCAACTCTTACTTCAAGATCAAATCTTAGAGGAACGTGTGGAGGATCGTACAGCTGAATTAAAAAACATGGTCGACCTGATGGTAGGCCGCGAGGTACGTATGGCAGAGCTCAAAAGGGTGATAAAAAAACTTCGTGACCAACTGATTGAAGCCGGAATCGAACCCAGTGCAGATGACCCCCTCTCTTCTGATCAGCAGAGTGAGTGGAAGCCCATCTAATCTTTACGAACCTGCCAATACCACCAAGACGTATGTCCCTGCAAGGTTTTGTTCAGTGAAAATCCTGGCCATGGCACCAGCATAGGGCGGCTCTTCAGTCCATCCACCTAGACCTCCATTGGCAGCCTCGTCCCAATAAACAACCTTTGCCTGAACCAAAATATAATCGCCTGTGAGGGGATCAAAATATAGGATTCCCAAAGCTGTGGAACTCTCTAGCAACTCAGCTGATAACGCAAATGTGACCGTGATTTCATCCTTGAGCTCAGCGATTATATTTTCTTGATTGCTGACATCTACGTTCAACGCTTTCAAGAAACGCCATTGATCAATCTCAATCCCGTCGCCTACCAGAGATAAATCTGCATTTGGCATAATGAATGAACCAACACTAAGCTGAACCTTCGTTTTCAGCCCTTTCGGTTGGGACACATGGATGGTCCAGTTCTCTTCCCCTGGAATACCAATTGGACCGGTTTCATCTTTTGCCAAATTTTCTAACAATGCCAATGAGCATTCGTCATCTCCTAGGATCATGCGCCCACTCAGGATGATGTCCAACAAGATATCGAGTTCCACTAGACCAATGTGAGCCGAGTCACCAGAATTTGCAGGCAATTCAACCAGATCTCCTACCCAAGGTGCGAAGTGAGGTCCATCTTGAAGGTGTGTGAGATATTCGATTTGATCTACTAATTCTTCGGGATTGCTCTCATCGAGCAATGACGACAACTCGATCAACACTGTAGGAGAAAGACCAGATAACTTTATCCATCCCGACGTTGGATCTACGAGGACAATCTTCGGAGTGGGTCGAGGGGTTCTTATCGCGACGGGCACAGGGGGTGGTGGAGAAGATGATGGAGGAGGAGTATGTGGAGCAGAATCATGGCTCAGGCAAGTGAAGTTTTCAACATCTATCAGGATATCGAAGCCACACTGAACATTCATTACGGTGTCGATACCATCGCCGCCAAAGATGATATCCAGGCCTGGGCCAGCTACAAAGAAGTCATCATAATTCGATCCAAGCGCACGCTCGATGCCGGAGAACCCGGCCAAACCAGTGGAGGTTCCAGAAGCAAAGTTAACCATCACACCCGTTTGGTAAAGACTGTAATCAAGTAAATCGCTACCCATACCGCCCTTGAGCAAAACTGGCAAACCTACTGCATTGGGTGAGACAATGAAACGATCGTCTGCGCTGCTGCCGAGGACATGCTTCACAACTCCGCCAGCGTGAGCGGCAATATCGGTGCCATTCTTTGCCACAACGCTGCCCAATACCATGGTGAGAGTTTCGTTGGTGCCAGAGAAATCCATGATATCCGTGGCAGAACCATTCCCATTCGCAACCAGGTCTATGCCCCAATCTGTGCCAAAGATCAACGTGTCCGAACCGGGACCACCATCTAATTGATCGATTCCGTCACCACCATAAATAGTATCGCTACCTGCACCGCCAAAGATGACATCAAACCCAGCATCACCGTAAAGCAGATCGTTTCCTGAGCCGCCAGTCAAAGTATCCCCGCTATCTCCACCATGGAATTCTACGGCATAACTTCCGCCAGTCAGCGCGTCGCGCCCCAGGCTGCCAATGACCTTCTCGACCTGACTGGCACCACCCAGAGCGAAGTTGGCTTCGCCAGAAACCAGGTTCAATCGAACTTCGAAACCAGAAGATGAGGTCGCAGTGACGTATTGACTGAAGTCGAAGGTGTCGATACCACTGCTGCCGGAAATACTGCCCGTCAGGATAGCTTCATTGGTGAAGGTGAAGGTATCGTTTCCCCCGCCACCATCCAGACTGAGGTCTTGGGATTTGCTGATCTGGAAATTGTCGTTGCTGCTGCCGCTGTTGAGGGTATCCAATCCGGAGAAGGTCAATGTCTTGTCGGCGTTCTGGTAAGTGGTGGTTGCACCCATGGACCATTGGTTGGTTCCATTGAGGCCGGTGAGTGCGTCCACGCCCTTGCCGCCAACGAGCGTATCGACATTGTCGAAGCGGGTCACCACATTGGGGATTGTTCCAATAAAGCTATCTACAGAGCCTGTCTGCGAGAGGTTGACATCGAAACCCTGGCTGTAAGCGCTCAGATTGAGGGTATCACTACCAGCACCGCCATCGATCGTTCCAGCAAGCTTGGCACCATCAGCGAAGAAAAACTGGTCCGCGCCAGCCTTGCCAGAGAAATTCAGCGCCTGGCTGCCGCCAAATTGATACGTGTCCGCCTGGTCGCCGCCAATCAGCGTTTCGAAGCTGGAGAATTTCAGCGTGCGGCCGCCACTGGTATAGCGATGATCAGCAAGGGTGCTGACATCCCAGGTAGCGATCGCATTCAAGCCGGTCAGTGAGTCGACTGCGGCACCGCCCTTGATTTCTTCGAAGTTATCGAAGCCGCCCAAAACCCCGGCGGAACCCAGCCAACCTTCAGATGTGCCGTGATTGCTCAGGGTCACACTCCGGGGGCTGGCGTAAAGGCTGAAATCAATGCGATCCTCTCCGGTTCCAGCATCGATGGTGCCGTTCATGCTGCCACCATGCTGGAAGATGATTTGATCTGCCCCGCTGCCCAGGAGCAGGCTCTCGATCTCAGAACCAGAAGCGCTGACCTTGGACCCTGAGCCGTTATCGACCACGAACTGGCTACCAACGGTCACAGTGAAATCTAAAGCATACGTGGAGAAGTCAATCGTGTCGTCACCGGTGGCGGAGACGATGGTGTCTGTCCCGAAATCGGCATCGAAGACGTAGGTGTTCTGATCAGCGCCGCCCGAGAGAATATCATCTCCCAGGTTGCCATTGAGCGTGTCGTCGCCAGCGTCGCCGTAGAGTTGGTCGTTCCCAGCGCCGCCGTTGAGCGTGTCGTCACCAGCACCACCGCGCAGAATATCGGCTCCATCGCCGCCTGTGAGTTTGTCATTGCCCTCGGCACCCTGGAAAATATTATCCCCTTCGGTATCGACGAGCGTGTCATCACCCAGGCCACCATTGAGCGTGTCGTTATCTTCATCACCGTCGAGCTGGTCTTTCCCGGCCTCGCCGAAAAGTTGATCCTGCCCGGCGTTGCCGTTGAGCGTGTCATCACCCTCGCCGCCATGCAATGTGTCGTCACCTTCGCCACCCAGCAGGGCGTCGTTTCCCGTGCCGCCTTTGAGCGTGTCGGCGCCGGCCTGACCTTTGATCTGGTTGACCTGCGAGTCGCCGGTGATGGTGTCATCGCCGCTGCCGCCGATGATATGCTGGATATTGCTCACGCCGCCAGTGCCTGTGGCCGTTCCAGCTTCGAGATCGACAACGACCGAGGTGTTGTAGGCGCTGTAATCCAGGGTATTCTGTCCGGGGCCGCCATCGATGGTGCCCATACCGCCAGCCAGCGTGACCCCATCTACGCTGAAGACGATAGTGTCGTCGCCTGCGCCGCCCAGGACGGTCTCTACGCTGCCACCGGTGTAGGTGGTCTTGCTGCCCAGCCCATCTTGGACGATGATGCTGCCCAGAACGATCTGGACATCTTTGGTCACCTGCGTGAAGTCGAAGATATCGGTACCCCCGCCCTCGGTTTCGACAACCGTGTCTGAACCCCAGTTGTCGGTGAAGATATAGGTGTCATCTCCAGGACCACCGACCAGCAATTCATCATGCGCCCCACTGATGACAGTGTCATCGCCTTTGCCGCCGATATAGTGCTCGATGTTGGCAACTGTCAGGCTGATGCCGCCTGCCGTGACTGTGGCTGCGCCCAGGCTCATGGAGATGCTGCTGGAGTAGTTGCTCAAGTCGAGGATATCAAACCCGGCGTCGCCGTCCAAGTTGCCGTTAAAGGTCACCCCATCGAGGATCACAAAGGTGTCATCAGCACCTCCGCCCCGGAGAGTTTCGACATCGTCTGCCGCGTGGGTGACTTTGTTGCCGCTAATATCGGTGATGGTTAGAATGCCTGACAGTGTAAAGGTCAGGTCAACTTTGGCTGCATTGAAATCAATAGTGTCTGTTCCTGCATTGGGGGCTTCATTTACAGTATCATCACCCCAACCATCACCAAAGTAGAAGATATCATCACCCAGGCCACCATTGAGGACGTCGTTGCCAGGGCCGCCAGTGATGTGATTCTTTGCATTGTCGCCTGTAAGGGTATCCGCACCTTTGCCGCCGATCATATATTGGATATTTGATATTCCGGCGGTGTTGGTGGCAGTTCCAGCACCCAGGTCGATGGTTACTGGATTAGATTGGCTATACGCAGCATAATTCAGGGTGTTGCTATTCCCGGAAGCACCGTCCACTTCCCCGGTCAGCCCCACCCAATCCGAGAAGATGAACTCATCTTGAGAGTCAGACCCGGTTAGATTTTCGATAGAGGAGAAGCCGAAGATGTCATTCAATGACCCGGCGTTGTCGCTGGCGATCTTGAACGTGTTGTCCGTATCGAAGGCTTTCAACGTATCCAGCGCGCTGCTACCAACCAGGGTATTGAAATTGTCGAAGCCGACGCCCAATGAGTTATCGATCCCAGCGTAGCCGTCAACGCTGCCAGCGCTGGTGACCGTCACACCCCGGGCGCTGCCGTAGGCGCTGTAATCGAGGGTGTCGCTCTTGGCGTTGCCGACCAGCTTCTCAACTGAGGAGAAGGCCAGGGTGTCGTTGAGCGAGCCAGCGTTGGCAGCCGTCATCTTCCAGGTGTTGGCCGCGTCAGAGCCGGTGAGGGTGTCATTGTTGCCAGAGCCAACAATGACATTGAAATTATCGAAGCCCACGCCCAGCGAACTTTCTGTGCCTGTGTAGCCGTCAACGCTGCCCATACCGCTAACTGTCACACCCCGGGCGCTGCTGTAAGCGCTAAAATCGAGGGTGTCGCTCTTAGAGCGGCCGACCAACTTCTCCACCGAGGAGAAGGCCAATGTGTCGTTGAGCGTCCCGGCATTGGCTGCCGTCATCTTCCAGGTATTGACTATATCAGAGCCACTAAGGGTGTCATTGAAAGCGCTGCCGACCAACACATTGAAGTTGTCAAAGCCCACTCCTAAGGAGCTATCCGTTCCTGCATAGCCATCGGCGCTGCCTGCGCCAGTGAGTGTCACGCTCCGAGCGCTGGCGTATGCGCTGTAATCCAGGGTATCGCTCTGACCACGGCCGACCAGCTTCTCGACCGAGGAGAAGGCCAGGGTGTTATTGAGCGAGCCTGCATTGGCACTACCCATCTTCCAGATATTGACCGCGTCAGGGCCAGTCAGAGTGTCTTTTTCCGCAGAGCCAAACAGGACATTGAAATTATCGAAGCCAACGTCCAGAGAGTCGCCCTCGGTTCCGGCGTAGCCATCAACACTGCCCGCTCCAGTCACGGCCACGTTCCGGGCACCGCTATAAGCGCTGTAATCCAGGGTGTCTGCCTTGGCGTTGCCGACCAGCTTTTCGACTGAGGAGAAGGTCAAGATGTTATTGAGCGAGCCGGCATTGGCGCTGCTCATCTTCCAGATGTTGACGGCATCCGGGCCAGTGAGCGTGTCATCGTCCGCAGAGCCAACAATGGTATTGAAGTTGTCAAATCCCACACCCAGGGAGCTATCCGTCCCGGCGTAGCCATCGACGCTGCCAGCGCCAGAGATGGCAATGCCGCGGGCACTGGCGTACGTGCTGTAATCCAGGGTGTCGCTCTTGCCCCGACCCACCAGCTGCTCAACAGAGGAGAACGTCAGGATGTCGTTGAGAGTTCCAGCATTGGCGCTGTCCATCTTCCAGGTGTTAACTGCATCGGGTCCGGTGAGGGTGTCATCGTGAGCGCTGCCAACTAGGATATTGAAGTTGTCAAAGCCCACACCCAGAGAGTAGTCTGTGCCAGTGAAACCGTCCGTTGACCCTGCGCCAACGACCGTCACACCCCGGGCGCTGCCATAGGCGTTGAAGTCCAGGGTGTCGCTCTTCGAGCGGCCAACCAGCTTCTCAACGGAAGAGAAAGCCAATGTGTCATTGAGCGAGCCAGCATTGGCAGCCGTCATCTTCCAGGTGTTGGCTGTGTCAGCGGCGGTGAGCGTGTCATTGCCCGCAGAGCCTACGATGACATTGAAGTTGTCAAAGCCTACGCCCAGGGAGCTTTCCGTCCCGGCGTATCCATCTGTGCTGCCCGCGCCAGTCACGAACACGCTGCGGGCGCTGGCGTAGTTGCTGAAGTCAAGGGTGTCGCTCTGGGAGCCACCGACCAATTTCTCTACCGTGGAGAAGGAGAATTTGTCGCTGATCACCCCTTCATTGGGGGTATTCACCTTCCAGCTGTTGGCCAGGTTCGCGCCGACCAGGGTGTCATCGTTGCTGGTGGCGACCAGGGCATCGAGGTTGTCGAAGCCAGTGCCAAAAATCGCATGCGTGCCAGCAAACCCGTCTGTGCTGCCATTGGCGGTCAGGGTCACGGTTTGGGCGCTGGTCAGTTTGCCCAGGTTGAGGGTGTCCGTTCCGCCGCGCCCGTTCAATTTCCCGGTCAGGCTGATGCCATCAGTGAAGATGAATTCATCCGTACCGGGGCCGCCGCTCAGGTTCTCGAAGCCAGTGAAGGAGAAGCTGGCTGCGCTGCCGATGTAGCCACCGTCATCCTGCGTGATCTGCCAGGTGTTGCCTTCGTTGGATGCCATCAGGGTATCGTTGCCCGCATCTGCGTTGACGGTCCATGAACCCAGGCTTGCGCCTCGGGTCAGGGTATCCGCACCACTGGTCAGCGCCAGGGTAGCAGTAAAGCCTTCGGGATCGTAGTAGTACACCGCGCGCGCCAGCCCGAACCCGGTCAGCCGGTCCGCCAACAAAGCGCCAGTACCATTGAAGCTGGCATCCACGCTGAGGGTGTCGGCATCCGCATTACCGTAAATGCGCAGGTCATATTGGGCGCCGCTCAAGTACAGGCTAGGCATGTTATCCAAGGTAAAGGCATCGGCGCCCGCACCGCCGCTGACGGCCAGGGCGACATTGGTGGGCAGGCTGGTGAAGGAGACCTGGTCATCGCCGGCCTTCAAATCCAGGTTGACGCCTTCGATGCCGGTGACCTTCAATCCGCCCGTGCTGAAGCTGGAGAAGCTGTAGAGCGTGGAGCCGTTGCGGGTGATTTGCGTCGAGGAAACCACGATGGTGTCATCACCGCTGGTGCCAGCGACCAAAATATAATCGGTGCCGCTGCTGTCATTGGCGGTGAGCGGGCCGCTCAAGGAAGAGGCGATCTTGTAGCTGTCGGAGCCGCTGCCGCCGTCGATGGTCAGGCCATATTTGTGAATATCAGTCACGATGAAGACATCGTCGCCAGCCCCGCCGTACACCGCCGAACTGCCGTAGACATTCCAGGGATTGCCGGAGATTTCGAAGCTATCCTGGCCACCCTTGCCATCGACGATGAAGGTCTCGAAGGAGTTGTCGTAACGGAACGTGACTGTGGAGCCGCAGGTGGCGGCGCTTTCGCCCACCGTGAAGGCTTCGTCCCCGCTGGTGCCGTTGATGTATAGAGTATCGTCACCCCAAACGCTGCTGTCCTTGACGATGGCCGAAGTGGTCGCTCCGCAGACGTTGAGATAGTAGGTATCGCTGCCTTCCATGCCGTCCAGGACGATGTCGCTCATTTCGATGACATTGATTGTAAGGGTGTCATCCCCAGCCCGGGCTGCGATGCGAATGCGTTCTGCGCCGCTGGAAGCCACATCGATGGATTTGCCGCCTACGGTGATCTGGGTGCCCTGGGCGGTGATCACGTCGCTGGAGGTGGATCCTAAGATGGTGAGTTCGTCCTGCTCCCCAGGATTGGTGCTGCTATCGGTGACGATGGCGTTTGAGAGGGTGCTCAGATCGAGCTCGTAGCGGTCATCGCCGCCTTTGCCATCCATGGAGACCTTACCACCCCAACCGCTGGCACGGATAATATTGTCGCTGGGCCCGGCGGTCAATTCGACATGGTAGACGTTGGTGAGGTTGAGGCGGCCCTTGATGGGCGAAACCAATGCGCTGCTAGCCAGGGTCAGGTCAGAGTCCGTAGCGAAGATGACCTTGTCCGTCGAGGAGCTCACTCCGCCATTGAAGGTGAAGCTGGTGTAGACCTTGGTGTAGAGCGAGGCTGACTGCTCCTCGGTGAGCGTTTCACCTTCAGTGTAGCCGCTGATGTTTCCTGGCACGTATGCGCCCTGGGTGGGCAGGCTCAGGTCATCAGTCTCGATGGTGAAAGCATCCTCTCCGGGGCCGGTGCTGACGGTAAACTGCCGCAAGCCATAGGCCTGCAAGCCTTCGTGGTCCAGACGAATTTTGTCAGCATGGTCTCCGACCCCGGTGTTCAAGGAGACGGACTTGATATCGAAGAAACGCAATTCTGCGATGTCTTCGTTACCTGCTTTACCAGTAACCTTATTGGATTTCTCTCCGGCGATGATGGTATCGACAGCCTTGGGGACAGTAACAGTCAGGGGCGCAGAAATCTCGGTGATGTAAACGTAGCCAGCGCCATCGGTATCTAGCGCATTTCCTGAGCGACCATCCCACTGCGGGGCACCGGCCAGGGCCAGGGTGCCATCGATGGCAACGGCATAGCCGACGAAATCCTGGTTGAAGGCATCCGAGCCGAAGAGCGGCTTAGTGACGGTTTGTAACTGCCAGTTGCCATTCTTGAGGCCGAAGGCAAATGCGCCACCTTCATTATTGAAGGTCGTGGTCGTGCCGCCGATAATGCGGGAGATGGAGGCCTTATAGGCACCCACGACCAGGATATTTTTATCAATAGCGACATCGAAGCCGAAGTAGTCGCCGGTGGTGACTTCATAATAGGAGTAAGCGCCGTTGATGGAAAGTTGCTGCTGCTGGGTCCACGTGCTTCCACTGCGAGTGAAGACATATGCTGAGCCAGCTTTGCTCTCATTGCCAGGTGCGCCGACCACAGCGGTGGGTCCGCTGCTGGTGGACAGGCTCAATGCGACAGAAGTACCGAAGTAATCATTGGACTGCCCGCTGCTAGCGGTGAGGGTGTCCTGGAGGCTCCAGGTATCTGTGCTGAAGGTGTAGACAACGGCGTTGCCGGTATTTGAATTGGCTTTGGGAGCGCCGACAATCAGCGTCTTCGAGTCCAAGGCGACGCTGCTGCCAAAGGATGTGGTCCCGGTGAGTTTGGTGTGCAGCTGCCAGGTGCCGCTCACCCGCTCGTAAGTGTACGCTGCGTTCATGTCAGGCGCACCGACAACGGCTGTATCCTTATAGATATCGACGGAGCTACCGAAGTGAGCGCTACTCGACAGATCGCTGGGCGCCAGGCGGATGTTCTCAAGCCAACTGTTGCCCACCCGGTCGAAGACATAGACTGCACCCTTGCCAGAATTGGCATCGGGGGCGCCGACGATCAGGCGATCGGTGTCGAGAGCCACAGCGCTGCCGAAGTCATCTCCCGTGCCGGTCCCAGCGCCCTCGACCTGCGCTTTCAACGACCAGGTCTCGGCTCCAGGGTATTGCTCGAAGATGAAGGCTGCGCCGCGGTTATCATATTGAGGAGCGCCGACCACGGCGGTGTAACCATCGATATCCACATCGGCGCCGAATTTCGCCGTGGGCAAGGGGGCGGGGATATTGAAGGTTTGGTATGTCCATTGGGGGCCACGTTGGCGGAAGTTGAACAGTTCACCGGCGCTGTCTGTGCCGACTAGGAAATGACCGGTATTGACGAAGGCCACACCATGACCGAAATTATCGACATTGCCGTCGCTGGTCAGGGTCGATTTGTGGCTGCTGCCTTCATAGAGTTCGGCTTTGTTGCTCCCAGGATTGCCATAAATCTTGAAGAAGCCGTTGGTCACATAGCCGGCATATACCGAAAGCCAGTCGGCGCTGCTGCCATTGAAAAAGATGTCGGTGGATGAACCACTGGTGTAATCGCTCTGGCCGGTGTCGGGATCACTGCTATCGCCCTTCAAGCTGCCGTCGCTCTCTAAGTCAGCCCCAGCGAGTAAGGGTTTGCCGCTGTCATTGAACTTCGTGGACCAATGGGAATAGGTGCCACTGGTAGCAGTGACATCGTAGCGCCGGCCGCCGCTCAACCCTGGAGCGCCAATGTAGACAGTGGTCCCGTTGAGTTCGACGCTGCTGCCAAAGCCAGCATTCGCCAAGCCACTGAACGTGCGCCCGGTAATCGTGCTGACCTGAGTGTCTTTGAGACGTCCATCCGCATGAGCCCACACATAGATGTCATCCGCACGGTCATTGACGTAGCCTTGATCCCCACCATGGAGTTCTAACCAATCCGTGTAGCTTAGGTTTTCGAAGGTCTGGGATAAGGGACCATCATCATAGTCGCCATTGTCATAGATGATTACCTTTGTGCGTGGGGCGATCTTGGCCTTTTGATCGTCGTCTTCCCAGTCACCATCATCGTGATCGCCCAAATGGAATTTTGTGCCATCATGATCAGCGTAGAACCAATAGCCTTCTTCATCACAGAACAGCGCACAATCGCTGCCTTCATGCAAACCAAGCTGAGATGGAACTGACGGAATGAGATATTCGTGATCGATGACCTGATAAGAAGTGGCATTGGGATCAGGATTGGGGTCTTCGGTTACGAACATGGCGATGGGCACTGAATCTGCAGAGTCGATGCCCAACCATTTTTTGACATCCGCTTCGGAAGAACCCGAGTTCAAGTAATCTTTGTACTCCCAGGTATCTCCGTCACCATCGTCGTACGACAGCATCGTCGCCAGGATGGTACCCCCGGCGGTTTCTGTCTCGAAGATGGAGAAGTACAACCCGGCATCGTAAGGCATGATGAATTTTTCGAACGTCCAGGTTGAACCGCCGCCGGTATAGGCGAACGCCGCACCCGTCTTGCCCAGGTTCAACTGATATTTCGATTTTGGCTGCCCGCTGGAACTGATCCACAGGGTGGTGTCAGGTGCACCCACGGCAAGGCGTGAGCCATCGATAGCCACACTGGCACCAAATCGTCCGACCCCGGAGGGTCCAGATACGTTTGATTTTTCAGCCCAGCCGTCGTCACCACGCTGATAGACATAGAATTTATTGGCTCCCGGAGCTCCAACTACCAGATTATTCCCATCCTTGTCCATGTCGTAGCCAAATTCACCGGATTTTGTAATCGTCTGGGTTAAGCGCCAATAGAGGCCTTCATTTGTATACACGTACAACGAATTGACCCCATAGGCTGAAACGATCAACTCTTTCTTCCCCGGATCGTAGATGACCTTGCGACCGAAATTATCTCCTCCGCTAAGGGCTTCGGCCCGGTAAAGGCCATTGGAGGTTTTGGTAATGTCATTGATCGCCAGGACGCCATCGGTGGTATAGGTGCGGATGGTGCCGATACCCTCACGAGTAATGTTGTTGTTGCTGTCCGTTTCGTTGTATCCCGGGATCCCGACAATCAGGCGCTTATCCCCAAGGACAATGGCCTTACCGAAATATTCGCTTTCGGCGGGGTTGCTGGACGCCAGGTTGTGGGAGCGCGTCCAGGCCAATTGGTCGCAGGCACCACCGCAATATCGTTCATGGCGGTAGAAGGCATATACCTTGCCCTGGTTGGCACTGTTGCCGTCATAATCTGGAGCGCCAACGGCAACCAAAGTGCGGTACAGGGAGGCTGCAGAGTCGAAATATTCGGATATGGCAACACTGGCACCGAAATGATCGCCGGCATTGCCCTCATGGGTAGCTTCATCGGGGGGCAGGCCACCATCAGCTGTCAGCCGGGCCACCATGATCCATTTACTACTAATGTAATCGAATACCCAAGCAGCACCTTGATCAGCTTTGCCTTCACCGCCATCATAGTATGGTGAACCCACCACGGCCCGTCCACCATTGTACTTGAAGGCTACTGCGGCACCAAAGCGTTCCCCGTTCTGTTGGCTGACCGATTTGAGGGTAGCCTGCTTGGTCCATTTATCACTGCCATCCCGGCTGTAGATATAGGCTTCACCGGTACTGTTGGCGCTGGGAGCACCAACCAGGCCATAACCGTTGCTGGTAAACTCAATCGAGATGCCAAATTCACCGCTGCCGCTGAGGGTATGCTTATGCGGCCATTTATTGATCAACTTACTGCTATCATAATAATAGAGATAGACCGCGTTTGCCCCTGGTGCGCCGACGAAAATCCTGCCATTGGTGGCATCGACATCCACATCGGTGCCAAATCGATAATTCGAGCTGCCACCGCGCAATTTCCATTCTTGCGTCCAGGCGCTATTCACCAAACGGTAGATATAGACTGCGCCCGTATTGTACCCCCGGTTGACATCCTGGGGAGCGCCGACAGTCAGCAAGCTGCCATCGATGGCCACTGCCCGCCCGAAACCCCCACCGCCGCCGGACAAGCGATCTTCTGGATATAGCTTGGCCTGCTCGATCCAGTTATCCCCGCTACGAGAGTAGACGAAGACAACGCCGGCGATCTCACCAACCCGGTCAGCGCCAACAACCAGGGTGTTTCCATCCAGGCTGAGCGCCAGTGCCTGGC
This sequence comes from uncultured Anaerolineales bacterium, assembly GCA_964438295.1. Taxonomy (GTDB): domain Bacteria; phylum Chloroflexota; class Anaerolineae; order Anaerolineales; family UBA11858; genus NIOZ-UU35. The sequence continues at coordinate 27,347 of CAYTKR010000001.1, forward strand.
CGTAGGATTTGGGTTCTGGCGAGTTGATCCCAGCCAGCTTGACCTGCTGCCGCCAACTGATCACACCATCTACGGTCACCGAGTGCAGCACCAGGTTGGTCAGGCTCAAATCGGCAAGTTCGATGGTCTCGACAGCCAGGTCGCTGAGCGCATCGGGCATGGCCACTTCGAAGCTGCCCATGCCGTGCACCACCAGGGGTTCCAGGCCGGTGAAGTTGAAGGTGTTGCCGTGTACGACGACTTTACCAGCCCGGGAGAGAGTGCTGCTGGGCGTATAGGTACCGGCGATAGAGCCATCGCCAGAGAAGCGCAGCGTATCGCCCGCACTCCCATGCCCGCCGCCATTGAAGACGATGTTGCTGATAGTGCCATTGGGCGCTTTGCTGCTGAAATCAACGAATACCAGGTCATCGCCGTCGTCCCCATTGAGCGTTACTGTCGCCAAAGATGTGACATCGTCGGCGATATTGAAGGTATCATCACCACCGGCAGCATCCACCCGCAAGGGCATCTCAAAGGATCCGCCGCTCAACTTGAAGACATCGGCGTGATCGCTCAACAACACGCGCAATTCGGCATCACGCACGTTGATGTCCATTTCCATCACTAACTTGTTCGGGTCGGATACCACACCCAGGGAAACGGATCCATATGTAGTAGTACTTGCCAGGCTGTTATCGTTGAATAATTTCTGGAATCCAGCTAGCCAGGTCGCAGTCTGCGTTGGGAATAATTGGTCAAACGATTTGGCTATAAAGGTGAGCGTGTTGGCTTCCTGGCTAGCTGAGTGATCAAAGTGGACGGCATCATCGCCGGCTCCACCATCGATCATAACGCGAATGTCGATTCCCTCCAGGGAATCATTGTCTTCCAAATAGATGTTGTCGATTCCGCCGCCGCCGCTGATGGCAAAGACCGAATTGGTGCCACCCAGGGGATCTAGCTCGAGGTGGGTGCTCTTCAAGAAGATGTCGTCTGCCCCCAGGCCTGCATTCAATGAGACCTGCTCAGTCGTCAGGTATACGATCTCGGCGAGCCCTGTGCGCTGCAGCGTGGTTTCGTTGACGGGCAGGTCAATGGTCTTATTGGTATCGTTGGGATCAGGGATCTGGATGGTGCCGGTATTGGCGGTGCTGATGGTGTAAACATTGTCACTGCTGTCACCCTGGTCGGAGAAGATCAGCATATCGTTGGAGTAAGGCAGCTCGCCCTCGATGATCAGCTTGCCTAAGATCCCATCCAAAGAGTTGCTCGAGTTACCAACATAGACGGTATCAAAACCACCCGCCATCTTCAGCCTGGTGAGCAGATAATTAGGCGTGGTGTGAACGCGGAAGGTATCGTTCTGCTCGCCCAGGGCGATCTCCAATTTCTCGGTGGTGCTGCCGAAATAGACCGAGCCAGTGATGCCCATGCCGCTGACATAGCCATTCAAAAATTGGCCGGTGTTGGCTTTGTCATCGCCGCTGTCGTTGATGATAACGAAGTCTTCACCAGTTCCGCCATAGATGCTGGCCGCGCCAGCGATGAAATCAACCCGACGTAAGGAGGCAGGATTCAGGCCGAAGGGGGTCGCCTCCACTCGAACGGTGTCATTGCCAATCCCAGTGTCGAGATAGAGCGAGGTGTCGGGGTCCGTGCTGTCGATGAAGATACGATCCGCCCCGCTGCCCGTGTACAGATAGGCGTATTCGGTGGTGCTGGAGATGTCGCCATTCTCAGCCCGTAAACCGTAGAATATGTGGCTAACGGCCAGGTTGTTGCTCCCCATATTCAAGCCGCTGATGCCGATGGCCGTCATCTGGCCGCAAGCCCAATCGGAGTCCACATCAGCAGCGCAGTCAACGGTATCACCTTCATTGTGGGCTTTGAGCGAATCTGTGTCACCTTCTCCATGGAAGGTCACCGTACCATCAATGTCTTCCAGCAGATTTGAGAGATTGCCCACATCCAGGAGATCGCTGCCCTCACCGCCGTAAACTGATGCGGACACACCTTCGGGAACGTCACGAATGGTGAAGCGATCGCCGCCCGTGCCCAGTTTAATATGGACTTCTTCAACGGTGGTGTATTCGATGCTGCCGCCCGATGCCAAGGTCATCCCCGTGATGGTGTCATCATTGAACAAACCGCTGTCTGTCGTAGCACCGGCGTAGATATAGAGACGGTCTTTGTAGCCGCCATTGCCAGCGGTATTGCCTGTAATGGGCAGCTTTCCGGTGATCCCACTGAGATCCCCGCTCAGGGTGCCAAAGGTTGAGAGCGTATCATCGTAGACCCCATTGGTCGTGAAACTGGCTCGGCTGGCCTGGCTGGAGATAAAATACTTATCTGCCCCCACACCGCCGAATACGCTCAGTTTGCCGTCCGCTTTCTGGATGAAGAAGCGGTCATCGCCCGGGCAGGGTGTGGTTTTGGCATCACAGGCCGGGGGAGCGACAGCGTTGATATTATCGTCTTTGGTGTCGCCGTTGAGGGTGGTCGTTCCCGAATGATCTTGGAAGATGATGTAATCCATCCCGGCGTCACCATAAACATTCAAGATTCCATCCGTGCCGGAATCTTCGATGGTGATGGTGTCATTGCCGCCGCCGGTCTGGACGGTGGTATCTGTACCCTTATGGGTGGTCTTAACAGTGAAGGTATCCTGACCAGCCCCCAGTGTGATGAACAGAGTTTCAGCATCCGCGGTGGTCTTGTTATATGTGATAACTCCGCCCATGCCGGTGATCTTGGTGTCTGTCAGTGTGCCAATGATGCCCGTGGCCGCTTCAACCGCGCCCGGGCCGACATCCAGGGTATCATCTCCTGCTCCCATATCGATGAGCGTCGTTGCTGTGGTACCGCGCACAGTGAGGGTATTTTTGCCAGTACCCAACTTGACATCGAGATTTTCGATCGCCCCGGCAAAGCGGTCGATGGAAACCCCAGCCCCAGTGGCCATCCCAAAACCGGTCAGCGTGGTCAGGTTGGCGTTGGGCCCGCTGATCAGGGTGTTCTTCAGTCCGCCATCTTCATCATCGGAATCCCAGGCATCATTGACATAAACGATATCCTTGTCGCTACCACCGTAGATGACGACATCCGCATCGATGCCTTCCAGGTTATTGAGAGTTACTGTCCCAAACTCGTCATCACTGTCGTTGTAGTCAACATAGATGGTGCTGAGATCATCGGCCACAAAAGTGCCGTCGATCTTGATATCATCTACAGCGCGCAAGTCAACATAATCACGAACGGATTTAGCATTCCCCAGCCAAATGTCCCCTTGAGTTTCAACCAGCTTGATATATCCCGTGGTCTGAGCGTCCAACTTGCCCCCGCTGGAAAGCTTCATATTCCCCGAAACGCTCATTTTGGTGTTGTCTCCACCGGAGCTAGTCATTACCGCCGACTTGATGACGATATTCTTGGCAGCCCCATTTTCCAGCGATGTGAAGTCATAGACACTGGCAGGGCCGGCGGTGCTCTCCCAGGTCCAGGTAACGACCTTGCCATCAACCTTGACTTCCTTTCTTTCGATATCGCTACTGCCATTCAACAGCAGGTCGATATCCTGCCCGGCCTTCATTTTCTCCACAGCGATGGTGACCGGCGATCCCGTGTTGGGCTTATAGCGGCGGGCGCCCATGGCCAAATGGATCACGCCTTTGGCTTCGGCGGACAATTTTGGAGCGTTGGTGGTGCTCTTTGTATTGGTGTACTGCGTCAGTTCGGTATTGATCTTACGGCTATCGCCTATGTTCCCTTGTAAAGCTTCCAGGGTCAGGTTATTGGTGCGGATCTTTGGGATGGGGGTGACATCGTTGGCCATCAGGATATCGCCCTGGCCATTTTTCACCGTTGTGCTTCCGTAAGGGTTGATGATCTCACCTTGCAGTTTGATGGGGGATCCTTTGGTCTGGGTTGTGCTGGTATGCTTGATCAACTCAACGGAAGTCTCTTCGTACGTTGTCGGGTCGAAGGTGTAGCTAAAGCTGAAGTCGTTGCCATCCCAGGCCAGGTAATGCCCCACTGTGGAACTGCTCAAGGGAGCGGGCAGGTCGATGGCTGTGCCGCCCTTGGTGGTGGAGAGCTTGAACTTATCATCCTGCTTCTGGACAACGTAGTAGGTCTTACCAACATCCAGGCCGACGATGGCGTCTCTCTCTTCGCCAGTGGTGCCGTAGATCAAGGCCTGGTCGTTTGCAAAGCCATGACCCTTGAACTGGACCCAATCATCCGCGCCGTGTTTGAAACTGGCGTTGTCGTTCAACCACAGGAAATAGTGACCCGGTTTAAGGCTGCCAGAACCAGCACTGAGGGTGAGATCGACTGACGTCCCGCCCATGGTCTTGGAGACCTTGAACTTATTCTCCTGCGCAGCGACCACATAATATTTATCCCCAACAGTCAATCCTGAAATCGCAGTGCCCGTAGCTGCATAGGTCAGGATTTGACCATTCTTGAAGCCATGATTTTCGAAGGATATGAAATCGTCACTGGTGTAGGATATCGGTTGGGCGTCGTACGTAATATCAGGCTTATTGCCGCGATAGAGGACATCGATGTTGTTGACCGTCAAGGGCAGCATACTGCCGTTATAGAGCACATCATAATGGTGCTCGATCTTGACATATTCAAAGGCAAATTGCAGGTTGGTCTTGGAGCCCTTGATGACGCCTTTGGTTTGATTGTCTGCATGGTCGATCTGATTGACATCCAGGCGCATGACGCCGCGAGTGTCGTCATTCAACTTGATATCACCCACATTGAAGCCCGCGTTGTGGTCAGAGGTGCTGAAGCTTACGGGCTGAATATACTGGTTGCGATAGAAGCTACCATTGGAATACCAGATGATATGCGGGTTCGAATAAATGACGATATCGGCTTCAAGATTGATTTCACGTTTGGGAACCAGACTCCCGCTGGTGTCTTCCGGCCCGATGCCATCCATGTCGGCATCTTTGCGGTAGTGGGCCACTGTTGTGCGTGCAGCAATCATCAGATCCCGAGAGATCAGCGTAACCGTATCTGGCAAATTGACATACGCAGAGGTTGCCGTGTGATTTTTGGCATCGGCATCCCCGCCGCCGATCGCCGCCGTGAGGGAGTAAGCATCAGAATCTGTATCGAGTTTGATGTGTTCAGCACGAATGTCGACCAGTTCCGCGCCCGTGATTGTGTTGTCGGTGCCAATCTCTATATGCGTTTTCTCATTGGTGATGGACAATTCTGCATCACTGTTGGTGCCGCCCACAGCGCCTCCAACGATGGCATCTGACTCGGTCTTGCCCTTGATCAAGGGAGTCTCGGCATACAACTTGACTTTGTTGCCCTTGAGCGTAACACCGGAGCGTGTCATGATCTGGGAATAAGCATTTGGAGAGCCTATGCGCAGAGCTGCACCGGCTTCGGCTCCAGCGCCAACGCCACCACCCACTGCATTGGCAATCGCTTCACCCTGAACCGTAGCTTTGGTTTGGGCGGTGAGCGTCTTGCCAGCCACAAGCTGCGCATCCCGGTTGATGGTTACCAGCGAATTGTAGCCAATGCTCACATCGGCATCGGCAAACATGGCCCCGACCACGCCGCCACCGCTGGAATCGCTATCACTCTCTCCGGTAAATTCGGACGTTGCTGTCAGCGTGATATTCTCCCCAGCGTTTAAGTCCGCATTCACACCGATGGTAATGCGATTGAAGCTATCGATTTCGGTTTCCGAATAAAGCGGCGCGATGGCTGCCCCACCTACCGTGACACTGTCACTCTCTGAATAGCCCTTCATCTTCGTGGTGGCGGTGACAGTGATGTCTTTTGAAGCCCTGATCTCGACCCCCATATCGATGAGCGCGTCCAGGGTGACATCGATATCCGCCTTGGCATCGGTGCCGTTGCCCGACAAAAGACCTCCGCCCGAGGCCATGGCTTCCGCGCGGGTCTCGCCACCATTCTTATTAAAGGCTGCTTCGATATTTACGCTCCCGCTGGTGGTGATGGTGGCATATTTTCCGAGGTAGGCTTTCACTTCTTGCTTGACTTCGGCACGGACAAATGAAAGCGCCATGGCGGCGGCTGCCACAGCGACGCCCCAAACGGCGGCATCCGCATCGGCGTGAGAGAGGGCCTTTACGATCACATCCCCAGTGGCGTAAATCTCGACATTGTCCCCAATTTCAGCCTTGGTGTCAGACTTGATGACTGCCTGTCCCACATTGACGGAGCCAGCAAATACCCCCGCCGACACACCCCAGGCATCCACTTCCAACTCGATATCTGTATTGGCTTCGACATTTACTTCACCAATTTTCGATGTAGATGAGCCAACTTTGACATCATCGCCTAGATAAGCGTGGGTATCACCAGACACATCCACCAGGGCGATGGAGGCGCCCATTGAAACGCCACCCACAGAAACATTGGGTGTCAGGGCTTCCACATCCAACACCCGGGACGCGCTGACCTTCAATCCTGCGCCGCTCTTGATCTGCGTTGATGCGCCAATGTATGCGGTGACAGCGCTTTTTTCGTTGACGATTGCTACTGCAGCCCCCAGGGAATAGATACCGCCAGCTGCCCCTACAAAGGAAGTGATATTAAAATCTGCATCGATGGCCGCATCGATATTGACTGCGCCCGAAGAGTCAACCGTTCCGGCACTGATGGTGCTGCCGCTGCCAATGTAGGCAGTCACAGGCGAATCGCTGTTGACAATGCCCAACCCAACGCCAACACCGATGGCGCCAGCTCCCACGCCACCAATGGTCGACTTGAAGTCTATCTTCTCACGGGCGTCGAGATCCACATGACGTCCTGCGTTGATGACTGCATTTTCAGCTATGAAAGCGCTGGTTCCACGTGGGAGTGTGCGGGCGGCATTGACTGCATCCTCGCTGAGTGTGCTGCTAACGGCACTGGAAGGCACTTTCGAGTTTACTTTTGTATCGACTGTGCTGGTTGTGGATTTGACCTTAGCGGTGTTTTTTGTATCGGGGTCATTATTGGGATCGCTAAAAGCCTTCAACATCGTGGAGTTCTTGGTGTTGGCCGCATCGCTGTCCGCCTGGCTGGTTACGGACTTATCATCTTTATCTTCCAACGCGTTATCGGATTTGTCACCAGACTTGTAAGTGCTAGTCTGATTGCCACCCAGGGTATATACTCCAATGGAGCCAGCAACGCCACCACCACCCACGCCAATGCTGATCACAGTGGTCTCCAAATCTCGGACGGCCAGGGCATTGACGTGTACATCCCGGCGCGTATTGGCTGTGCCAGAGAAGTAGGCTGTCGTATCATTGCGCTGCGCCAGCACATCCACCGCACCCGCCAAGCCACCAGCGCCGATCCCCAAAACACCGAGAATGTTGTACAGCGTGAAGTCGTTTACGGCGGTGATATAAATATCCTGCTTGTCACCCGCCCCTGTATTATCTGTATTGATCGTAGCCGTGCCGTCGATATATGCCAGGGTGTCCGAGTCAACCGTAATCACATCGATGGAGCCTGCAACTCCGGCACCAATGATGCCGGCTGCGCCGGCAATCAGCAGCGTCCAGATATCTTCAGATGAGTAAGCCTCGACTACCAGGCCGTGCACATCAGTATTCTTTTTCAGGGTGCCGGCCAAGTCAATTTCTCCGTTATATGCTTTCTGGTTGGCCGCAGAAGTACCCAGCGCCGTAATCTTGGCGTTGGTGGCGATAAATGCGCGTGTATCCTTGTCGAGACTCGCTACGCCAACGCTAACCCCAATCCCAGCGCCCTTTCCAGCAACGCCCAAAGAGCCGATGATGGCATCGATTTCCGTTTTGTCTGAAGCCGAGAGGCGAATATTGCCATCCGCCTTGACTGTGGCACTTTCATCAATGTAGGCATAGGTGGTAGCATCCAGGTCGATCACCATGATAGCGCCCACAATGCCGGCCCCCATACCAGTCCCAGCGATGGCAACCGTAACGGAGAGGATTTCTTCCCCTGCAAAGGCAGTTATGACGATATCTGCCTCGGCAGATACTTTGGCCGATTTACCGAAATAGGCTTTGGTGATGGGTTCGACAACGCCTACGAAAACGCCTGGAGAAATCGATGCACCTTTACCCGATGCGGCTACACCGCCCACGTACCCTTTGACGGCATAATCGTTACCAGCCGCAACCAGCACCGACTGATCCTTCGTTGCCCCGACGGCCTGATTCACCAAGGCTTCTTCCGCGATATAGGCCAGGGTGCTGATGCTCATCACATTGATCGCTGCGGAGAATTGGATCGCGGCGCCCTTTGCCGCCGCACCCACCCCGACGCTCAACATGGCGATATCGTCCTGGTTGACGGCGCTGACCGCCACTCCCTTGAAGCCTGTGACCTGGGTTGGTGAGGCAATGCGCTTGCTGGTCATGCTCTTGTTGTCGCCATGACCCGTGCTGGTCAACGAGGGCACCTTGCCGTCAGAAAGGCTGTCGATCACGCCCATGGGGTCAGGGATTTCGGTGATCACAAACTCACCCGATTTTGCGGATATGCCAGCAGCCCGCTTTGCCAGGGCATCGACGACTACACCTTTACCAATATAGGCTTTGACAGTCTTGGAGACGATGGGGATGCCAATGGCTGCGGAAATTCCCGCGCTCTTCCCGGCTGCCACGCCGCCCGCGATGTGATCGAGTTCGGTATCATCCGCAGCCGCGACCTTGACGCTGCCCTCGGCGAAGACGATGGCTCCATCCCGGCTGAGGCTGTTGACGACTTTGTCACCTTCGATGACAGCTTCGGTTTTCAAGTCATACACGGATACACCGACGCTGCCTGCGATCCCGGCCGATTTGCCAGCGCCGATGGACCCAGATATAGACGAGACCTCTTCCCGAGAGTTGGCATCCAGGACAACATCACGCTTGGCGTTCACTTTGGAGCCAGCCTGAATAACGGCCTCGGTCACCTTGTCAATCACGCTGACATCGATGCCCGCACCTACACCACCGGATTTGAGGCTGATGCCTACCCCACCGGCCAGGCCCATCAGATAAGTGTCATCAGACGCCCGCACCAACACGCTCTGGTCGTTGCCTGCATTAGTGTTGGAGCCGCCGTTGATCTGCGCCCCATGCTTGATCGTCGCCGTGGTGGCCTCATCAAGCACGCTGACGGTTGCCGATCCGGCGATGCCAATCCCACCACCACCCGAACCGCCCACTGCGAAGGAGTCGAAATCTTCGAAGGAGACGGCTACCACAGCCAGACCCTTCATTTTTTCGGTCGACTTCTTATCCTTGCTCTTGGCTCCTGTGTAGACATCTATGCCGCTATCGTTCCCCCTGGCCTGGATGACCATATTCTCGTCGATATAGGCCTCTACATTTTTATCAGTGACCAGGGTGACATTCGAAATACCAATCGCAGCACTCTTGGGAGATATCGATACGTTCCCTGCCAGGGTCCAGGTATCCACATCATCACTGGCGGAGACCAGGATGCTGCCATCGACCGAAATCGGCTTCGGTCCACTGAGATATGCCTGCACATCGATCTCTGGGAGATTGACGCTTACTGAGCCACCGAGAGTGAAGCCCTTGGCCCCGGTTCCTCCAGCGCTGATCGAGTGAATGGTGGCCGATTCGTCGGCCTTGACGATCAGGTTTCCCGCGGAAGTGGTGTCGATATTTGAATTATCGACATAGGCTTTGACCGTGTTGTCGATCATATTGACGCCCACGGCCGCCCCCACTGAGCTGCTCTGCATCGATATGGCAACTTGTCCGGCCAAGGACTGAATGGAAGATTCGTCCTGGGCGATAACCGACACATCGCCGGCGGTATCGATATTCGAAGCGTTGGAAATATGCGCATCAACAAGATTATCGATGGCATTGACCGAGACTGAGCCTGCAATTGCCAGCTTCTTAGCACCCGCGGCACCCACCGAGAGCGTCCAGATCTCAGCATCTTTCATCTCAGCCTTGACGCTCAGGCTGGCTGTATTCACGGTGCTGTTTTCAACCAAAGCTTGAGTATCCGTATCGATCTCATTCCAGGCAAACGCTGCGCCAAAACCAGCCTTCTTGAGACCAATGCCGACGGCACCAGCAAAGGAGTAGATCGAGGCTTCATCCTGAGCCAGCACCGAGACTGCGCTGGAACTGCCGGTGACAATCGAGTCCTTGATCCAGGCTGAGCTGGCGTTATTGATGATATTGATCGATACCGTCCCCGCCGCGCCTGTCGATTGAGAGGCTCCGACCGAAACGGTGATCGCCGTTATCCTGCTGCTGTTATCTGCCTTCAAAGAGACGCTACCACCCGCAGACACCGTCGAAGAGGTCATCTTCGCTTCCGTCGTGTCGTTGATCTTGTTCAGCGCTACGGAGGCACCCAACCCCACTTTGCCACCGATAGACAGCGTGCCGCCTACTGCGGTCATCGAGGAACTGTTGGTTGCTGACTGATCCAGCGCGCCAGTGAGGGTGACTGTCGCATTTTCTAAATTCGCCCGAGTCGTGTGATTGATGGTATTCAACGAAACTGACCCGGCAATGGCGATACCATCTTTGCCGGTCGCACCCGAACCACCCCCGCTGGCTGCCACTGCCCAACCCCCATTATCTACGTCCAGTGTCAATTTTTCGGCTGTGATGGTTGTATTCTTGACAAATGCTTCCGTTGTATACGTGATGGTGTTAAGCGCAAAGGATCCGGCGATACCAGCAGATTTTTTGCCAGGGTCTGAGATGGCGATGGCCACCGCACCGGCAATCGAGACAAACCTGGAATCATTCTGAGCATCCAGTAACACTTCATTATTATTGGCAGTAATCGGCCCAGCATCGCGGATGTAAGCCCGAACTAAATCTGTGACGGTTTTGATGGCCACATCCCCGGCGATACCGGCCCCGCTCTTCCCGGCCATATCTTGTGTCGGTTGCTCGCCAAATAAGGTTGAGAGGGAGGCGCCATCCAACGGATCGTTGGCTTCTATAGTGGTGCTCTTCTTCTTCACCGCCGCGGCCAATGAGAATCCACCAAAGAAGCCCCCATTTCCAGCCTCGACCTTTGTGAGTCCCTTAGAAGAAATACTACCGGTTGCCGCGTCGGTCTCAGTAGTATCGTTCACCCGGTTCCCGATAATGCCTTGGGTGTCCCTGGTCAAATTTTGGATGGTTACAGAAGCGCCGATGCCGATATTCTTAGAGACTGCCACCCCTCCGGCCAATGTTGCCAGATCCGTCTGGTCTTTTGCGCTGACCAACAAGGAGGCTCCCGATAAATTTAGAACCCGGTAGGGCGTATTTAACGTTGGTGCGGAAGGCGCGGACTCGATGGTTGCTTCTTTGGAGGTTCCATCGTAACCGGTTATTTTGCGGACATAGGTATTGTTGTCGGGCGCAATATACTCAACGTACCTGCCCTTGTATTTATCATCGAAGATCGAGGCATCTGAGGCGAGCTTGATCTTATTGCTTGATCCGCCCTGGGCAGTTCCCCAAAGATCTGCCGCTTTCTGGACCCCAACGGTGATGGTGGCGCCATTCTCGATTTGGGCATAAATTTTGTTATCGACATTTTGCACAAAGACCACGCCATTGAAACCCACTTTTCCAGCTTCACCGCCTGAAGCGCCGATCAAAATACTCAATGTCTTACTATCGGCGTCAACGTACAAGCTGTCGGCATACAGGCTCACGCCATCGCCAATTTTCGCCAGCACATCGTTGTCATAATCGATCACTAATACCACGACACCGATTGCACCTTTACCAGAACTGGTGCCAAAACCACCTTTGGAGGGGCTGAACTCAAATTTAGCAATATCCAACCCCACAGTCGGTAGTTGAATGTTCCCGATGAATTGGAGCAATTCATTCACGTTATTGGCTTTGACTTCGACGTGCTGCTTTAATGAACGAAGACTAGTATTTTGGTTGATCTTGGCGTTATCACCGATATAGGCCTGGGTGGTGTGATCGAGATCCATCACCGATACAGCAAATGCCATGGCCATCGTCTCACCATCTTTGGCAACAGCCTGGGTCACAGAATCAGAAAAAATGCCGGCGATGTCATCATTCAAGTAGCCGTAGATGTTCCCCACAAATTGTGTAGCAATGTAATAAGTTGGACTGCCCAGGTGCTTCCAATTCCCCGGATTGACGAAATCTTCTTTACCAAGGTCGATGATCGAGTTGGGGCTGGTGCCGACATATTGATATAGGTCGCCTACAATACCGCCAGCCGTATGCCCTTTTTCTACTTTGACGATTTCATCTGCGCCAACCTTTTGGGGGCCATCGGTCGATTTATATTTTGGTTCGAAATTGAATGGGTTGGCGACATCCTTCTTAATCTTGCGCCCAAGATTCAGCAAGCTCAGGTCATTCAACGCTTGGGCACGGACCAACAAATTATTCGCTGCATCAACTTGGGCACCTTCATTAATATAGCTCTTGGCTTCATTGGTATACAGGCCCAAAGTGACTGCTGCAGAGCCGGCGAACTTGGTGCCTTGAATGTCTTCCTTATCCGTCCCCTTTTCTACGCTGGAAATCGCCGAGATGCTGGGGCGGCTCTCGATGGTCGCGTCCATAGTCAGGGATCCTCCAACTGTGATCACGCCCGACTTGCTATCATTGTCTGAATTTCCATCGCCAACACGGACGGTGGTCTTATTGACATCATCGGCAATGGCCACAGCCGCAGAGATTTGGAACGATGGCGTACCTTTTTGTTTGGGCAGCTTTTCCTTCAGGAACATCATCACTGTTCCCTGGATGAAGTTGGTCAGCACGCCTGCCGCCGCGGAACTCGTTCCCCTTACGCTGGGTTTGAACTCTACGCCATCCAGGGTTCCAGTACCCAGGCGAACCCGATCAAGCCATTTCTTTTTCTCGCCATCACCAACTTCGAGCCCAGATTCTGCATTGACGCCGCTTTCTTCCTTGGGGATTACCAGGATCGGGCGTTGAACTGGCTTGGTAGTGTGGTGGGCGTTGATGGCCAGGTCTAGGCCGACGGTGACGGTGCCATCCACATAGGCGCTGGTGATATTTTCCTCGTCGCCGATCGCGACCGCAATTCCCAACATGCCCTTATCGTCGGCGCTGGTCGTGGCCTGGTTGTATATCCGATCAACCGTGTTGGCCTGCACAGTCAGGTTGCCACCGATCTGCAAATTGGCATCATCGGTAATATGGATGCTGGCTTCGGAGTCCACAATATGGAGGGCAACTGCCGCTGCGCCGCCCATTAACGCGCTGGTATTAGCAATCGCCAATGCAGTATTGTCGATGCCGGCATTGATATAGGCATCCCCAGTAGTGGTGACTTGGCCCCCGATAATCACTTTGGTCACGTTGCTGACGAAGGCCAGGGCAACGCTGATGCCAATCCCTGCGGGCTCTGATTGTGCGCTGGCAACACCACCAGCAGTTGCGGTAAATGAGTCTGCGTAGATCTTTGCGCCGGGTTTGATCTCCACGGTGGACTTGATGGACGAATATGCCACTCCTGCAAAGAATGAAAGGCTTTTGACGAAACGAGCCAGCTCATCCAATACGCACTGTTGGTCGTCGCCGGTATATTGCAGCACCCTGGAGTGGTCAACGCTGGATGAAAGTTTGACCGTGCCACCCCGCAATATGGCATTTTCCTTGACGATGATATCTACGTCACTGTCATCACGATTATAAAAGGAGAGGTCAAGCCCAGCATCATCATATACTGTGATGGTGATATCACCAGCCGAATGAGTGCTATTGCTCTCCACGTGAGCAAAAAGTTTGGCACCGCTCTCAATCTTAATATGGTGACCATTAAGCTTGATATCTCCTGAGTCGTTCGTTGATGAAGCAGTCTCAAACGCCGTCGCTCCATCTGCTAACTTGCGAGTTGAGATGGTCTGATTGGCATTAACTGTGATTTGTTCTGCATCCAGTTCTATATCGCCCCCGTGCATCGCAATTGTGCTGGCGACGAATATTTTGTCGGTATCAGAGGTGACGCTGATGGTCGATTCGCCGCCCTCGACCTTGAGGGATTCTAAGCCATCAGCTAGCTTGCTGAAATTCAGCGTGATTGTGTCGTCGCCCGCGCTACCCGTAATGGTGACATTGGTCTTGTTGGCAAACTTGACATTCTCAAACTGCGGGCTCTGGATTTCGATGGTCTGGCATCCTGAGGGGCAATTGGTCGGATCGGTGACAACACCGCCATCGGCTATCGTGATCGTATCATTTCCGCCTGTGCCGGAAAACTTGGCGCTGGTCGCCGTGCTCAGCTCGTTCACCGGCTCGATGTTGGTGTACTCCACCTGAGCGCCATCGAGCTGGATCAAACCCGAACTGGGATCATACGGTAGGTACGAAACTTCGTCAAAGTTTCCGCCAGTTACTTCCAGCGCATCGTAATCATCGCCACCATCATAGGTGATCAAAGCATCTGCCGGATCGAGATCGAAAATGAAATCTACAACCAACAGGTCGTCGCCTGCGCCCCCGTCCACATCGACTTCGCCGTGGCTGCCTTCGACGGTGATCTCATCATCGCCGTCTTCGGCTTCGACTTCGACTTCACTCGAACCTGTTATGGCAATTTGGATTTGATCATCCTGGTTGGTGCCAACAATGCTGATGTCCGTGGCATCGACGAGGCTGATAGCATTTAAGAAAATAAACTCCCGCAAGGCAATCGATTGGGAGTCTACAATGGAGATGTCCCCCGCCAGGGTTGATGATTGGCCATCCGCCGCGCCCTGCAAAGTCAGGCTATTCATTCCCACAATGTTGATGTCTTCATTATATACCCCCCCCTCTACGTAGACCGTGCTATCATCCGGGGTTAGTCCACCCGCAACCGCGTTTAAGGCATCCTGAATGGGTGTGGTGGAAACGGTGCAATTCTCGATGCCGTCGCAGCTTCCACCTTCCGGCAAGAAGCTGTGCTTGGTTCCGCCTACAAAGAAATATGGATCCGGAACTATGCCTGAGATTTCTTTAAGATTTGATTCATCCTGGGATTCTTCTGCGACTGCAGCGGACTCACTTGATTCCGTTTGGGCTGGTTCGTCTGCTGGCGCATCAAAATCTGCTTCGTCCTGGGGGTCTACTTCGGTAGATACCTCTTCAACTGCAGGATCAACTTCTTGGTCAGTACCCTCTTGGCTTTGCTGATCCGCATCAGCCGCTGCGGTTGCAGGATCGGCCTCCTCGGCATCATTGGTGTCACCATCGGCATTGATGGTTTCGCCATCGGCCTCATCGGTGTCCTGGGTTTCAATCTCAACAGCGTGTTGCTCTTCAACCACTGGAACCGCAGCTTGGCTCTCATCCGGCTGGCTGTCTAATTGCTCACTCTCCTCAGGTGCTTCAGCGACTAGTACTTCTTCGCTCTTTGCCGACATCGGCTCCTGGGCTTGATCAACATCTTCAGCGAGATCTCCGCCCTCATTCGAGTTTGGCTCGCTCTCTACGTTTTGATCTTCAAGAGAGACTTGCGCATCCAGTTCTTGGGCATCTTCAGTTTGGACAGTTGGAGCAGTCTGGTTATCTTCTTCCCCTGCAAGTGCCTTTCCTTGGGGCACTGCAGCCATGCAAAGAAGGATCATCAAGATGATGACCGCACTCATTGTGAAGGGTTGGGTGCTCCTATGTTTAGCCACTATATTTTCCAACAAATAATTTAGATTACATAGATTTTATTGATTCGCAAAAATTAGTAAGTAAACATTACGTAAATTGCAGCGACCTATCTAGTTGACAACATCATTAAATAAATGACCCACTTGGCAGTATTCATCTGATTTTGACTAACATTGTCGTTATCGTTGGAAATGAAGTCGCTCATCTAAAAATACCGGAATCTGGCTGCAGTTTGCATTGCCAGATTCCGGTATTTTAGAGCACTTACACAACGATCCCCATCATACCTACGATGGGGATCGCTATCAAGGAGAAGAAAAACTAATATCTAAACGAATTTGAAATCACCGCTGAATACGCGCTGAGCCTCCTTGAGCAAATGCCCGAACCTGCTCGGCCGTCGCCATGGTGGTGTCACCTGGGAAAGTGGTGATCAAGGCCCCATGCGCCCAACCGAGATTGACCGCATCCTGGGGTTCTTCCCCAGAAAGCAAGCCATAGAAGAATCCCGAAGCAAAGCCATCACCCCCGCCAACTCGGTCGAGAATGTGTAATTCGGCCGTGGGCGCAACAAAGGTTTCCCCATTGATCCAAGCCACCGCGCTCCACGAGTGATGGACGCATGAATGTACCTCGCGCAGCGTGGTCGCAACCACCTTGACCTGCGGATGAACATCCAATACCTTGTCGATCATCCCAAAGAACGCACTTGGGTCCAGCTTGGAAGTGGACTCCACTTCAGGACCAGGAATGCCTAGGCCTAACTGTAAGTCCTCCTCATTGCCTACGATCACGTCAACGTGCTCGACAATCCTTCTCATGACATCCTGCGCTTTCTCCAACCCACCCCAAATATTCCACAACTTGCCGCGATAGTTCAAATCAAAGGAGGTCACTGCTCCGGCTGCTTTGGCCGACTTCATTCCTTCAATGATTGTTTCTCCCGTAGTCTCCGATAATGCTGCGAAAATACCGCCGCTATGGAACCAGCGCACACCACCTGCAAAGATCGCGTCCCAGTCGAAATCCCCCGGTTTGAGCATGGCCCCGGCTTCGTTGGCGCGGTTGTAGAACACTACCGGTGCGCGCACGCCGTAGCCGCGGTCGCTATAAATGGTGGCCATATTAGGGCCATTGACGCCATTATGCTCGAAGAACTTATAGAATGGCATGATCCCCATCAAGCGCACCCGCTCCGCAATCAGATTCCCAATTGGATACCTGACCATGGCGGAGGCGATCCCGGTACGCAGGCGAAAGCAGTTTGCCAGATTCGCGGCCACATTGTATTCGCCCCCGCTGGGGTGCACTTTCCACTCCGTGGCTTTACTGAATGGGATGACCCCCGAATCCACGCGATGATTAAGCGCGCCCAAAGAGACCAGGTCGAGTTTTCCTTCAGGTTGTAGGTTTAGTCCGTAATCCATGGTTGTACCTCTCTACTCAAAACTCATGCAAGGAGCATTGTTATCTACAGACCTGGAAGTATGGGGCGTGCTTTGCACGTCCCATACTTCCAGGTCTAAATTCTACTATGACAACTCACGTAAAGCCTTCATTCCTCTTCGATCCACTGAGTGTGGAAGCTGCCGGGGCGATCCACTCGTCGATAAGTATGGGCGCCGAAGTAATCCCGCTGCGCCTGGGTCAGATTGGCCGGCAAACGTGCGCTGCGATAGGCATCGAAGTATGCCAAAGCCGAACTGAACGCCAGGGCCGGAATCCCGTTCTCAACCGCCAGGGCGACGACCTTGCGCAAGGCCTCCTGGCGCGAATTCAACGCGGCCGCAAATTGAGGGTCAACCATCAAGTTGAGGAGTTCAGGATTGCGGATGAACGCCTGGCGTATATCGTTGAGGAAACGAGCCCGGATGATGCAACCGCCGCGCCAGATACGAGCGATCTCACCATAGTCCAAGCTGTAGGCATATTCCTCGCTAGCCAATCGCATCAGGGCAAAGCCTTGGGCGTAAGAACAGATCTTGGCTGCATAGAGCGCATCGCGCACCCAACCGATCACTTCTTGAGTGTTGACGGAAATATGGGGTTCCGGACCCGCCAACACATCTGCTGCCGCAAGGCGCTCATCTTTGTAGGCCGATAGGATGCGGCTTTCCACCGCGGCATTGATCGTGGGGGTGGGTGCACCCAAATCCAGGGAATTCTGCGAGGTCCATTTGCCGGTGCCCTTTTGTGCTGCTTGATCCAGGATCAAATCGACCACAGCCTGACCGCTCTCGGGGTCAAGCTTGGCGAAAATATCAGCCGTGATCTCGATGAGATAAGATTCCAGTTCACCCTGGTTCCATTCAGCGAAGATCTCATGCAATTGCGCGTTGTCCAGCCCCAGGCCACGGTGTAAGATGTCGTAGGCCTCGGCGATCAACTGCATATCGCCGTATTCGATTCCATTGTGTACCATCTTGACATAATGTCCCGCGCCGCGCGGTCCAATGTGTGTCACACATGGCTCCCCATCGACTTTGGCGCTGATTGCCTCGAAGATCGGCTTGACCAGTTCCCAGGCTTCCACCTGACCCCCAGGCATGATCGACGGTCCCCACAGAGCTCCATACTCACCGCCGCTGACGCCCGTACCAATGTAAATAATTCCTAGGGCTTCCAATTCTTTCGAGCGCCGTTCAGTGTCCGGGAAGTGGGTGTTGCCGCCGTCGATCAGCAGGTCGCCCGGTTCGAGGCTGTCTTTGATGCTCGCAATGGCCCCATCAACGACCTTACCCGCTGGAACCATCAGCATGATGCGGCGCGGCCGCTCCAGCGTGGCCAGGAATTCTTCCAACGTAGCGCAGCCGATCAGGTTCTTACCGGGATATTTCGTACCAAATGAATTTACTTTTTCAGCATCCAGGTCATAGCCAGCCACGTGAAAACCATTGCGTTCCATGTTGAGGGCCAGCATGTACCCCATCACACCTAAACCCATAAATCCAAAGTTCGCTCTTTCCATATCAGTTTTCTCCAATTCGATATTGTTTTTCACCTGCTTTAGGGACGTAGAGAATACCATCCTCTTCCCGATTAGACCATTGAGCGGGGTCGATTTGTGCAGGGTCTTTGTAGCCCAAAGCAAGGCGAAAACACTCCTCTGGGGGAATCTTGCTCGCCAAGGTCACTTGCACCCGCGGAGATTCCACACCCGCGGAAAACTGCCCTGCGCCGCGCAAGTGAGTGGAGTGCGCCAGCACCCCCAAGGGGATATGCTCGAAACGCGGCCATTGTTCCAGGAAGTAGGGCAATACGTGGTAGCCAACCTCGTGGATATACTCCCCATGTACATGACTGATGGTTTCCAGATGCGGGGCGTAGATAATCACTTCCCCGCCCTCGGCGACAACCGGTTCGAGTTTGTACATGGCTTTGGCCGCCGTCCATAGTTCATCGTACATCGGCGGTGCGCAGGAAAGCACCTGCTGAAAGGGTCTGTCATACCACAGGATATGTCGCTGCGCCGAAAGCTCCGCCGCAGACTCCCAGGCGGAGATGTGATCGCCAATGAACATACCTGCAATTCCGTCGCCATTCACCACCAAGGCAACCAGGGTAACAGGCGTAGCGAGATGCTCTACGGCGGCATGGATCATCTTGCGCACGGGCGTGTCCATGACACCGATGGTATCGATCACACCCGCCAGCGCGCCCAGCCAATGGGTCACATTGATCATTTCCGGGCCCGAAATTCCTGGGAAAAGGTATTTGGCGCCCCCAGACATCCCGACCACTTCATGCGGGAAAGTTGGCCCCAAGATAATGATCTGATCGTAATCCAAAGCCGCCTTGTTGATCCTGACGGGAACATCGCCTCCCAGGGTTGGGTGCCAGCGATCACCTGCAATTTCCTGGATTTGCTCTTGGGGCAAGATGCCGATTTGTTCCAGAGCTGCTGGATCGTCCCAGGCATGGTTTTGCAGCCCCACATGCTCGAAGGCTGAGGTCCTCTCCTCGGGGCTGATCCCCACCAGGGTACAGAGTTGAGCGTCACTCAATTGGGGGTGAGTCCCCAGGGCAACCATGAAATCCAACTGACGAACATCGTGCAACACATTCACCAACATGCGGAACAGCATAGGCAGGGGCAGGCTGCGCGTGTGATCGGGGATCAGAACCAATACCCTAGCCATAGAGAACTTACCCTCGAGTGCTTGATACAATCTTTCCCGAACGTAGTCGGGGGCAAGATTCGCCGCTCCAGCAATGCTCATTGCGTGATGATCTCCTGGATCACTTGGACAACGCGTTCGTTCTCTGCCTGACGGGCGATGGTGATGCGGATATTATCGGGCAGGCCAAAGGGATTGGTGGGCCGCAGGATCACGCCGCGCTTCATGGCTTCCTCACAAATGTAGTTTGCGTCCATGGGCAAATCTGTCAGGAAAATAAAGTTGCTCTGGGTGGGTAAATAGTGGATGCCAATCTCATCGAAGGCGCGATAAAAATACTGCCGTCCATCCACAACCATCGCCAGGCTTTCTTGAATAAAGGCTTCATCTTCTGCGGCCGCCGCAGCACCCAGGTAAGCCAGGCGACCGCTGTTGAAGTGCAGCTTATGCTGTCGGACCTGGTCCATCAGATCCAGGCGACCAAAACCGTAGCCGACCCGCAAACTAGCCAAGCCATGCAGCTTAGAAAATGTGCGTGTCACCAAGACATCATAACCCGCGGCTATGAACTCCGTCACACGGGGGAATTGCGGGTCATCGGTGAAATCCATATAGGCTTCATCGAATACGGTGATCACACCAGCAGGCAATCTCTCCAGGAACTTCGCAGACTGTTCATGTGTCACGAAGGTGCCAGTGGGGTTATTGGGGTTGCATACAAATATCAGGGCTACATCATCATCGACGGCCTCTGCCAAGGCATCCAGGTCAACGGTGAAATCCTTCAACGGGACAAAGGACGCTTCCCCACCGAACATCTCGGTCAGCAGCTCATACATGCTGAAGGTCGGTGCCGCAATCAGCGATTTTTTACCTGGTCCTATGAAGGTCTGAGTGATCATGCGCAGCACATCGCAAGAGCCATTACCAGAAATGAAGTTCTCAATCTTTAAGCCCCCTCCAATGCGGTTCGCCAGTTTACCCAACAAAGCATCTTCATGACGGTCGGGGTAAAGATGAGCATCTGCCAGTGCAGAAGTAATCGCGGCTTTTGCTTTTGGTGAGGCGCCCAAGACATTTTCGTTGGAACCCACTTTAATGATGTGTGTCATCCCAGATAGCACCTGTGCTTCTTCAATTGAACGGCCTTGAACGTATGTTTTCTTGGTCATAATTATTCCTCCGCTCCCCAGGTCCATCGCCAAGGGATTTCAATAATCGTAGGTTTATCAACCGCCATGGCTCGCCCGAGGGCATCGCTTAATTGCTCGGGCGTTGTTACCAACTCTCCATGCGCGCCAAATGCCTGGGCTAGTTTTACAAAATCAGGGTTGACCAAATCGACAGCCATAAACTGCTCATCGAACTGATCGCGCTGCTGGACTTTGATCATACCGTAGGCGTTGTTGTTGGGGATGATAATTGGAATATTCAATCCATATTGGACCGCAGTCGCTAATTCTGTACCAGTGAATAAGAAAGCGCCGTCTCCACAAATGGCCACAACTGGTTGATCTGGTTGGGCGAATTTAGCGCCAATGGCTTCAGGGACTGCAAAACCTAAGGTACCAAATCCCCAAGGGAACAACATGGTACGCGGCTGATAGATGGGGAAGATTCCCAGCATATCGGCCCAGAAGAGGGACATATCGCAACTTAGTATCGTGTTGGTTGGCAGCGTTTGGCGGAGTGCTTGCATCCAGGGGGTCGTCCCACCAACTCTGGCCTTGAGAGCTGCTCGGTATTCGAGTCGCGCTTGCACCAAGGTAGGATGGATTGCTCCCTGTCGATGAGCCCCTTGCTGGCGCAGGATTTCATCCAAAGCAGCCATGGTTGTCTTGGCATCGCCAACTAGTTTGTGCTGCATATGAAGATTGCGTTCAATTTCCTTGGCATCAATATCGATGCGAATTGTTGTAGAAGGCAGGGGCAAATTCCAATCATGTGTCATCCCCTGATTAAAGCGCGTCCCAACTGCCAGGAATGCATCGCAGGCTTTTACCAAAGGGCGAATATCCGCAGAAGCAATCCACGCTACACCGCAAGCTAACGGGTGATCACTGGGGATTGAGCCTACACCCATACCCGTTGTCAGCACCGGGGCACCCAAACGTTCAGCAAGGCGGATCAACTCAGGGCTGGCATCACCGCTCACCACCCCTCCACCAGCATAAATCAGTGGGCGTTCTGCCTCACGCAGGGCCGCAGCAGCGGTTCTAACCTGTTCCACCGAGAGTTGGGAGGGTTCCAGTTTGGCAGGTGCCAAATTGTCCATTTCATCGGTCCACTCTACCATTTCTACTTGAATATCACGAGGAATTTCGATTTGAACTGGGCGAGGCCGTCCCGAGCGTAATTCAGTCATCACGCGATGAAATACTTCCGAAATTTCTTCACTCTTTTTGATTCGCTCTCCATATTTGGTTAGGGGCTCCAACATCTCAAACTGGTTGGTCATCTCGTGCAGCAGACCGGCATCAATATTGATAAAATCACGATTCACCTGCGTTACCAACACTAGCATGGGAGACGAATCATAGAAAGCTTCACCAATACCCGTCATGGCGTTGGTCAGGCCGGGGCCAGGCAATGGAATGATAGCGGGGAGTTTCCCGGTAGCACGCGCATACCCATCAGCCATGAAAGCTGCGCCTTGCTCGTGGCGCACTGTGACCACCTGGATGGTTGGATGGCGATAAAGGGCATCAAAAATGGGCATGTTATACAAGCCTGGAATACCAAAAACAACTTCAATTCCTTCTCGTTCCAGACATTTCACAATGGCTTGAGCACCAAAAATTTTTGTCATACCTTCTCCATTTGACAGTAGCAGTCGTCACAAAACAGTCGATCAAAATATTACAGTTTACCAAGTCCTGTTACTACACTGTAAACTAAGTAAGTACCAAATACGCTGTGACCGGTCTCCCGACTGTGTCACTCCGGCTCAGTCTCGAGACCGACCTAAGCTACAAAATAAAATAACACATTTTTCTCGCTGAACTGCTCAAGACCTAAATCTATTACTGGGTTATGCTATTTCGAATCTAATTCACTAATTAGAAAATCCAAACCGATAACGGATAATTTTTTCGCCGAAGGAACTCCTCGCTCATCAAGTTCTCGTTGTTTGTAAAACTCTTTCAAAGTCAGGTCAAAATCTTTCAATGAGGCATGACTCTCTTCAAGTTGACGGACAATTCGTTTGGGCAGTGTGTCCGCGCTCAAGTCTATTCCCAGGCGCAAATTGAAAGCTCGGCGCAGATACCAACTTCGCTCTCCAGCTCGTCGCAGGGCTTCGGGGGTATATTCGACCCCAGTCACGGCAGTCAGCAGGCGAGCGGTATACTCGGGGTTCAGAGCACCAGCCAAGAACTGACAATATACCAAGGAATTCCTGGCACCAGAGAGATTCATGCCCGAAATACTGGTGCCCACCCAATCTTCCAAAGTAGTATCATCAAAATCCCAAGAGACGCCTTCTTCATTGTGAGTGGCACCGCGCGGCAGGGTAGCATAGGCAATTTCGAGTCCGCGTAGGGCCCTTGGGTGATGGAAGGGTAATTCTAATCCCTTAACCTGGATGGCAAATTCGGTTCCCGCACCAATAGTTTCGGCTGCCCGGCGGGTTCCTTGAGCGAGCAGGGCCCCCAACCCTGGGCGATTCTCTCCAATGCGCCTCACCAGCTCTAAAACCAGGTCAGCATCTCCCCATTGTAAATCCAGATCAGCATCTAAATATTCTACTGGAATCAACCCTTTTTCATGGGCTTCCAAAGCCCAGGCGATCGTCGCACCGGTGCTGATAGTATCCATGCCCAGGCGGTTACAAAGGTCGCAAGCCTGGATTACAGCCAGCGTATCATTGACCTTAACTTGCGAACCCAAGCCCGCCAGACTCTCATACTCCGGCCCAGACAAATGGCCGTGACCGCCCTCTATTTGAGGGGCATCTACCGTCCACTTGCAGGCCACTGGGCAGGCATAGCAGGTGTCTTTCTTGGATGGGAACTGGGCTTTCATGACCGGCCCAGTGATCTTTTGAACTTCTTCCGGTCCCCAATCACTCACTTCGAGATCCCAGTTTTTGGCAGTAAGGTCTGCCATTTCAATGGACATCGGGGTAGCAGCAGCTGTACCTGCTCCTTGCCGAATCACCTGGATGAAATCGTGAGCGTTGAAAAGTTTGATGGCTTCGCGTTTGAGATTGTTGAAAGCCTCAGGGTCAGCGATGGGAACTTCTATCTCTCCTTTCGCTATGATAGCCTTAAGGCGTTTGCTCCCTGCCACTGCGCCCAACCCACAGCGGGCGGCAATATTATTACCTTTGTGGTGCACCAGAGATGCCAGGGGCACCAGATTTTCTCCCGCAGGACCAATGGTAATCACTTCGGAATTGGGGTATTGAATTTGGATGGCATCTTCTGTTTCGTAGGCCTCCATCCCCCACAGATCGTCCGCGGGCTGGAGTTCGACTTGATCATCCTGCATAACGAGCACCACCGGCTCGGGTGAGCTTCCCCGGAAAACGATAGCGTCATAGCCACAACGTTTCAAGTGCGTGGCAAAGTATCCTCCCACAGAGGCTTCACCCCAGATGCCGGTCAGCGGTGAAAGTCCGGCCACCACCAGACGCCCAGTGCCAGCCCACGTGGTACCACTGAGCGGGCCCGCCGCGAACACCAGTACGTTATCTGGTCCCAAAGGGTCAGCATCAGTCGTAACATGCTCATAAATCAACTGAGCAGCCAGGGCAGTACCTCCAATGGTCTGGATGAGCAACTCCCGGGATAACGGTTTGGCAACTATTTCTGCGGTGGTTAGGTTCACGTCTAAATATTTTTCTCGCCATGCATAACTCATGTCAGTTTCTCCTCAATTGTTCATTAACGGTCAATAATTCCAAAGCCATTCGCACGCTATCGATAGCATTCGGATGGCGGGTGAGAAATTCAGCCAGTACCTGGGATATTTCTTCAGATCGCCCCAGGCCACACAACGGTACAAGACCCACGATCAGCCGTTCGACGACGGGAAGCGGCCAGGTTTCGATTTTCGGTAATTTTTCGCAGAACCAATCCCACAAAAAATCAGGGCCAATGCGGCTCTGCGCGCAGGCTTGGATCAGGTGGGATTGCAAACTGGTTGGGATTTCGGTCAGATTCTTCTCGAGTAATTCTAAAAGTTGGGTGCGCTCCGGATGATGACCTAAAGCTTCCAGGACCACAATACGTTCAGCTTCGGTCCGTTCAGTATCCGCAGCAATTGCCCACAGATAAGCCCATTCTTCCGCATTGGTAGCCGCTCCAATTTTTAAAATTGTACCGACGGTATCCTTGTGAAGCGCGTCGCCTTTCAAATAGCGCTTGAATTGGGGATTCACAAATTTGGCGACCCGAGCGGAATTGAGAACGAAGGCAGCCCACAACAGGGTTTCGCGCAATTCGGTAATCACAAGGGGTTCGTTATCCTGGGGAATCCAGTCCATTTGGTCGAGCGCGCGCTCAAAAATGGGCAGTCCCAAGGCGCTGATTCTTTGACGCTGGTGAGAGGATAGTTGATATATGTGTCCCAGATTTTTCGCCAAATTAGTGAGGGGTAGATAACGGTTCTCGATACTGCAATAATCCTCAATAAAATCAAGAAAAGCATCCTCTGTGTACTGCCCGGCTTTGAGCAGAGCGAATAGGTCATCAAGTACATTCAGGCTATCGGTTGCAGATAGCTTTTGAGATTTGATCAACTTCCCAAGTTGTTCCCAGTTCTCAGTAGGATAACTCACCCGGTAGAAACCGGTAAATCCTGCGTTGAGTTTATAAGCCCTAGTGTCTTTGGGGATGTCAATCTCCAGGTATTCATTCTCGAAAACCACCTGCTTTGATTGGGTGCTACCGTCGGACTGGTAGAATTCCAAATCCACCGGGATGACCCAAGTGTATTCAGCATCAATTTCAGAATAGCAGAAACGCCGCTGAGTGAGGGTTAACACGCTGCCAGACTGTGCCACTGTGATGAGCGGATGGCCGGGTTGGTAAATCCAGGTTTGGGCGAAATCTTGGAGTGGCACCCCAGACGAGTGTGCCACTGCAGCCCAAAATTGCGCAGACGAGGCAGAGTCAAATTGATATTCGATCAGGAAATCGTGCAGAGCCTGCCGAAATGCATCTTCACCCAAATAAGCCGCCAACATCCGAATGACCGCAGCCCCTTTGTTGTATACAATCGGCGCGGTAGATGGGGTTGGAGCTGGGTTAGCGTTGGGATCATCAACATTGGGCAGATCGATCGAGATGGTACTCGCCAACGAGTCACGCTCCATCCCAGATAGCAGCCGCTCATGGAAGAACTGATCCCAGACACCCCATTTGGGATAAAAATGATGAGGAATTACATAGGTAAAATAGGTTGCGAAAGATTCGTTGAGCCAGAGGTATTTCCATGCCGCTGGAGACACAAGATCTCCAAACCACATGTGAATGCCTTCGTGGGCGATGATCTTGGTGATCAGTGTTTCTCTGGACTTGGAGGTGACTCTCGGATAAACCAGGAGAATATCTTCGGCGTGTCGAATAGCCCCGAAGTTTTCCATAGCTCCCATTGAATCTGGCACGGCAATATAATCGCATTTCGAGAGGGGGTAGGGAACCCGTAGATATTGCGCACCGAATTGCAGGGATTTACGGGCCATATCCAAGGCATAGTGCCCAAATTCTGTTTTACCCGCTGTGGTGGCCACCCTCATCAGAGGTTGTTCAGAATCATCTTCCAGGAATTCGAATTCACCAAAACCAAAAAACACCAGATAAGTGGACATTTTGGGTGTGGGTTCAAAACGAACTCGCTTTTTACCACTTGCTAAGTACCTTTCTTCTCGAATAGCGGTATTGGATATGCCGGTCAAATGTGGGTCAATGACAAATTCGATGTCAAACGTAGCTTTCATATCTGGCCTGTCGAAACACGGGAAAGCACGCCGGGCGTCGCTGGCTTCGAATTGGGTGGAGGCGATGATCTTTTCTTGTCCATTGTGCTGGTACTTGCTGTGAAACAAACCCACATACTGATCATTGATAATGCCAGAGTAAGAAATAGACAGGCAAAAGGTTTCCGTGATTACTTGTGGAATCTTGATGACAACCGTTTGGAATTGTGGCTCGAGTTGGAAAATACACATCTCGATTCCTGTTGGCCGCTTTATAGAACAATCCTTAATGTTCAAATCAACGGCGTTCAAGATAATTTCATCAAGCGGGGCGTCTGTCTGAATCTGTATCACTGCTTTACCCTCGAAGGTTAAGTTATCAAGATCAGGTTCTATGCGTAATTCGTAATGGTTTGGTCTAATCATATTCCTATACTTGATTGTTGAATTTCACCTTGCTGATTGATCGTTGACTGGCCACCAGCTACGATCCAAAAACTCCACAGAATGGCAGGGAGCAGAGTCATCCCAGCCATGGTCCAAGCTACTCCGGAGATTCCAATTGCGGAATCAAGTACTTTGCCTACCAGAGCTGCACCCGCAGCGCTGACCACCATATTGAAGGCAAATTCAGTGGCCACAACGCGGCCTCTCACATGGGTCGGGACTAACTGCAATATCAGTTGAGTAGAAAACAACCATACGATCCCATTTCCCATGCCGCGCAGAAAGGTTCCAAACAGGGTCAGCCCCAGATTGGCCAAGGGTGCCGTGAGGGCGATCCCTAATGCGCCAATCAAATAACCGGCAGTAATTACCCAAACCAACTGGGGTATCTGATCTTTGACAAAACGCTTGATGACCAAAGTACTGAACAATAACCCAAAGCCGCTAAAAGCAAACATCAAGCCCATACTGCTTCCACCGCCATCGCCGATCACAAAAACTGTTTGGGCAATTGCAACCTGGACAACCTCGAATGTTGATCCTAACAATAGTCCAATAAATGCTTTATGGGGAACAATGGCCAGGAGGTAAGAATGCTTCACCATGTATCGTAACCCGTCCAGGTATTCCCCGAAAACACTGAATACTGATCGGTCAATATCAATGGGTGATGCCGGTTTTTCAAGTTGAATTTTAGCAATAAAGAATACCGAAAACAGATAAAGCAAACCGTTAATTACAAAAGCCGGGTAAACGCCAACCAATCCAGAAAAGACACCGCCCAAAGCGGAACCAATTGCTAGCATGGCGGCAAAGGTAGCACCGGTTATTGCATTGGCTGTTCCAATTGCACGATGGGAGACAATGTCAGGCAGCATGGCTGACCGCGCTGGCAAGAAAATACCGCCAATAAAGAGCTGTAAACCTGTTAACAGGTATAAAAGCCACACATCTCCAGGGTCACGCACCCAGAGAAAAGCAAGGATAATCGGTGCCCGCAATAGATTGGTGATCAGAATAATCTTGCGCCGATTGTACCGGTCTGCGATCACACCTCCAATTGGGGCGGCCAAAAAGGGGGCCAGTGTGC
The DNA here is from genome assembly GCA_964438295.1 of uncultured Anaerolineales bacterium. Lineage (GTDB taxonomy): Bacteria > Chloroflexota > Anaerolineae > Anaerolineales > UBA11858 > NIOZ-UU35. Next base: position 55,529 of record CAYTKR010000001.1, read on the forward strand.
GAATCATAAAAAGTACACCAACTGCCAACCCCGAACCTGTCAACATGGCCACTAACGAAGCCGACGCGATCAGATTGAACCAATCACCCAAATTGCTAACGAGTTGGCCCAACCAGAGGTTGCGAAAATTCCGGTTGGAGCAAATCAGCGCCAGATAGCCAACGGGTACAGAACCCAAATTGGGGTCAATCATTCAGCCAGCCTTTTTTGCCAGGCGCTTTTCGATTAGCGGATAAAACACTTATCCACTGCAAGCATAAGTTACAAATACTATACATGAGCTAAAATATTATCCATTCGTTCTTGGATCCCGGGTGTGAATTCGGGGTGTGATAATACATAGAGCTTTTCTTCTCGAATAGCTTTTAGGGTAAATTGGGCAATTTCCATCGGCGCCATACCCTCTTGCAAGACTTTTTGCATCGCTTCAATCCGATCTTTCTTTTGTGCCGCATCAGCTGCTGAACTATCTGAAAGATTAGAAGGTTGGTTCCGTTCTGCTTCAACAAAGCGAGTGTGCACAAAGCCTGGGCACAAAACCGACACCTTCAGATTGGCGTTTTGCTGTGCCAAAGCCAGGTGAGCAGTTTCAGAAATCGAGACCACCGCATGCTTAGTGGCGTTGTACAAACCATAATCGCCACCCGAAAGCAGTCCCGCAATCGATGCAGTATTGACAATGTGGCAATCTGCAGGTGCCTGAGACAACATTATGGGCGTGAAAACATGGATACCATAGATCACGCCCCAAACATTGACCCCCATGAGCCATTCCAGGCTGTCGATAGGAGTCTCCCAAATGGGTCGGTCAACCATATCGATGACACCGGCATTGTTGCAGAGGATATGCACAGCCCCAAAGGCATCCAATGTTTTTTGAGCCAAGTTATTCACTTCATCATATTTCGACACATCGGTTCTGACGGTGAGTACCTCGACTCCATTGGAATCCAATTCTGCGGCTGTGATGGATAAAGCGTTATCTTCAATATCGGCCAGAACAACCTTCATACCTTCAAGGGCGAAGGCTTCAGCCAAGGCGCGGCCAATCCCGCTGGCTGCCCCTGTGACAACTGCAACTCTTTCTTGAAGTTCATTCATGAAATGCCTCCGCGTCGGATACTTATTGGACCGTAGTGCCTTACTCAATATCTATTAGAACTTTTACTGCGCCATTTTTCCTGGATTCAGCCAAATCGAATGCGCACTGAAGATCAGAAAATGGGATTTGGTGACTAATAAGCGGAGCAATATCGGAGCGACCACTGTCAATAAACTCCATTGCCAGCCGAAAAGATGCTAAACCCGCTTCCCTTTGTGTATGTGCAGTACTGGTCGTCCTTAACTGCTTCCGCAAAAATTTCTCGAATCCAAATGACATCACCTTATTGTTGGGGCCACCAAAAAGTACCATCTCCCCAAAATTGCGCACTAGATCAGGGCATAAGTTAATAGTTTCCTCTTGGCCTACGGCTTCAATGACGACATCGGACATATGCCCCTGGGTCAATTCTCTTACAGCTTCCACAGGATCATCTTTATCAACGTTGAGAGTGTGATCAGCGCCCATTTGAGCTGCCGTCTCCAAGCGATGATCTACAATATCCAAGCCTATTACCTGCCGGGCTCCAAGCTGACGAAGCAACATGGAAAAAAGAATGCCTGCCGGTCCTTGACCAACGATTGCAACCCGTTTGCCTAAGACATTGTCTAATTTTTTACAGGTATAAATCACACATCCCAGCAGTTGGGCAATCACCGCCTCTTCCAGGGGCACTTGTGATGGAATCGGAATAAGCCACTCAGGCTCGACCACAATGCACTCTGTCCAGGCATTCGCTTTCGGCGGGATAACCAACACCCGATTGCCGGGTTGGAACTCCGGAGACCTAGATTCTTCTACGACACCCACACACTCATGCCCTGAAAAGCCTGGCGGGAAAGGGTAATCATCAGAGGGCATATGATAGAGAACATGTAAATCACTGCCACAAATTGCAACTTTTTTTAGACGCACCAATACTTCATTTGCATTTGGCGGGGAAATTGCCAAATCGATGAAGCTGACTTGACCGCGCGCTGTGTATTGAGCAGTTTTCATAATCGTTATAAGAGTCTCGATTTCCAAATTAGTGGATTTGCTGCCCGCATCTCATGACAAAATCCACCCGGCGACAGGCGGATATGTCTTCAGTAGGATCTCCTTCGAGAGCGATCAAGTCGGCGGCTTTGCCAACCTCGAGGGTGCCGATTTCATCTTCTAAACCCAAAGCTTTTGCAGCGGTTAGGGTACAGGCGATGATCGCTTCCATCGGGGTCATCCCCAATTCTGAGACCATCAACTCTGGGATCAGGGCATAGTCGGCATAGAAAATATCCTTGACCCCGGCGTCACTGCTGGCAGCGAATTGGACACCATGGCCCAGCAATTTACGCCAGATCTGGTTGAGTTCCTCACGCGGTGCCCCCTGGCCACCTTGCTGTATACGGCGGTAATCTATTACGTTTGTGGGGGAAACAATGATGCCCTTATTTGCGATCGCCTTGGCAACACCGTCGTCAAATTCGAAACCGCTAGAGCCATTATAAAAGGTGCAGTGCTCGATGCGCTGGATCCCCGCAACCACACAATCGCGGATACCGTTAGTGCCGTGCGCGTGTGCAGCGACAATCAGGTTGTGCCGATCTGCCTCTTCACGCATGGCCTTCAACTCTGCCAGAGAGTAGTGACTGGCACCCGGTTCTTCGCCGCCGCCTGAGGTAGCCATCACTTTGATGAAATCTGATCCAGCCTGGGCCTGCGTTCGTACAGCAGCACGCACCGCCTCGATGCCGCTAGCAATGCGTCCAAATTTGTCAGCACCGTGCCCGCCCGCGGGCACTAATGCTGCACCCGATGCCATGATGCGCGGCCCGATCACCTGACCCTCGTTGATCGCCTCGCGCAAGGGGAAAATGATCTCATTTTGCGCGCCGCAGTCGCCCACCGTCGTCACTCCGGCTTGCAGAGCAGCCTGAGCGTTCCCCACCGAACGCAAGGTAATTTCAGCAGCGCTCTGCTGGGGATCGTAAATATCCTCTTGGTCTCCTGGGTCTGCAGTGATGTGCAAGTGAGTGTCAATCAGCCCAGGGATGACGGTCAATCTGCTGAGGTCGATATATCCCTCAGGGGCACACTCCTTTTCCCAGGGGGTGATGGCCTCGATGCGGCCATCGGTGATGCGAATGTGCTGGTCGAGCTGCACCTCGCGGCCAGTGCCATCGATCACTCGCCCGGCACGCAAATTAATTTCCTTTACCATGAAATCTCCATAAGATCTACACTCCAAGTTAATGAACCGGTATAGGCAGACTGCAAGTCTGCGACGATTGCTTCTTCTTCAGCAGCTACTTGGGGAGATTGATGGCTGATCACCAGATGTTTCACTCCCGCTTGCTGGGCGGCCTCCGCTCCACTGAGGCGCTGCTCCAGATCAGCAAAGCCCATAGCCGCCATAACTAACATATCCGCACCACGCGCCAGATCAAGTAGCATTTCATTGGGCGCGGCATCGCCACTGAAGGCGATCACGCCGCTATCGCTTTCGAAACGATAACCATAGCAGGCTAGATAGGGCTGGGCGTGGTCAACTTCGAAGGTCGTACATTGCCAAGCTGTATCCCTGATAACGGACCCCTTTTCGAGTTCACGCACCTTGACCACAGGCTCAGATCTCGGTAGCGCACCACCGCGCGCTTGATACACATCCAAGCTCTTAGGGTGCTGGGTGCGGGCGACGACATCCAGCCAGAAAGCCCCTTCAGAGCTCCAGATCTTGTGCGTCATCTCATCGAGGGGTGGCGGGCCATATACACATAGCTCTGCCTCGGTTCCAACAGATTGATCGAAACGCGTCATCAGGAAACAGGGATAATCTGCAACGTGATCTGAATGGTAGTGGGTGAAGAAAAGGTGGTTTATGGCTGTTGGGTCAATCCCTGCTCTGTAGAGCTTGTAGGTTGTCGCGGGACCGCAATCCACCAGAATGCACTCTCCCGATAATTGCAGCATGAAACTAGTCCCCCAACGTAAGGGGGTGAAATCCGGATGGCCGCAACCAAGGATGAACAAGCGGGATTCTGGCGTGCGTTCAGCATTCATATGCATAGAGGTAGCAAGCTTTCTGGTATGCACAAATTCCTAAAGTAAATGTTTCAGTGCCATTATCAAACGCAGATTCTCTTCCGGCTGGCCAATCGTGACCCGGATAGCATTTGGAAATCGATAGGGGTGCGCGGGGAGTATCAGGATACTTTGGCATAGCAACTGATCACGAATATATTCCGTGTCTTGCTCGAAATCCATCAGCAATATCGAGTTGGATTGGGTGGGGAGAAAAGCGAGAGGCATGTGCTCGAAGTGCTTATAGAGGAATTTTTTTCCGTCTTGGTTGGATGTTCGACTCAATTCTACGTGCTCAACATCATCCAGGGCTGCGCTAGCTGCCATGATGGAAATCGAATTATTATAGAAAGGAATTTTTGTGCGTCGTAAGACATCAATAATTTCCTTTCTGGCAACCCCATAGCCTATCCGCAATCCTGGCAAGCCATACATTTTTGAGAACGTACGGGTCATGATAATATTGTGACCATCTAGAATGTAGTTGGATAAATTGGGAAAATCTTGGTGGTCGACAAATTCCTGGCATGCGTGATCAAATACTACTATCACAGAAGACGGGATTCGCGCCATAAATTCATCCAAGTCTTCCTGATGCATGATCATCCCAGTGGGGTTATGTGGATTTGCCAAAAAGATTAACTTTGTTTGATCGGTAATTTTTTCCGCAACAGACAAAATATCAAAGGTATAGTCTGGATTGGTCGCGACAAAAACACATTCGCCGCCATATCTGTTGGTTAGAACTTCGAACATTGGAAATGCATTGCATCGTATAATCGCCTCCCCACCCCCGTACAAAAATACTTCTGCCGTCATGCGTAAGATATCACAGGAACCATTGCCTATGACGATATTTTCTTCGTCTAAGTCAGGATTCACATACTTCGCCAGTTTGCTTCGCAATTTGATTAGATCATTTCCAGGGTATGCAGCCACTTTCTGAGTGGCCTGATGAACTGCATGAATCGCATTGGGGGATGGCCCCAGTGGATTAACATTCGAAGCCATATCCAGGATCGTTTTAAGCCCATATTGCTCCTGATATTCCGCGAGGGATTTACCAGGGGAATATGTGGGCATGGCAATCAAATCCGGGTTGAGCACAAAATTATCTATCATTTTGTATTGCCAATTTCTTTAAAGGGTGCCTTTCAATTCATCAAGCGACTCTTTTAGCGCGGCAATCAAACGTTGGTTGTCTTCCATTCTGCCGACGGTCACCCGAAAAGCATTGGGCATATTAAAAGCGTGTCCCAAGCCTATGATCACACCTCGCCGCAGCATGGCCTCAGCTAAAGGTCGGGTGTCGCCTTTTAAACCCACCACCATGATGAAATAGGCCTCCGTGGGTAAATATTTGAGACCTAATTTCTCGAACTCTTGGTAGATATATTGTTTGCCTTCGGCGGTCACTTTCAGGCTGTGTTGGACATGTTCATCATCATCCATGGCAGCAATGGCGGACTTGGGTGCTACCAAGCCAGTGTAGAATGGCAGCCGCGAACTGCTCATATAACCAATAATCTCTTTTTTTGCAATCCCATACCCGACGCGCATGGCTGCCAAGCCATATATCTTCGAGAAAGTACGGGTAATCAATACATTTCGGCCTTCCAAGACATACTTGTTGACATCGGGGAAATCCTCTGTATGAGCGTATTCCTCATAAGCATGATCGAGGATGACCAGCACCGAGGTGGGTACCCGCTCTAAAAAGGCATCCAACTCATCCTGAGTGAAGGTCATCCCAGTAGGATTATCAGGGTTGGTCAAAGTTATCAAGCGCGTGCGGTCTGTGATCTTATCCAGCATTGACATAAGGTCAAATGAATAATCCGGGTTGGATTCAGCAAAGATAGTTTCGGCACCATATAACGTATTCAACAATGCATACAACGGGAACGCATTGCGCCTGACAATCGATTCGCCACCCTGGTACAAGAATACTTCAGCAGCCATGCGCAGCACGTCCACTGATCCGTTACCCAAGATGAGGTTGTTTTGATCAAAGCCTGACCCCAAGGATTGGGCTAACTTCTCTTTCAACTGCCCAACCGCGCCGGCAATGCCAGAGTAACGATTGACACCCCCCACAGACTTTCTCACAGCTTCCATGGCAAGCGGGGATGGTCCTAGTGGGTTCTCATTGGAACCGACATCAACAATGGTCTCCAGACCATACTCGGCACGGATTTCATCCGCCGTTTTCCCAGCAGGAATTGTGGGCATGGCCAATAAATTTGGGTTCATCACAAAGTTTTCTAGCGGCATCATCGTTCTCCTAGTTCATAAACAATCAGGATTCTTATCAAATTGAGATTTGTGGCCTTCGTTGAATCCAGGGGTTGGCTTCTTCGAGCTGGCCTGCCAGCCGGAACAAAGTGGCCTCGTCACCAAACCTACCCACCAGTTGCACGCCAATTGGAAGGCCTTCATGTTCATGCAACGGCAATGACAAGGCGGGTTGACCGGTCATGTTGAATGGGGCTGTAAATGTCGCAAAAGACAATAATTGACGCATGGCTCCGGCAGCATCCAGATCAGCGTTATTGGCATTGTAGATCCCTAACAGCGCGGGCGGGGTCGGGGTTGTGGGTGTAACAAGCACATCATAGTTTTCGAAAAATCCTCCTACCCCACGGGACACATGATTCATCGTGGCCAAAGCATCTAGCAAATCATGCGCGGTCATCTGAAGACCATATCGGTACATTGCCCAAGTCGTGGATTCGAACAATTCTTCTTCAGGATGCCTGTTGTAGGCATTGCTGATATGAACGATGCTGGCTGACATAGATGCCGCCCATAGACGTAAGGTGGCTAATTCAAAATCGGAGCAATCAAATTCAGGGGTGTCCTGGACAACTGTATGACCCAATTCTTGTAATAACAAGGCTGTAGCCTCAACACTTGCGACGCAGGCAGAATCTATCTGATCATCCGACCAGGCTGCCGTAGTATATGCAATCTTGAGATTTCCTGGCGGGTTGGTCACTTGGGTTAGATAGGATCGTTCGGGGCGTGGGATGATATATTTTTCACCGACTCCCGGACCTTCAACTTCATCCAACAGAGCGGCGCAGTCGCGGACCGTACGGGTGACGGCGAATTCAACCCCCAAACCGCTGATGCCCTCGTCGGCATCGGGGCCAATGGGGATTCGTCCACGGGTAGGTTTCAACCCCACCAGACCGCAGCACGCGGCGGGCAGGCGGATCGACCCAGCGCCATCATTAGCGTGGGCCATTGGAACGATCCCAGCAGCGACCGCTGCGCAAGATCCCCCACTAGAACCTCCCGCCATCCGGGCAGGATCCCAAGGATTATGCGTTGGACCATTTAGAAGGGATTCCGTTGTGATGTTGAATCCAAATTCCGGGGTTGCTGTGCGCCCAATCGTTGCTAATCCCGCCTGGCGGAAGCGGGCCATCAAGTGTGTATCGTACGATGAAGTATAACCACCCAGGGCATGAATCCAGCGGCTCCCCATGTCGCAGCGAATGTTTGCGGCATGAAGAACCAAGTCCTTTATCAAAAAAGGCACCCCAAAAAACCGGACATTGGACGACTGAGAATTATCCCGTTGAATACCATCCACCTCGAAAACGTCCAAGATAGCATTCAATTGGGGATTAAGATGGTCAATTGCTGCAAATGCAAGTTCTATTAACTCTGATGGTTTTACCTCTTTGCGGCTGACGAGATCCGCTAAACCCAGGGCGTCATAGGTAATGTATTCATCGAATATCATTGTTTTCAAAAACTCTATTCTCGGGCGATGATCTCTTCGAGCTTCTTTTCGACATCTTGAGGTAAGGGTTCTACTGGATGATAATCATCCAAGATCGTTTTTACCCGATCGTTGGCACGCTTCTCCAGCGTAGTTGCCCCTTTACCAGTCCAACTTTCAAAATTACCTCTGTCGAAAAGCGTAGGCTGCCAATCTTCGCGCAGGTGATTGTACGTATGCGAATGTTCCATAAGTGTGGCGCCATCATCCTGGCTTACTTCGTGGATTAGGTCCAACGCAAGCGTCTCTTCATTGATCTCTAGTTTTCGGAAGTAACGCTTTAGCCAACCAATCAACTCATCGCAGAGTGTCAATAACTCAAATGAGACGGTCATACTACTTTCCACGAACCCGCAATCGTGAACCAAATTGCCGCCTCCAAGCAAATTTGTGAGCAAAGATAGCGCTGCTTCGGCGCCTACCTGTGAGTCAAACACTTTGGCATTGCTGCAGCCTGCCATGCCAAAAGTAGGGATCCCATAGTGATGAGCCATATCCCATCCGAACGAACCAGGATCGGGTGCGCAATGCTGCCATGCCAGCGTATGCAATTCCAAGGTATCGCCCATGGGTTTGGGAAGCAAGAAGGGCGAACCCTCTCTCTTGAGCTGTGATAGCACCAACCCGGCCAGGTGCCCTGCATTGGAAAGCGCCAACGCGCCAGCTTCGGTCATGGGGGCTGTAATGCGCCGGGCATTACCCTGGGCATAGATGGAGGGAAGGTTTCGTTCCGCGGAATGAAGCAGGCGTTGTGTGCTCTCTTTATTGTGAACCCAGGTCGACACCAAATTTACATAGCTTACGATGAAAGGGTAACGCTGGAGATTTTCTAGCCCTCCTGCCACAGCTGATGCCATCTCAATCGCGAATACGGTGCTATCTAGACCCGTGCCCGCATACACGATCGGCTTGGTGCTTTCCTGCAACATGACGGCCATTTGGTGGCGCTCGCAGGTTTCAGTGGGTACATCTTCCGGCAAAAACAAACACATCAGGAAGTCCAGATTGGGAAGCGCCTGCGTCAGCCGGGTGCCTGTCACAATATCATCCAGCACAGCCCGGCGGCGTTTACCTGTATCAATATCATAAACATATAAGCAGTCGGAGCCAGTTCCAAAGTAACTGTGGTATCCACCTACCGACATTGCCCGATTGCCCAATTGATCGTAGATGGTGATGCTCTTTGGGACGGAGCTTAAAGCCCTTTCCACCATGTGAGGTCTGATGAGAACACGATTACCATCTACCACATTGGCTCCACCTTTTCTGAATAGGTCAAGCGCTGCCTCATCCTCGAATCGCATCCCTGTTCTGGACATAATTTCAAGGCTGGCGTCGTGCAGCAGAATGATATCCGACTGGTCAAGACTACTGAACGAAAAAGGTTGGTTTTGGGCAAGTCGATCGTATGGATTCGTCTTCGATTTTAAAGTCACTATATTTTCCATTCAAACTCTAAAAAATATCCATTAAACCTAGTTCAATGAGAATCGCTCGGACAACCCACAGATTTTTGGGGGTCTCGGGATATCCCAGAAATCTACAAATCTCTTGATTAAAGATATTTCTGCAAGGATCACTTATCATCAACTATCGTACAGGAAACAGGCTGCCCTGTGTTGTGCTCCATCAACTTGGTACAAATCTGGTTGCCGGGTGAGGCACTTATCCCAATGTTGCGTACAACGAGGGTAAAATCGACAACCGCTATCAGCATGGGCGCGCAACTGTTCATCATCGGGCAGGCTGATCTCTGAATCCCATTTTTGATCAGGGTCAGGTACTGGGATCGAACCGATCAATTGTTGAACATACGGGTGTTTGGGGTTCTCGATCACCTGCGTTGTGCTGCCAAGCTCCGCTATTGAGCCCTGATAAAGGAGATAAATCTCATCCCCAATCTGATAGGCCGTGCTAAGGTCATGGGTGATATACAGAAATGAGATCCCGCGCTCATCGCGCAAGCGCAGCATAATATCCAGGATCATTGCCCGAAGCGAGGCATCCACCATTGAAACCGGCTCATCGGCAATGATCAACTCAGGTTTGAGCAGATAGGCACGCGCCACCATCATACGCTGGCGCTGACCACCGCTGAGTTGGTGCGGATATTTATGCAGAACTTCCTCCCCCTGAAGTCCGACTACATTTAACGCATCTTCTACAAGTTGACTCGCTTCAGATTTGTTCTGGGCAAGTTTAAAATTCTTGATGACGATGTCAAAAATATGCCCCACGCGATAGAATGGGTTATAGACCGCGTAGGGATCTTGGAAAACTGCCTGCACGTGACGACGATAGATATTGCGCTCATTGCGAGGAAGATTACCGATATCGTGCCCTTTGAAAAATATATTACCCGAAGAAAGCTGAGTGAATCCCAACACCAAATTGGCAAGTGTTGATTTACCGCTGCCACTCTCGCCTGCGATTGTGACGATCTTGGCTGGCTCGATAGGAATGGTCAGGTTGAAATTTTGCAGAGCGACAACTTGTCTGCCACCCTCCAAGAAACCGCCCCCATAAATTTTGGTAGCATTCTCAACTTGCAGCAATGGAGTTGACATTCTATTGATCCTCCGATGTAAACAAATGGCAGGCAACATGATGGCCTGGGCTAATCTCAATCTGTTGAGGAGATACCGTCCGGCAATGGTCCATCACATGTGGGCAGCGAAATTGAAATATGCAGCCCGGCGGTGGATTCCGCAAATCGTGGGTCAAACCTTCGGTTAGTTTTAGCGGCTTACGCTCTTTGATCGACGGAATTGATTCAATCAACAATTGGGTATACGGATGAAGGGGTTCTTTCAGAGCTGTTCTGACAGGCGCAACCTCAACCAAATTCCCCGCATACATCACCGCAATGCGATCAGCCATTTGCGCCATCAAGCCCATATCGTGTCCAATCATGATCATGGCAACCCCCAAGCGGTCCTTGATATCCAATAATGTTTGCGCCACGATACGCTGTACAATCACATCCAAAGCACTGGTGGGTTCGTCAGCTATCACCACCGTTGGGTCAAGAACGATCGCCATAGCAATGCAGACGCGCTGTTTCATGCCGCCACTCAGTTCGTGAGGGTACATGTCGTAAACGCGGCTTGGTAATCCCACCATGGATAGCAACTCCAAGATACGCTCTTTGAGCCTGGCACGAGATTGTCTACCTTCATGGGTTTCGATGGCATCCCGAATCTGGTCTTTGACACGCATGGTGGGGTTGAGCGAATTCATGGCGCCTTGAGGAACCAGGGCAATCTCAGACCAACGAACTCTTCGCAGTTCTCGCCCCCTTAAACCGACGACTTCTGCTTCATCTCTGATCGTTACCTGTCCGCCAACAATCCGCCCGGGTGGCTGAACCAATCGCAGAACTCCCATGGCTACCGTGGTCTTTCCACAACCCGATTCGCCGACCAAGCCCAATAACTCACCCCGGTATACCTGGAAACTGACATCATTGGCCGCAATCACATCGCCTTCGGGTGTTTTATAGTGAATACTTAGATCTTTGACATCCAGAGCAATTTGCTTATTTTGAGTCATCGCTTAGCAGCTCCTCGCAAACGGGGATTGGCTATTTCATCCAGGCCGATGGTCATTAAAAATAGAGAAATAAAAATTATTATCAACATTACGATTGGGAAACCCCACCACCACCACATACCCCGCAAAATTGCAGATGCGCTCAGGGCATTGTTGATGGTCATACCCAGGGTGGGAATGCGTGTGGGTCCCAGACCAAGCGTTTCCAATCCAGCAGCGGCGATGATCACACCCGAGATCGTTCCAGTGAAGCTGGCCGCCAGGTAAGGCAGCAAATTAGGCATGATCTCCTTGAACATGATGTCAAACGTAGATGCGCCAGAGAGTCTTGCCATCTGGATGTAGCCGCGCTCACGCATACTGAGTACCTGCGCCCTGATAAGTCGGGTCGGGCCAGGCCAGGCAAAGATAGCCATCAGCAAGGCCATGCTGCTAATCTCAAATTGGCGCACATAACTGGCAATCACCACCAGCACAGCCAGGCCCGGAATCGTCATCAGGGCATCCGCCAGAATACGCACGATGGCATCTAACCATCCCCCCAACAAACCAGCCGAAAAGCCCAGGATAACGCCAACCAGCATGCCAATTCCAGCGCCAATCAATCCAACCATAAGCGAGCGTGGGGTAGCCACAAGGATCAACGCCAACATATCACGGCCAGTGCTATCCGTTCCTAATGGGTAAGCCGGGTCTCCATCCTTGAAACCCAAGTTTGGATCAGCCTCTGTCCAGATGGGGACAATATTGATCGGTGCTGAACCCACTCTGGCCAAATCTGTATCCCAAATTCGCGGGCCAATAAATTGGGTCACAGTCACCAACAATAGCACTCCCACTCCTAACAAGAGTTTGCTGTTCAACCAAGGTGATTTCCAGCGGCTTACCTTAATAATTTTTTCGGATCGATCGACAGTTGCAACAGACATTAGCTAACTCCTCTGAAAAGAGATCCGGGGATCGATGAGCGGATAAATCAAATCCAAGATCAGAACTGCAAAAGAAACCCCCACGATTACGTAGAAGACAATACCTTGAATCAAGGTATAGTCGGTATTCAAGATGGCTCGATACAGTAGATACCCCATTCCTGGATACGTAAAGATCAATTCGACGACAACGAACCCACCAGCCATTGCCCCTAAAGTGATGCCCAATGCAGTTACCTGTGGCAAGATGGCATTTCGGATGCCATAACGCCAAAAGATGCGGGTTGGAGTGAGGCCTTTGGCTTCGGCCAGGATCATATAATCTTCGCCGTCAGTGGTGATCATCATGCCGCGCATACCCAAAGCCCAGGAACCCATTCTGACCAGCACTACGGCAAAGGCTGGCAAAGTAGCATGCTTGAGCACGCTGGAAATAAATGGCCAATTCCAGCCCGGATCCAATCCGCGATCATAGGCACCACCGTACGGCAAGATGTCAAGATTGAAGGCAAACAGGTAGAGCAGCAATATGCCCAACATAAAGGCTGGGATGGCGGTAAAGGTCAGGGATACCGGTAATAAGGCCTTCAAAAAGCGTGGAGTTCCCCGCCAGGCCAGTAGCGCGCCGATCAGGTTGCCGAGAATAAAGGATAAGATCGTTGCGACGGTTAACAATCCCAGTGTCCAGGGCATCGCTCGCAGAACCATATCGTCAACTCGGGTGGGGAAGAATGCCAGTGAGTACCCGGTATTGAAGGTGAGCGAGTTGTAGAGATAGCGGAAATATTGGACGATCAATGGTTTGTCTAAACCAAAACGAACCTGCCAAGCCTCTATGATCTCTTGTGCATTGGCAACTTCAGCGCCTTCCATCATCAGGCGCCCAACCATGGCCTGGACAGGATCACCTGGGACTAAACGGGGCACAAAAAAGATGATGCTGGTTCCCAACCAGATTGTGATCAGGAACATTCCCACTCTCTTGATGACATATTCTTTGGTTAATCCACTCATACGTATTCTCCTCTTGAGATGATTGTCACCATATGCTCTTTCCTTATAGTTAGGCAATGACTGCTAAATCATAGAACGGGTTTTCCCGAAAACAGGGTATGCGCTGGGGGCTGCGCCCGAGCGCATACCCTGTTTTCGGAGATCTACCTGTCCTTCTGCGGAGTTACTTTAGGTATATTTCTTCCAAAAAATCACGCACAACAGCTAGATATTTGTCAAATTGATCACGACGGATGTTATGGCCTGCATCTTGAATATAGACAACCTGGCCGTTTGATAACAGGGCTGAGGCTTCGTCTGCAATTTCTGGGGTAACGCGCCCCCCGTCATCCGGATCAGCAGTCAGCAATAATGTGGGGCACGCAATCTGCTTGAAGATCGAACGCCAGGGTAGTTGCAATGAAAAGGCGATTTCGACCACATTAGGGCTGACCTGATGTTTAGCCTCGGCCCAGGGCATGAACTCACCCTCAGACCAATTCGGCGCTTGACCGCGACGATCTGAAATAATTTCAGATAAGGCCTGGCTCTGCATTTTCTTGATCTTATTGTGGGCTTCTTTCCGCCAGAGCTCAGACTCATCTAGTGAAATTTGTCCCTTGGCCGACAGAGGCGGGTCTTCAAGGATCAATGCCCGGACCGACCCCGGGGAGGATGCTGCCAGCGCTATGGCAGTCATTGCCCCCATGGAGTGGCCCAACAAAACTGGCTGATGTAATTCTAATGCAGTGAGAAGAGCAACCACATCTGCGGCTTGCTCATCAAAACTGTAACCTCTCTCGGGTGCTTCTGACAGACCATGCCCGCGGGCATCCACCATTACCATATCGAATTCATCACCCAAGTGCTGAACCAAACGCGGCCAGCATTTAGCACTGTCTGTGATTCCGTGCAGCAATACCAGGGCGGGCTTGTCACTTCCCGTCCTATAGAAATGGATTTTCAACCCATTCACATTAATATCTTCTGAAGCCAAATTCTTAAGTTCAAACACGATAGTTCGCCTTATAACTCAGGTAATTTGCAAACCTTTTCTAACGCCGCACAGATAGCCTCAATGTTCTCTAAGGGCACATCCGGCTCACACTCGGCGGACAGTATCAAACCGCCTGCGGGTAAATAAAGCGCCTCATAAACTTCAGCGATGTGATCCTCGATCTCTGATGGAGTAGCAAAGGGAAATAGCTGGCGGTCTAAATCCTGATAAAGAGCAACCTTGCCCTTTGCGACCTCTCTGAGCCCATCCAATCCATTCGATCGAAATTGGGGGTTCAGGACAGCTACCCCGATCTCGATCAGATCTGGGATAATATCCAGAATTTGGCCATCACTGTGTAAAAAGACAGGCAGCCCTTTATTAAGACAGTGTTTGAACATGCGCTTATAGGCGGGCTTGATATATTTTCGCCAGGACATCGGGCTGATAAGAAGAGCAGATTGCATCCCAAGATCTTCCCCAAACATTGGGAATTCCATACCCAGTCGGATATGTTCGAGTACCACAGCATTATTATATGTTTCGATGATCGAAAGCAGCTCCCACAGACAAGGCTCGTCAAATGCGATATCGAGCATTGCATTCTCAAATCCACGCAAATAGGTCAACGTTAAATACAAAAAGCCATGTGGCAGTGGTTTGCAGGTTGCGAGATCACCTCGCTGTTTTGCAGCGCCTAATAAACGTTTCACTTCATCCCAATTACGCGGGCCAAACAAGTTGTCCATTAATGGATCGGGCGGGACAAAATCGTTGAAATTAGACCAATCTTCCAAGGGGTGTGTAGTTGGGATCCCTGTCATACCTCGATCTACGTTCTCCCATATGCTCCCCCAGCAATCTGTGTGGGAACCGAGCTCATACATGAGGCTTGGAATCGCATCGAATTCGTGCGAGCCCCTTGAGTATCCGGGGAAGAGCCGTGGATGTGACAGAACGATCTCTTCTAATTCTTCACGATACTTTATCCAGGTCGCAGGCATAAAGCTCACGACACATGGCACCCAGTCAGGATGATCAAAATAGATCGATTTCAGAAAATTTCCTGTATTCCTGTTGCGGTTCTGATGACTTAGCATCTGGTTTATGCCTCAGTTTATCTTACACGATTTCATCAGAGTGTTTCTGACTCAAATGGTCAGCGTGATGTCCACGTCCAGTATTCCTCAAATGGTCCAGATACTTCGGGAGTTGACCCCGAGTATGGAACGACCCTCCCTCGCGCAGCACCGTCATCATGGGATCAACATTTTGAGGACTGGTCAGGGCCATTTGGTACTGCCAATCGGCCAGGTACTGCATGGCTTTCGCCACTAAATCCGGCCGCACGGCGGTCAGGTTGACCTGCTCATGTGGATCATTTTCCAGGTCGAACAACATAATGGGGTCAAGTTGCTTGTAGCCATCATGATACGTTCTTAGGCAGATATAGTTATCAAACCGAATGCCGCGTTGGCACGACCAGGCGTTCTGGCTTGTCACAAGGTACGGGCGGCCATGTTCTTTTTCTTCCCGAAGGGCTGTGCTAAAGGGTTGCGCGTCCCAATTTTCAGGTACTCGCCCTCCAAGCAGTTCGACCATTGTTGCTGCCCAATCAAATTGGTAATGCAGAGCGGAATCTACTCGCGACTGGTTGGTCAAACCTGGCCATTGGACAATTAACGGAACACGGCATGTAATCTGATCGGCAGTTTGGTGATCGCCCCAAACGTTGAGTTCGCCAAGATTTTCCCCGTGATCAGCGCTGACCATAATCACGGTATCCTCTAAAATACCAGTATCCGCCAGGGAGTTGAGTATACGCCCCACGTGTTCATCTGCATAGTTCACACCGACATCATAACCGTCGATCCATTGACGCACCTTCTCCATCGAGTCAATCTGATCGGGTGTGCGCGGAAAAAGGTGGTTGACTCGCTCGCCGCCATAGTCATGAGGCTCTTGCGGGCTGTGCGGGCCATATCCCTCCCAAGATCTGCGCCACATATCTTCCGTATACCAGTCAGGAAGAGGATCATTCTCGAAGGGGTTGCCAAACTCTAAAGGCGTGCGATATGGGGTATGGGGATCCCAAAAATTGACGTGCAAAAACCAATTATCCTTGGTGCCATTGCGTTCGATCCAATCCAGAGCTAACGGGGTAACCTCATCCGCAGTTTCATTGCCCGTTTTACCAAGGTTATAGATTTCGTTAAAACCTGCATACCAATGCCAGGCAGAATGTCTTTCGCCAAACGTGCTGACTGTAGCAGTGTAATAGCCCAACTCACGAAGCTGGCTCATCCAACTCGTCGTGCCAAACAGATCTCGAAAACCACGCCCCGGACCTTCGACAAATGGCTGACCTGCCATACCACCATGGTTGACAACACCCGTGTGAAAACCACAGCGTCCGCTCCACAAAGCAGAACGTGAGGGCAAACACGGCGCATCTGAGGCGTAGACATTCTCAAAGCATATACCTCTTTCAGCCAGCGCATCGATATTTGGGCTGGTGTTGCGATGGTATCCATAGCAACCTAAATGATCTGGGCGCAAACTATCGATATCGATATAGAGTATTCTCATTCAATCACCAATACTCATTCGGTCGGCTTCAACATCCTCGAACCAACTTTCAAGCGCCGATATCATTTGTTCCACGCGCACCGGATGTGTGGCAGCCAAATCGGTCACCTCACCAGGATCATCCTTAAGATTAAATAATTGCGCTGGGGGTGTTTCCGGCATCTGGCGTTCTGGTTCTGGAATTCGGGAAATATCGTGAAAAAGTTCGGGATGGTATTTCAAAGCGATATCAAATGCCAGGTCTTCTGGCGCAACAAATTTTGCTTCTGGTATATCGGGGCGCACTAGCTTCCAATCGCCGTCCCGCATGGCTGCATTTGTGGTGACCAACGGCGTGTAACGATTCCACTGCCAGAAACGCCTTGGGTCCTCTTCATCGGTTTCGCCGCGCAGCACGGGTAGAATGTCCCGGCCATCCAGGCGCAGATTTTCAGGGATGGGGAGGCTGGCAGCAGCCATCAGGGTCGGCAGCCAGTCGGTAAAGTGGGTCATCGAGTCAAGATGCCGTCCACTCTCCAAACCATCCGGCCACCGTATCGTCAATGGTAAACGAATGCCGCCCTCGTACACATTGCCCTTATGACCATTAAATTGGCAGTTGAAGCGCTCTTTAGACATGGCGCCTTCGCCACCCACATCGGGGCCATTATCGCTGGTAAAAATTACAATTGTGTTCTTCTCAATTGCTGTTTGTTGGAGCGTTTCTAAGATACGATCAAGGCCCTGATCCATGCTTTCGATCATGGCATAAACGAGGGCAACCCCTAGGTTAAAACCGCGTTCTAGATACTTGTGTACCAGCGCATCGGGCGCCTGCATGGGGAAATGCGGTGCGTTGTAAGAAACGTGCAAAAAAAATGGTTGTGTATGATTGCGTCGAATGAAACCAATCGCTTCATCGGTAAGTACGTCAGTGAGATAGCGGCCATCATTTTTGTTGAATTGGCCATTGTAGTCTAATCGCCAGTTGTAATAATCTTGCCAGCCCCCTTGGAAACCGATAAATTCATCAAACCCGCGGGCATTAGGGTGATAGCGCGCATCCATGGCTCCGCAGTGCCACTTGCCAACCAGTCCAGTGCGATAACCGGCTGCTTTGAAGAGATCGGCTATGGTTGTTTCGCGCAAGGCAATCCGATCCAGGCCACGCCCTTCGAAAGTATCAATAGCACCTGTGCGATGAGGATAGCGCCCAGTCAGTAAACTAGCTCGGGCAGGAGCGCAGACTGGAGAAGCAGAATAATGCTGGGTTAGGCAAACGCTTTCTGCAACCAGGCGGTCAAGCGTCGGGGTATCCGAGCGACCTTCATTGAAGATGCCAAAATCGCCATACCCCATATCATCAGCCAGGATAAAGACAATATTCGGATGAGTTGCCATCGTGCATGCTCCATGCAAAGCTAAGGGTTGGGTGTGAAAATCCGGTAGCCAGTTATGTAAGAAAACTGGCTACCGGGCATACAAAAAACGAGGTTACAGACTAGGGCTGGGCAGGTTCCAGCTCATGGATGATTACGTGCGCTCCATGGTGCCAGGTCTGGGGTTGGAAGTAAGCATTATCAGCCGTGGGCCAACCGGTCCAATATGCCTCATTGAAAGGCACTAACTTCGGTGAGACAGATATCGGGATATTAGGCAGTTCAGGAAGCCAGATTTTCATCGCTTCAACGAACAGATCATCGATAGCCGGATCACCAATCGGCAGTACCTCGATTTGGTCCGTTATGGCTGAGAACTCATACGCAGCATCTGAACTCCAGTAGGTCTGGTTGGAGTAGTAGTGCGAGATGGGTTGGCCTTCTTCTGCGGGTAAGTGGCGGGTGTGGAAGTGATCCATGGTGTCCCAGGGATCGACAACCGAACCACACAAGAAGAACAGTTGAGCCTCGTAGGTGCCATTGAGCATACCGTCAATAAACGCAGGAACAGGCTGGATGTTCTCATACGCGTTTATGCCAATTGCCTGCAATTGTTCAACAATCACACCAGAAACAGCACCCATTTCAGGAGCATCAAAATGGGCAATCTCCATGCCCAGTTCTTCGCCATCCTTCTCATAGTAACCAGTCTCAGCGTTCATGACCCAACCTTTACCTTCGATCATCGCCTTTGCTAAATCGGGATCAGAGGTCATGACAGGGTATTCATCATAAAGGCCGGCTTCTTCTGCCAGATCGACATAATGATTGAGCGCGCCATAGGCAGTGAACCAGTGACGTGAAGGACTGGTGATACCTTCGTAGCCAATTTCGATGATTTGTTCACGGTTGAGGGCATAGTTTACTGCCCAACGCATGTCAGGATCACCCCAGGGTTCCATACCGTGATTGAAATCCAAGTTGCGAGGACAAGAAGCGCTCCAGGCAAAAGGCAATTCCTCCGTCCAAGCAATGATATTGGGGTTAAGTTGCTTGAGGGCCAAGAAGGAGCCAAGCCGGATGTTCATGATTACATCTAAGTCATCACGAGCTGCCGCGGCTGTACGGGTTTCCTCAGAACCATAGAATACCCAGACCAACTTTTCAGGAGCAGGCAGATCTTTGAAACCAGCGGCTACACCCCAATAGTCATCGTCACGTTCAAAGACAAACTCATTGTCGCTGGTGCTCAACAACGTGTACGGACCAGAAAATACCGGCCAACCCTGATCGGGATCGTAGTTCGTGAAGGTCAGGGGGTCCTGACCAGCCCAAATGTGTTCCGGCAGTGTATGAAAGCTCTCGCCAGTGGTCACAACAAAATTATCAAGCAGGAAGCGCTGATTGGCCTCTGCCAAGGTGAACTGCACACTGCGATCATCCACTTTCTCCAGTGAATCAACGCTGCTAAAATCGGAGCGTGCAGTGAATTCTGGATTTTCCGAAATCAAATTGATCGTAAACATAAGATCGTCGGCATCCAAAACTTCGCCATCGCTCCACATCGTACCCTCACGCAAAGTCAGGGTCCAGACAGTGTAATCTTCATTGGGAGTCATGCTCTCAGCCAACCAAGGCATCGTTTCGCCGGTCGCCAGGTTGCCGATGAACAGAGGCTCCATCATCGATTGCATTGGGCCATGGTGTTGGCGGGCAGCACCCGAGTAGGGGTTATAGTTATTGGGGTCAGCCGGGGCTTCCTCGTCGATATCGAAGATGACGGTTTTTTGGCGTTCGAGTTCAGCCTCATCGACCGCCTCAACTTCCACCACAACTTCCTTCTCGACGACGACTTCCTTCTCGACCTCGACGGTGACGATAACTTCCTGAACTTCGCCTTCAACGACGACCGTCTCGATTACAGTGATCGTCTCAGGTTCTGGCGTCGCGCAAGCGCCCAAAGCAAGCGCCAAAATCGCGAATACGGCCAGGGTAACTAATAGTTTTTTAGACATTTAAGTCTCCTCCGAACACATGAATTTTAATAAACGATTTTCCAGGGATAGAGCGTATATGATATTTGGGACAAACCACCTCCTTCGACACATGACTACGTAAGGATTTTGACGCTTTCACTTTGCAGACGAGAATTCGGAAAATAGGAGGGGCACGCGTATCAGAGCTGCATACCTGCCATTCCCAATTTTCGGAAGACCTCGCCGATCAGATATTCACGTTCTAGAATTTTGCTCAGCTTTGGCCTGACGATACAGGCGCGGCAGTGCCAACACATATTTGATCACCGGCCAGTTGAGTCCGGCGCGAATGAAAAGCCATACATCAACAGCATCCATGCGTACTTTGGCTGGCATGGTCGAATCGGGGTGGCTGTGAATGATCAAGTATTGATCTGCCCGTTCAATCTCACCAACCACGAAATCCATCTTGACAAGTTTGCTGGCAACTTTCATGTCAATCCTTCCTTAGCCTGCCCGACTCTTGGGCATAGCGGACGCGCTGCTCGAATAGCTTGGGCATATCCTCGACGGAATATTCCGCAGGTGGGGTGAACTGCCCACGTCCATAGAGGGTCTTCAGAACTTCTTTAGCCCCCTCCATCTTTTGGGCCAGGTTGCGCGGCGGATTTCCAGGCGGGAACAAGTTGGGCGGATAAATGGGCTTTTCGTACATCTCACGGAAACCCTCGGTCCGAACGTCGATCCACATATTGTGGTTGGCAATGGTGCGGTGGTCGCGCAGTGCTTCGACATCGATGGTAGCCGCGATGATCTGCTCTTCCGGGTAGGGGGCATAGCGCATGACCATACCGGTGTAATCGATTATGAACGAGTGTCCGGGACAAAAGGCTTTGGGGTAGTAATCGTAGTGAACCTTGCCCCAGTTCGAGCCGAGCAAATAACACATATTGTCATGTGCTCGCGTGCGGCGAGTGAACAACCAGAAATCCCAGGGGCTACTCACACCCTCAACTTCTTGGATGGCTCCTGGGTGGCAGATCACTTCCACACCGTTGAAGCCCAACGCACGAGATACCTCAGGTGTGGCGCCATCGTGGCAGGTCATCGTGCCTAGTTTGCCGATCTCTGTATCCACCACGGGGAAGCGGTTCTTGATGCTGTCCCCAAAGACTTTGCTGTACTCTTCCAGCATATCGTGGGGGCTGGTGCCCAAGCCAATCGAAGCAGGAATATGCCATTTGTGATAACGCAATATCACCTTGCCATCCGGTCCAATGATGAAGGCGGTGTTGAACCAACGGTCAGGGAATTCCGGCACTTGCTCGACAACGCCGCCCCCAGCGATATAAATGCCATATTCCTTGCACTTCTCACCCAGTACATCCAATTCGGGGCCGGGGATCGTAATGGCTTTCTTCATGAAGGCTTCCAGACCATCTTCGCCCTTGCCAGGAGTGGTAACGCCCTGCAAAAAATACTCGGGGAAAACCACCAGGCGCACGGGTCGCTCATAAAAATAGCCCACCCCAAAGTCGATTAGCCGAGTATAGTGCTCCAGGTTGCGGTAAATTTCATCACGAGTGTTAGCAACGTAAACTTCCGGCTGAACCACCAGAGCGGTGTATTTCTCAATCTTTTTACTCATAATAAATTCCTAAAAATCGAACTCGTCTTCTTCTGCCTTCATTCCAAATGAGCGCAGCATTTCGTTGGCCGTGATAGTTCCCATAGCGGTGATGCCGTTACCAGGGTGAGTTGAAGGTCCGGTCATCCAAAGGTTCTTGATGGGAGACTTATACTGAGCATAGCCTGGGAAGGGGCGGAAATAGCCCATTTGGGCCTGGGTGCGCTCCCCGCCGGTGGTGGTTCCATCAACCAGCGACCAGTTATCGCGCTCCAAGGTTTCGGCATGGTCGATATATTCGGCGAGGATGTTTTCGCGCCCCATGTTAGTCGTGTGGCTTTGCAGCACGGGCAGCATGACTTCATCGATATATTCCTTAGCCAATTCATCCGTCCAGCGGCTGCCATCCTGAAGACGATTGGAGACAAAGGTATCCATGATCAGGGTGTGCTTGCCATCAGGCGCACGGCTGGGATCATGCAGCGTCCAGGCCGCGGTCCATAGGAAAGGGTTGCTGGGCGGAACGTTTCGTCCCATCTCAGCATATTGAATCTCGATATCTTCCATGGATCCAAAGATACGTTGGAAAGCGGTATGACTCATCTCCTCGCCATTCTTGAATTGAGGCAACTCATTGAGCGCATAGTGCGCCCGCACGATGCTGACTTTGCCAAAGGAGAAATTCTCGACCATCGTGCGGAATTTGGGGGATAGGTGTTCTGGCTCAACACACTTCAAGAACGTCTGCTTGGGGTCCAGACTGGTGACGACCGCTTTTCTGGCTGTGATCTCCTGGCCATCATCGAGTTGAATCCCCTTGCACTCACCATCGGCGACAATGAATTTGGTCACAGTCGCTTCGGTCATCACCGTACCGCCGCGAGCTTCGATATAGCGCGCCAGAGCATTGGGCATCTCGATCGTGCCACCTTTGGGTATAGATTCACCAAAGGAGTGGATCGCCGGAATCATCACGTAGAAGGATTGCCCGACGCCTTCCTGGAAGGGCCAGTTTTGGGGTGCCATTGCCCAACCCAGGATAAAGGACTGAACGTGGGGGTGCTTGAAGTTCTCTTTGACCCAGGCTTTGGGGCTGAGGCGGTAATTGCGCAACATCTCCAAGCCGGCCTCGCTGTTCTCCATCACCGAGGTCATCAAACTGGGAGGCTGAGGGGGGTTGAATAGATTGGCCACCACGCCATCTTTGATTTCGATAAATCCATCATAGATTTCCCGATAGCGCTTGGCATCCTCGGGAGAATATTGGGCGATACTATCGCAGGTCTTATCGACATCCTTATAAACGATGATCCCTGGACCTTCATGGTAGGGGTGTCCGGTAATCAGGTCTTCCGACCAGATATATTCCAAACCATATTGCTCCAATTCAGGGAGCATTTCTTTGTAATCGGGGTTCAAGTGGATCCAAACGTGCGACGAACCGTACATATCATGCTTGAAGCCAGGCAGGGTAACCTCGCGGGTAGTTACACAGCCGCCCAACCAGGGATTTCGTTCAGTTACCAGTACCGACATCCCCTCGCGAGCCAGAACCGCACCACAGGCCAGACCATTATGACCACCACCTGCGATAATTACGTCAAAATCAGAATTTGTCATTTGCTAATCCTTTTTTCTTGAATCTACGATGATAGATTTTTTCCTCTGTATTGTTACAATAAGTGTTTTGCGGTTTGTGGCTTGAAATATTACTGACCGGTTTCACCGCAAAACCTGTGTAAATGCCGGAATTTTCTCACAATTTATTTTGGGTTTCTTTCCGGCATTTACTAAGGCAAGATATTTCGAAAAATAGCTGTGTGGAAGGAGTCCCCACAGCTATTTTTCGTTCTTAGTCTTTCGATTTCATAACTCATCTTGATGAATAAATGATTTCTAAATTGAAGGCGGAGTTTTGGCGTTCACCATGATGACATCTTCATCGCCGATATTTTCACTACGATGTGGGATGGTGCTGGAATGATAAATCGCATCGCCTGGTCCCAGAATAAAGACCTCATCTCCAATCCATGTTTTGAGCTGCCCCTGGAGAATGACGCCGCACTCTTCCCCTTCGTGCATAAAGGGTTTCTCGCCGCTGTTAGTGCCCGGGGGCATTACGATCCAAGTCAATTGGATATTGCCGCGTAAATCTGGAACCAACAATTCATTACGGATGCCGGATCCTGGATATATGAGCACCTTGCGACGGTCGGCGCGTACGATGCGAGTCACGGTTGGAGATTGCTGTTGCTCTACTGAGGTATTTTGATCGGGTCCTGCAAAGAAGGAGGCCATCGATAATCCGAGCACATCGGTGATGGCATAAAGCGTGGTCACCGAGGGGTTGGCCTGATCGCGTTCTATTTGACTAAGGAAGGATGGGGAGATATTGCAGCTTTCAGCCAGTTCAACCAGCGTCAACTGCATGGTCTTACGATGATTTCGAATTTGGGAACCAAGCGATTGTTTCTTGGACATTGAAAGCGAAATTTACCGTTATAAGATCAATTCGAAATTTCAGTCTAGATAAAAAACAAGCCAAAAACCAGTGTTAATTTTGATCAGAGTGTAATTATTATCCATAATAGTAAAAAATACGCCGAAAGTCAAGCCTTTTCACCTTAAAGTTTTACATATATCATAATATGGCGTGACAAATTGTACCCCCACTTAAATTAGGACAGATCTACCTGATGATTGGTAGATCTGTAGGGTGTAAGAGATTCTTACTCGCTGCGTTCATCAAAACGACAACGAGCGAGGGAATTACCAATTTCTTAAAAGGAAGGAGGTGTGATGGCAACTACAATGATAACATCCTCTTCCCCAATATTTCGACTACGATGAGGGATGGTACTTTTCTGATAGATGGCATCCCCTGGCCCCAGGATAAAATGATCCTCCCCTGCCCAAATCTCGACCTGCCCCTGAAGAACCACACCACATTCTTCGCCCTCATGGGCCAGGGGTTCATCTCCAGTATCCGTACCGGGGGGCAGAACCACCCACATCATTTGGATTTCGCGATTTAGATCAGGCGAAAGCAACTCATTTTGAATACCAGATTTGGGATAGATCAACCTCTTGCGTTTATCAGCACGCACAACATGAACATCTGATTTCACCAACCCATTTGTGACGTGATTTTGGCTTATAACTTGCGGTTCAGCAAAGAAGTACCCGACCGTAACACCCAATGCCACTGCGATATCGTGCAATGTAGAAATGGACGGATTAGCCTGATCGCGCTCGATCTGACTTAAAAATGAGGGTGAGATGGTACACAACTCAGCCAACTCGGTGAGAACCAGTCGCTGTTCTTTGCGGCGTTTGCGGATTCTTTCCCCCAGGGATTGTTTCAGTTGCAAGGTATTGTTCTCATTTGAGCTCATCTATGGTCATTATCCTCTCTTCGTTGATGAGATATTGTACGCTGTTCACAATCCCTTGTCACGGTCGAAAAAGAAGGATTTCTCCCGCCATCCAGCGCGATCCAACCTTCACATTTTCAGCCGGCTGGAATACCATTGTGAATGGATTATATGGCGAATTATTTATACATCAGACTTACAGAGCAGGCGGTGAAGTTGCTGGGGAAATGGGATGTGGACAGGTGCAATACTCTGCCCACACTGCTTTATCGCACCCCGCAGAAAGAAGTGATGAATGTTTGAGCCGATTGCAATATTCAAAGATGTTTCATACAAATACCCCCGCTCGGAAGATTTTGTGCTGCGGGATATTAACCTTGAAGTGCACAAAGGTGAATTCCTGGGACTGATCGGACCAACCGGTGCTGGGAAAACTTCCTTGTGCCTGGCACTTAATGGCATTGTGCCCCAATTCTATGGAGGGCGTTTCTTCGGGAGTGTGCATATTGGAAACCTCGATACCGTTGAGCATCCCATCAGCGCCCTGGCAAATTATGTTGGACAAGTATTCGAAGATCCTGAGACTCAACTCATTTCCACTTCTGTAGAAAATGAGGTCGCGTTCGCATTAGAGAACCTGAAAGTCGAACGAGAAGTCATTATTGAACGTATTCCCCAGGCATTATCTGCGGTTCGGTTAGAAGGCACTGAGAAGAAACACCCTCATGAATTATCTGGGGGGCAAAAACAACGCCTGGCCATCGCCGCTGCCATCGCAGTTCAGCCAAGGTTGTTGATTTTGGACGAGCCAACATCACAGTTAGATCCGGTTGGTGCAGAAGAAGTATTCGCCACCGCCCATGAGCTAAACCAGGGTTTAGGCATGACCATCGTGATGGCCAGCCACTCCGCTGAAGAAATGGCCGCCTTTGCAAACCGGATTGCACTTGTCTCTCATGGACAAATCGTTGCCCTGGGAGCTCCCGATGAAATCTATGCTGAGATCGAGATGCTCGAGAAAAACGATCTACGCCCCCCTCAAGTTGCCAAGACCTTTTACAGCATAAACCAACGCGGGATCGCGGTACCAAAAGTGCCCGTCAAAATGGAAGCTGCACTTCCCTTGCTCGACAGCTTGAGAAATCAACCTGTCAATTCAAGTTTTGCACTCAAAGAAACCGAAGGTTTCCGTGGAGAGCCGCTACTCTCAATTCATGATCTAGCCCACATCTATCCCGATGGAACCAAAGCATTGCATGGCGTCTCGTTAGAAATCACCGAGGGGGAGTATGTTTTGATCATCGGCCAGAATGGCGCCGGCAAGAGCACCCTTGTGAAACACTTTCTCAACCTGCTGCAGCCCACAGAGGGTGCTGTTAAAGTCAGCGGCGTGGACACCCAGGAAATGAGCGTCAGCGATTTGGCTCGCAGAATCGGGTATGTTGCCCAAAACCCAGACAATCAAATCTTCAATACCTCGGTCGGGGAAGAAATTGCCTTTGCACTGAAAAACTTAGAGTTTGATGAAGATGAAGTCGAGGCCCGAATCGTCGAGAGCCTTGATGCCATGGGGCTGACCGAGGTGCGTGATATGCACCCCCTGGCTCTACCAAAAGGCGATCGGGCACGCGTGGTGATCGGCGCGATCCTAGCCATGAAGCCAGAGATCATAATCTTCGATGAGCCAACCACCGGACAAGATTATCGGGGGGCCAAATATATTCTCGAAATCAGTCGCGATCTGCACAAAATGGGCAAGACCGTCATCGTGATCACACACCACCTCTACCTGATGCCTGAGTTCGCAGAACGCGTGATTGTCATGGGTAAAGGCACTGTCTTGTTGGATGATGTTACCCGCGCTGCCTTTCATGAATCAGAAATCCTCAAGTGCACCTTCCTTTCAGCACCTCAGGCTGTGCGACTTTCACAAGAAATGCAAAAACTGAATAGTGCCTTTCCGTCCTTGCTAACCCCCGGAGAATTTGCCGATTACTTTGCTCCTGAAGGGAGCGACTCATGAGCATGATGAAATTCCAAACTGTCGAGCGAGATTCCTTCTTTTCGCGCCTCGATTTCCGGCCCAAATTGTTCATGGTTGTCGTAGTGACCATTATCGCTTTCGCCTGGGAAAGTCCTGCGATGCAAATTGGTTTGGCTGTGTCAATTATCATAGCCTGTCTGATGGTGGGGGTAAATTGGAATTACATCCGCACGATCCTACTGATCATGATTCCCTTCTATGCCTTGCTATTGCTAACCCACGCCTTCTTCAATCGCGAACAGGTTATGGCCCTGAAGGGGTTCGAAGCCATCAACGAGCTCAGCAGGATTTACACTTTCCCGGAGAGTTGGCCTTTGGTCGGGGGCGGCTTTGCTACCTGGGAGGGGTTGAGCTACGGCTTCAACGTGATTTTCAAAACTTTGACTCTAACGCTAATCATCCCATTGGCCGTGTTCACTACAGAAGTCAATAACATGATCGTAAGTATGGTGCGGGCTAAATTTCCCTATAAAATCGCCTTCATATTCTCCTCGACCTTACGCTTCTTCCCGCTACTGATCGAAGAATTCAGTATGATTATCGAGGCCCAGCGTTTGCGCGGCCTAGCTTTGGATAAGATGGGTCCCTTAAAACGGGTGAGAGTTTACGCCAAGGTTGCCGTACCATTGATCTTGGGTGCCTTAGTCAAATCACAGCAACTCGAAGTTGTGCTGCAATCCAAGGCTTTTTCTGGAAATCCCGACCGCACCTACCTGCACGAATCCATCTTGCGTCCGGCGGATTATGCATTGATTATATTCTTCGCTCTATTTTTTATTGTGGCATTCTACTTGTTGATCGCCTATGGCATAGGTACTTTTGGAGGTCCAATTTAGTTGGTCACTAGGTATTTGGGGTTGGGTTTTGGGTAATCAGTCGATACCTACTCCTTACTCCCTACCATTAACCTTCACAATCCCCGGGCAGAGCCTCAGTCGGCGATCCTGTATGCTTCCATGATGGGCATGAATGTCACCTTAATGCTAATGGTCCCTCGGGGTTGTGGTAGTGAGAAATCTGGATAATCCCCCTTCAAACAGGAAGTTAGTTCTCTCCCCCGTTAGATACCATGACGAAGAGACCTGTGAAATTGACCTCAACCACGA
>CAYTKR010000002.1:0-83188 GCA_964438295.1 uncultured Anaerolineales bacterium
CTGTTCCCAGCAATTTCCTCGCCGAACTGCGTAAGTTCTAATATTCTACTGCTTTCACAAATTATACACTTTTCAGTTATCTTTGGTGGAGTACCATACTCGGAATTCTAGGATTTCTGCGGGATACCCCGCAGATTTTTGTATTATCCTACAGCGACGTCTAGAAGCCCCAAAACTACCTAATTTGGACAAACTTAGTTATAATTTCTCGGTTGATCATATGTAGAAGAATAAACTATGGAGAGTATTCATGAATCGCAATCGTGTTCTAATTGAAGCCGATGAATTATTACCCAAAATCGATCACTCCAACATTCGTATTTATGACGCTTCGATTTTGTTTTATATGGGCATGAGCCCAGAAGAAATCGCCTTGATGCCAACATCTCACGAGCAATATCTGGCTGAACATATTCCTGGGGCCGCTTTTTTTGATCACCAGAGATTTTCTGAAGTCGATACCCCTTATGAATACATGCTGGCCACCGATGACGTTTTGGCAGACCAAATTGGAGAAATCGGCATATCCAATGATTCGGATGTCATTCTGTATGCCACAGATATCTTAGCTTGTGCAACCCGTGCCTGGTGGTTGTTATATTATGCAGGTCATAAAAATATGCGCGTGCTCAACGGCGGTCTGGCAGCATGGAAAGCTGTAGGAGGCGCTGTTGAAAAAGGGAAGCAAAAATATGCTCCGGCCCATTTTGAAGCAGATTTCAACACCAATGTTTGGGCGAACAGGGAAGAAGTTCAGGCAGCGATAGACATGGATAATGTGAATATCGAGAATTCCCTGCCTCAGGAGTGGCATGACCAGGAACACATTCCCGGTTCTACCTGCCTACCCCTCACAGATCTGTCGGTCGAATGGGGTGCAATTAAATCCGAGGATGAAATAGCTGCGCGCTTGAATGGCGCGGGGCAACACCAGCGCATCATCACATACTGCGGCGGCGGGATCGCCGCGACATTGAACGCAGTGGCGTACCTAATGGTCGGTCACGACAATGTGGCAGTGTACGATGGTTCCCTTTATGAGTGGAAAGGGGAAGGATTACCTATCGCAAAGAAAGAATAGTGTGGCAGTTTTCAGGTGAAGTCCTTGTTGGCAATTGTGGGTTTTCTGGCGCTTGGATGGGCACAGCGGAAGGCCAATTGGGAAACTTCGAATCGGGTATTCTGGGGCAAACAGATTGCACCTTAAACGCAAAAAAGGACGGAGAAATCCGTCCTTAGGCGCTCTCGGCGTGACTCGAACACGCGACCCCTTAGTCCGCAACCAAGTGCTCTATCCACTGAGCTACGAGAGCAAATTCGTGGGGGCGATTTTACACCATGCCCAGTTATTTCGCAACCATAACAAGAGGTTTGCACGAATACGCGGGGTGTGTCTTCGCCACTCCCCGTGTATTCTTGTAAGTATTTATTTCAGCGGAGCAAATTTTTGGGTGCCACAAATTTCAATCCACCTAAGGGCTGATCTCAAGGACACTCCCAAAGGTGTTGACACCCAAAGTCCATGTGCTGCCGATCTGATATTGCAGATATTCGTTCACGTTGCTTGTATCGTACGTAAAGGTTTCATTATCCGCAGCAAAGATCACCGAATAGGTCTCTCTACCATTCGAGCCCAAACGTTGGTTTGCACCAAGACTGGGATCGGGCCATATGGGAGAGTAATCATTGCCTTTCATCACAGCTGTATCGACAACTGACCACTCATCGACCGTATAAGAGCAGTAATCCTCGTAAATCCGATACTCGCAATCTTGCACGACTTCGGCAAAGCCACCGCCAGAATCAACGCTGTAGGGTGTCCCACAGACTTCTTCATATGTACCTACCGGTTCGTTGGAAGTGTAGCGGTATTCTTGCTGGCAGGAGACATTTTCAGCCTCGCTGGGCAATGCATCCAGCCAATCACTATGGTCTACAGGGCCGAAGGCTTCGATGGGGATCGACCTCTCCCATTGCACTTCCCGAACCACACCACTGACATCTGTGGTCCTTCCCGACAGAACCGCGATCACCACCGCACCAATACATATCAATACGAAAACGATGATGAAAATGACAGGCATTTTGCGCCGAGGTTTCTCCTGACTCTCTGGGCCAGCATAAGCCGCATCAAATCCTGACACCATTTCTTCATCCAGATGACCAAGCGGACTGCCACACTCAGCGCACATGCGGGCAGACTCAGGGTTCATAGCTTCACAGGCCGGGCAAGCCACTTCGCCCTCGGGGCCCGTCTTGAAAGCACCCACCACTCTGCCAGATTCGCGCTGGGTACCTTCAGAGATGTCTGAGCCGCACTGGGAGCAGGTTTCTGCTGTGGCAAGATTACGGGTACCACAATAGGCGCAGTGAATATCGGCGCCTGCCTCAGCGCGCTTGATGAGCTCTTCATTCTTGAGTAACTCTTGGCGAGTAAACTGCTTGAACTCTACATCTTCGGGTTGGGGTGCTCCGCAACTGCCACAGGTCTTTTCACGTCCCAAATTGATGCCATCACAGTTTGGACACTGCCACTGTAATTCGATGTGACCTAATTCTTTTCTCGCCATGGTTTACCTCATTAACAAAATTCAGAAAACAAGATTCTCGATATAGGGTGAGTATTTGGGAAATGTCGGGGGACTATCCAGAATTCCTAGGGATCCTATAGGGGGCAAATTTTTACTCTTCGAGCAAATACGCCAAAGCCAATGTGCCAGGACCAGCATGGGTTCCAATAACAGGTCCAATCACAGAAATAAAGCTCTCCTCGATATCCAGGGTCTGTTCAGCAAGCTCCAACAAAACCGCGGCCTCTTTCTCGGCATCCGTCTGCATTACTGAGACGTAACGATACTTACGACCTTGGGCGCGGTCCTCCAACAACTCCACTAACCGGGCTTGCGCCTTACGCCGGGTGCGAACCTGTTCCAAGGCTTCGATCCGTCCGCCGGTCATCTCCAAGAGAGGCTTGATATTGAGCATCGTTCCTAAGAATCTTTTCCCGCCACCGATGCGCCCACCGCGATGGAGAAATTCCAACGTATCGACAGCAAAGATAACACCGCTTCTCTCTTTGAGCCTTTTGGCGAGAGCAGCACAGCCTGTCAGATCCATCCCAGCCTGAGCTGCTTTGGTTACCTCCATAATGATGAAACCCAACTCTGTAGCTGTGGCACGGGAATCCACCACTTCGATGCGCACGTCTGGCAACATTTCACGTGCCTGCTCTGCAGAAGCGACCGTACCAGAGATACCGCTCGATATCAGCAAAGCCAGGATTTCAGCCCCATCGGCATGAAGTTGCTCAAAGATTTGCTTGAAGGCAGCCGCTGAGGGCTGCGACGTTGTCGGTATGGTCTCGGCTGTGCGCAAACGAGCATAGAATTCTTTCGGCTGGATATCGACACCATCCATGAAGGTTTCCTCCCCCCAGATCAACTGCAAAGGTACAACCTGAATATGATGCTGTTCGATAAATCCGGGCGGCAGATATGCAGTACTATCGATGACAATGGCAACTTTAGACATATGGCTCCTCAATAATTTCAAGAGATTTCGGCAGATTATACCACCCGGCCTCTCCATCACTGAAATTTTAGGTATTTACCTGGCGAATCCCGGCAATACCTGGAGAACGCATCATCATGCTATACTTAGCGCATCATGAACCATGTCGCAAAATCCACCCTCATCGTGGGCGCATTCTTTGGCCTGGAAAAGATCCTGGGCTTCGTCCGCCAGGTGATCATCGCCCGAACCTTTGGTCTTTCCCCTGAACTGGACGCCTTCAACGCTGCCAACAACCTGCCCGACCTGCTTTTTGCCTTGATCTCAGGGGGCGCGCTGGCAATGGCGCTGATCCCGGTCCTCAGCGAGCATTTGGAAAAGGAGGGCAAGGACGCTGCCTGGGGGCTTTTCTCACGCATCGGCAACCTCCTTTTTCTAGTCACGGCGGGTTTTTCGATCCTGATAGCCATCTTCGCAGAAGAAATCATCAGCGCCGGGTGGGGCATTGCGCCTGGCTTTGATCAGTCACAGCAAGCTTTGGTCGTTGATCTGATGCGCTTGAACCTATTCGCTACCCTGCTATTTTCGATGAGCGGATTGGTGATCGCCGGACTGCAAGCCAACCAGCACTTCCTTCTGCCTGCCTTGGCGCCGAGCATGTATGATGTGGGAACGCTGATCGGGGTGTTGATCCTCGTCCCAGAGAAAGGTATCACCCTCGGGGGAGTAACGCTACCTGCCTTTGGGTTGGGAATTCGAGGCCTGGTGTTTGGTACGATCCTTGGGGCTGCTCTGTTCTTTATCGTTCAGATCCCAGGGCTGATCCATTTTAAGTTCAAGTGGACACCGAAAATCAACTTGAGCAACCCCAGCGTTTTACAAGTCATCCGCCTGATGCTGCCACGTATTGGAACAGTCTTCTTCATTCAAACGATTTTCATCGCTCAGGACAACCTCGCCTCGGGTTTAATCGCCGGGTCGGTTACTGCCCTAGTCTACGGCTGGCTTTTCATGCAAGTCCCCGAATCGCTCATTGGGACGGCCATTGGAACAGCTCTGTTGCCAACCATCTCAGAACAGATCATCCGCGGAGAAGATGAAGCTTTTAAGGAATCCCTGAACACCACTGTGCGCACCATCCTGGCGCTGACCATTCCCAGCGCCATTCTCCTTTCTGTTGGAATTCGTCCCCTGGTAGGTATTTTGGGGTTTAGTTCTGCAGGTACCGAACTGGTTGTCTGGACTGTCCGGGCGTACATGGCAGGATTAGTAGGTCATTCGCTCCTGGAAGTCGCCGCACGCGCATTCTACGCCCAGCAAAAGGCCGTCACCCCTCTGATCGCTTCTGGAGCCACTGTTGTAGTTTTCATTCTACTCGGTATTGCTCTCACACCTGCATTCGGTGCACCCGGCATTGGCTTAGCCAATACTCTGGCCTTTACAGCAGAAGCGATCTTGCTATTATGGTTGGTTGGGCGAAAATACCCTGCCTGGTTGAATATTGGAAAACCCCTACTGAGAATCAGCGCCGTGTCGCTAATCAGCGGCACCCTGGTATATATCCTACTCAAAACCATCCCGCTGGTAGCCCTTTCTACCGTGATGAGCGCTCTGGCTGGAGTTACCATCATTGGCATTGGCGGCTTGCTCGTGCTGCCGTTCATTTGGCCTGAAGTAAAATTACTGGGCAAAATTTAGAACTAGATTCTCAGTGGAATCAATTATTGAAAGAGATAAATTATGGATCAAACACGCTTCAAGCAATACCTAATTGAATACACCAAGAAGGCTCTAGACAATAGCGATGGAACCCCTTCAGGTGCTGAGACATTTCTGAGTGCTCAAAAGAAACCGGGTGTTTTCGCACCTTCCGAGAAAAAAGAAGCCTTTCAGAGGGCCCAAAAAATATTTGCAGAAATGCCAGACCGCCCCCTGTGGCTGGTATTAAAAGCTCTCGGCTTATCAGTTGAAGATTTAGAAAAATAGACCCTAAAATTTATATAAGAGAAAGCCCCAAAAGGAAATCTCTTATTCGTAAACAACGAATTCATTCAATATTTATGAGAACCTTTAGGGGCTGTATTAGGAAGAATGAATTGAAGGAGTATAACTCATGTCCATGACACCGCGTGAACGCGTGCTTGCGGCAATTAACCATGAAGAGCCAGACCGCGTGCCCATTGTGATTGGGGTTAGCAATGCCACGGGGATCAAAATGAAACCCTACCAAGGGATCAAAGAAAACGAAGGCATTGATGCCCCTAATAACTATATCTATGATTGGCCTGAATTGGGTTCGGCAGAGATCGACGAAGCTACTATGCAGCGCCTGCACAGCGATGTGCGCGGTGTCCGAGATATCCATCCTGCAGCAACGCTAAAGCGCAATAAGAGCCGCGAACCGCACACCCCCTTCATCGATTCTTGGGGCAGCGGGCAAAAAGAGATCGAGCCCGGAGTATGGTACCCCGGTGTTCACCCTCTGGCCGAAGCGACCACCATCGAAGAGATCGAGGCTTACCACGGCTGGCCGGACATGAGCGATCCAACCCGCATCGCGCATGTCAAAGAAAAAGCGCAGCGCCTGGCAGATCAGAACGAACACGCCATCCTGGCTACGCCCTGGCTGCTGTTCCCTTTCGAACGCGCTCACGCTATGCAAGGGTTGGATGTTTTTCTGTTGAATATGGCTTTGCATCCCGAGTTCGCTCAGGCGCTTCTAGCCAAGATCACCGAGGTCTGCAAATCACTGATGGGACCGTTCCTCGATGAACTGGGAGACAATGTCGATATCATCAAGATTGGTGATGATCTCGGAACTCAAGACAGCCTATTGATCTCGCCGAAAATGTACCGAGAGATCTTGAAACCCTTGCATGCAGATTTCATTCAATTCATCAAAGAACGCACCAAAGCGAAGGTTTTTTTCCATACCGATGGCGATGTATTTCCTTTGATCCCAGACTTCATCGAGATCGGTGTGGATATCCTCAACCCCATTCAAACTACCGCAGGCAAAATGGCCGATTTAGAGGCGCTCAAGAAAACTTATGGGAAAGATATCGTCTTCTGTGGGGCCATTGACACACACCGCATCCTGCCATACGGCACACCAGATGAGGTTCGCCAGGAAGTACACAGAGTGATGCAGATCTTGGGCCCTGGAGGTGGGTATATGGTGGCTTCCGTACACACCATTATGAATGATGTCCCTCCTGAAAACATCCTCGCCATGGTCGATGCTGTGGAGGAATTTGGGCATTACCCACTATAAGTAATTGTTTACACAAAAGAGCACCCCACTTCATGCAAGTGGGGTGCTCTTTTGCGAAATTTAACTCTATCGATTTTATTCTTTCTCGTATGGTTGGCCATCCGCCGCAGGCATATGACCGCGGCCAACCACCCCGGCCAGGGCGACCATTGTCGCCAAATAGGGGAACATCAACATCACCTCAGAGGGGATTGGCACCTTCAAGATTGCCATCTTCGCCGAGAGGGCATCGAAGAACCCGAACAGCAATCCAGCACCAAATGAGCCAACCGGATTCCAGTTGCCGAAGATCATTGCTGCCAAGCCAATGAAGCCCCGTCCGGCTGTCATCACTTCGTCAAATCGGCCCACAGAACCCAAGGTGAAGTAGGCACCACCAAATCCCGCCATCATACCTCCCAATATCACAGAGAGATAGCGAGTGCGGAATACGTTAATTCCGAGGGTGTCGGCAGCTTTAGGGTGTTCCCCAACAGAGCGAGTTCGCAAACCCCAACGGGTATAGTAAAGACCAATCGTCAACACAATAATGAAAATATACAACGCATATACAAACATATTGTGCTGGAACATGATTGGGCCAATGAAGGGGATATCCGACAAAAAGGGAATTTCGATGGTGGGAAAACGACCCGGGTCGTTCAAATGCTGGTATTTCTGCAAGAATTTTGCCGAAAGGAACGATGTGATCCCCGTCGAAAAGATATTGATCACCGTACCAGAAATGATCTGATCAGTTTTATATTTGATCGAAAGCACCGCATGGACTGCCGCCAGCAGAGCACCTGCGAGCACGGCTGCCAAAAGGCCGATCCATATATTGGTTACGCTGCCAACGAAAGCACCGGTGAAGGCACCGGTGAGCATCATACCCTCAATAGCAATGTTGACAACACCTGAGCGTTCACATAGCACACCCGAAAGGGCACCCAAAGTCAACGGCACAGCTTTAACCAATGCACTCCGCAACAAACCGGCCAGATTTAGCGTTCCGCCTGAAGTTGCCCAGGTCAGGAAGCCAAAGATGAACATCATCACAACCATACCCAACATTAGGTTGGTACGCTTGCCAAAACCACGTGCTAGCTGGTAACCGCCAATGGCTACACTCAGCACCGCCAAGATGTTGAGCATCGGTAGGCTTTGGAAAACCCAGTTTGGCAGTTCTTGGGTC
Organism: uncultured Anaerolineales bacterium; assembly: GCA_964438295.1. GTDB lineage: Bacteria > Chloroflexota > Anaerolineae > Anaerolineales > UBA11858 > NIOZ-UU35. Next base: position 7,959 of record CAYTKR010000002.1, read on the forward strand.
GAACCTCCGGGAGTCAGCCTGAAGGTAGTTTCCACGCCAGGATCAACGCTATTGGCAAACAAAACCCAAAGGATGATGCCCAATCCCAAAAATATAAGACCCATCACTCGTCGTCTGGTCGGTGATACAAAATCCATCTGGTTATTCATAGTAGTAGTAGCCATGGGTTAGTTGCCTCCCCAGCCACGCAAGGTAACAGCATCAATGTCCATATCAGGTTCTTTCAATCGATAGACCGTACGAATAATCGCTGGTGCTGCGATAAAGGCCAGAATAGCTGCTTGCAATACGGAAATTATGTCAATAGGAATACCTGCTGAGACTTGCATTTGTATGGCCCCGTTCCGCAAGAAGCCAAACATGATGCCTGATAAAACCACGCCCATCGGATGACTTTTGCCAAGCAACGCCAGGGCAATGGCGTCAAAACCGTATCCTGAAGAAAACGCCAACGCTAGGTTGTGGTTCACACCGAGCACTTCGTTGGCCCCTGCAAGACCTGCTAGCCCGCCCGATATGAACATGGCGATCACAGTACTCTTCACAATACTCATACCGGCATATTTGGCTGCTCGAGGATTCGCGCCAACCGTTCGCAACGAATATCCCCAGGTAGTTTTGAACAAGAGCAAATAAACCAGGTATGCAACCAACAGTGCAATGAAGAATCCGACATGGAAACGGATTGGGTTCTCGAAAAAGCGGAATAGCTTGGCCGAATCTGGGATCTGAGCGCTCACAGGGGTGAAGCCATCAGGGTTCTTGAGGGGACCGCGCAACAAAAATTCACTCAAACGAAAGGCAATATAGTTCATCATGATGGTATTGATGACTTCGTGCCCGCCAGTAGCCGCTTTAAGCCAGCCAGGGATGAAGCCCCATAACCCACCGCCTACAAAGCCTGCCACCAGAGCGAGAGGAATGTGAATGATGGCTGGCAATCCTTTTAAGAACAGGGCGGCAGTGACCGTTGTTGCAGCGCCAATGAACAGTTGTCCTTCAGCACCAATGTTGAACAAACCCACACGAAAGCCCAATGCCAATGCCAAACCGGCGAATATATATGGTGTGGATTGCACCAAGCTTTCGAAAAATGGGTTGACTGCCCTCCTGATCTCTTCTGCGTCTCCACCCTGAAAAGCCGCAATGATCTTGGATGGATTCCCAACTGAACCATTAAACAATGCCTGATACGTTTTCCAGGCAGCATTAGCGCCGATCTTAATTGCCTCCCAAGGTGATTCACCAAAAGTAGCATAAACTTCCTCAGTAGTAACAGCCACCAACAATCCGCCCAACAATAAGCCGGTGACGATTGCCAAGATGGTAACTGTTAACGGGCTTTTGGAAACCTCGTCGAGAAAGATCTTGCCGGCATCTTTCTTGTTTGATTTTTCCTTTTCGTTTTCGCTCATAGAGAGTTCCTCGTTCTTATTCGCTGCTAGCTTTCTCTGAAACCACGCCGGCCATCAGAAGCCCGACTTGCTCTTTGGTGACCTCATGGGCATTCACAACATCGATGATTTCACCGCGATACATCACTGCGATGCGGTCGGACAATTCCATGATTTCATCTAACTCAGTAGATACCAACAGAACTGCACAACCGGCATCTCGCTTTTCTACCAGACGATTGTGGATATATTCGATTGAACCCACATCCAAACCCCGAGTGGGTTGTGCAGCCACAAGAAGTTTTATGGGGCGTGAAAACTCACGTCCAACGATCACTTTTTGTTGGTTGCCGCCTGAGAGAGAACCTACTGGAATTAGCGCGCTGGGTGTGCGGACATCAAAATTATTGATGATCTCTGTTGCATTATGAAGAACCTGATCTTCCTGGATAATCGCCCGCTGGGCAAATGGTTCGAGGTAATAGGTGTTCAAAACCAGATTATCAGACACACTCGCCGTCAGTACCAGCCCATCTTGCTGGCGGTCTTCAGGGATATGTGCTGTGCCTAATTCTGTGATTTCGCGCGGGGATGAGCCAGATATTTCTTTGCCCAACAGAGTTGCTGTACCACTAACTGGGTGGCTCAAGCCTGTTAGCGCTTTGACCAACTCGGTCTGACCGTTCCCCTGAACCCCAGCAACACCCAATATTTCACCGGCGCGCACCTCAAATGAGACGTTTTTGACAGCTATCTGATCAATCTCATCAAGCACAACCAGATCTTGCACTTCAAGAACGACATCTTCAGGTTTCGCAGGGGATTTATCTACATGCAAATCTACATCACGGCCGACCATCATCGCCGCCAGCGTATTCTGATCTGCTTCTTGTGGAGTCGTGGAACCAACGACTTTCCCGCCCCGGATAACAGTGATCCGATCCGCAAACTCTAACACCTCGCGCAGCTTGTGCGTGATGAAAATAATTGATTTACCGTGCTCAACCAGCGAACGCATAATTGTGAAAAGCTCGTCAACTTCTTGAGGGGTAAGCACAGCCGTGGGCTCGTCCAAGATTAGAATATCAGCCTCACGATATAGCAACTTGATGATCTCAACCCGCTGCTGAACCCCAACTGGCAAATCTCGGACATAGGCATCGGGATCAACAGCGAGATGATATTGCTCTGAGATTTCCCTGATACGTTTGGCAGACGATCTCCGGTCAAGAAAGCCCCCAATACTTGTGGATTCGTCACCCAGCATGACATTTTCAGTCACCGTAAAAACAGGTACCAACATAAAGTGCTGATGAACCATCCCAACACCAGCTGAAATGGCGTCGCTAGGAGATTGCACATCCAATTTCTCTCCCCTGACAAATACCTCCCCTTCATCTGGGTCATATAATCCGTATAGGATATTCATCAGCGTGGTTTTCCCGGCTCCATTTTCACCGAGCAAGGCATGGATCTCACCTTGCTCTAGCGTCAAATCGATATGGTCATTAGCCAATACGCCTGGGAATCGCTTCGTTATTCCTTGCAGTTCAAGAATAGGCGCCATAAGAACCTCGTTGCTATTTGATTGAATGAAACTTACCTGGTTGCCAGACTCTCTCGTCGATTATGTTAACTTTACTCCCATAACCAAATTTTACTAGAGCATTAGCTGAAAATTATATCACGTCGAACGATAGGGACTTCAGAAATTCCCATGAGCTCGCTAGGGATCGCCTGTGGAAGTTGGCAGAGGCCCTTCCCATAACATACAGTATGTTCTAGGACAGTGGGCCTGCAAAGCAGCCTCACTACATTAAACAATTAATCGCATCCTCGCTTCCCTTCAGCTGACACAAGGTTAAACAAGAACGGGAGGACAACAATGTTGTCCTCCCGAATGTGGATCATGCTCTTATTGCTACGGGCATGAAAAAGATTTCAATCAAAATTGACGTTAGAAATCCTCTGGGGAAACACCGGCAGCATCTAGAACCTGGCGGAAGGCATCATAGAATGTATCATCGTGCGCTTCCAGAGCATTCCATTGGTACGCTGTGTCCAAGGCTTCAATTCCAGCCTCGGTCTCAGCAATGGCCATTAGAGCATCCACAACCATCGTCTTTTGCTCGGCATCGAAACCAGAAACAAACTGCACACCGTCATTGGGGATATCGGCGGAAATTTCGATGACCTTGATGACGTCCATCACATCGGGGTGATCTTCCTCGATGCGGCCGCGGGCATCCACATAGGATGAACCAGCATCACAGTCGCCATTGTAGACACCGGCAACTGAGGCATCATGGGAACCTGCATCAACAATCTGGGCCAGATCGCTATCGGGGTCAATCCCAGCAGCTTTGAGGGTTATGCTAGGAATAATCCAACCACTGGTGCTCAAGGGGTCAGGGCGGCAGAAGGTCTTGCCAGCCAGGTCGGCGATGGACTCAATGCCGCTGTCAGCACGTACAAAGATCTGCCCATTGTAGACGGCAGAGCCAAAGCGCACGGAAACCAGCGCAGCCTCAGCACAACCCTTATCGGCAGCCAAGATGTAGGAGAAGGTCGCCAGGGAGGCCATGTGCGCTTCAGGAGGATCACTGCACAGGGCTTCAATCACACCAGCGTATTCAGTGGCAACGAAGGGCTCAACAACTAAGCCAGTCTCTTCGAAAATCATGGCAGAAACATCCTCGAAGCCAGCCACAACGCGCTCGGTCTCACCGGATGGAACCACGGCCCAAACGATGGGGTTCTCCTCGGTTCCTAGCTTACCCGGCCCACAAGCGGTTAGCGTTAGCGCCGCAACAATGAGCAGGGTGAAAACAATCAACATACGATATTTCTTCATTTTTCACTCCTTTTGAAAAATTGTTTGAAAAAACCCTAAGACAATCATATCGAAAATGTGCTGAAATTGCAAGATGAGAACAAAATTAATTTATGGTGACTTTATACACTTTAACCTTTAAGGAATATTCCTTCCGATGAGTTCAATATATTCTCCTTGTACCTCAGCGAATACTTCCTCTATCAGACGCTGTTTTCCTGGGCTGAGCAACGTCGAATTAATATCGCTGATCGAGAGTGGAACGGAGATGGTCTGTCCATCAGAGCCGTTGACGAATTCGGGCCAAAATGAGTAGAAAGCTTCCAGCGGTGGAAATCCTAAGGTAGCGATCCAAGATTCGCGCACGTCGACAGGGGGTGTTACCCCACCAATCATGGCTATGCCCGATCCCTGTAAATATCGCAGCAATGTTGCATCGCCAACGCCAGGGACCACATACATTGTCGTTACTCCGCGTTGGATCAAAAAATCTGCAGCTGCTTGCCATTCATCGGTAGATGCTCCAGAATTTAATTGAACGTATAGGGGATATTCATAAAATGGCGGGTAGGTGGGGCTGCAAAAACCGCAGAAATATTTTACCCCAGTGATGAAACTTTTACGGGCTATTTGCCCAGCATCGCTATCTGCAATGCTAATTACGCCCACACGCCAATCGGGAGTGAGCATCGCTGCGATATAGCCGGCCATAAAACCTTGTTGATCGAAGCGCTCGCGATCAGAACCGATCATACTCAAATTTGGTGCGGGTTGCAGTTCCTTGACCCCAACTGCCAGAAAACGCGTTCCCGGTGAAGATAGAACCAGATCAGTTAAGCCTGAGGTAGGAGGTAGGGCGATCACCCAGTGAATATTTTCGGCGACAATTGCTTCTGTCGAGAGTGATGGGCGAACCTGGAACCGGAATCCAACCCCAGGGATAGATTGAGATAATTCGGCTTGAAGGGTTTCTACAATGCTTTGATCTGCTTCGGGAGAGGCTAGCAAAACTACAATGGGAGGCAGGGCTGTCGCCGTTGGAATTTCGGTCGCTACAGGCATGTTTGTTGGCGAAACTTCCACCGGTGCAGCAGTTTGATCAGCAGGAGCGTCGCCAGGGCTGCACCCAACGATCACTGTAAAAATAATCAGCCAGAAAATGGATCGAAGTATTCTCATAAGGTTGCAATGTACTCCTTCGTGAAGAGCCTAGCGTGTATTTTACTCTAACGCATTGAAATTTGTGGGGCTCACTACGAATCGACGTGAAAGTTGGCAGATTTTTTGAGGGTCCCAGGTCGATTCCCAAAGATCTCATCCGAATATCCTGTATAATACCGGTATGATCGAAATGAACATCCCCGGTCGCGGCACTATCCAGATCGAGCATTTGGTTTGCGATGTCAATGGCACGCTGGCAATCGATGGTCAATTACACGAGGGCCTGGTACGCATCCTTACCAACCTGAGAGACCGGGTCACACTCCATCTGCTTACAGCGGATACCCATGGCCGCCAGCATACCATCGATCAACTCCTCAACATTCGGGCTGAGCGAGTTCAACAGGGCGACGAAGCCCAACAAAAAGCAAACTATATTGAAAAACTCGGCCATGATCGTGTAGCAGCAATCGGACAAGGTGCTAATGATGCCGCAATGCTCAAAGCAGCTGCGATCGGCATTGGAATTCTCTCTTTGGAGGGTGCTGCCCCAGAAACTCTGCTGGCTGCTGATTTGATCATGCCAGATATCTTCGCAGCCCTGGAATTATTTGAGAAGCCTCTACGCATGGTAGCAACGTTGCGAAAATAAGCCTGTAGTGTTCGATACGGTACGATCTCATGAGCCTCCCCAGAACAGAACAAACCCCAGATGATATCCAGCGACTGACCCCTGCAAGAAGGAGGCGTGCCCAGCGATTACTGCTTCCCCTCAGTGCAAGCGAACGGGAGGCATTCATTGATGATATCGCCCACCGCACTTCGCCCTCATTCGATTTCTATTTGTTTTCCCTTTTAGCGGGTCTGATATTGGGTCTGGGATTATGGATCGACGCACCAGCTCTATTAGTCTTAGGAGCCCTGTTCGCGCCAACAATGACCCCATTGGTGGGAATTGCCCTGGGAACGATCAGCGGTTCGATGCGATTCTTCAGCCGTAGCCTAATCGGATTGCTCACTGCCAGCCTGTTGGTATTCATAACCAGTACGATTTTGGGGTACGTGGCGACTTTTTGGGGAGTGCCAGAACTTACCCAGGCTTATTTGCATACCCGCTTGGCCTGGCATCATTTTGTTGTACTGGCCGTCGGAAGCATCTTGACCACTGTTGCAATCGTACGGACTCGCAGGCGAGCCGCGGTGGCCAGCGTAGCTCTGGCCTACGAACTCTTCGTTCCGCTTGCAGCAGCAGGGTTTGGCCTGGGGAGCAACATTTCCCATTTATGGCCTGACGGCTTGGTACTCTTCAGCATCCACCTGGCATGGGCAGCGATCCTGGGAACCTTGACCCTGGTTGTTTTGGGATTTCGACCGCTAACTTTGTTTGGATATACTGCTGGGGGAGTTCTGACAATTGTAGGTATAATTCTGCTGATCGGTCTTGGCGGCGCAGGCGCGGCTGTGGGGGGGCAGGTAGCCCTGCCAACCTATACACCTTCAGTCACTCCCCCACCAACCGAAACCCTGACACCTTCGGCAACTGGGACCGCCTCTCTCACTCCTATTCCCCCAACGGTTACCCTGCCAGCCACATTAACAGCATCCCTGACATTGCCCCCCACTGAAACCCCTGTGCCAAGCCCAACCCCTGTTTACGCGCTCGTCAGCGCGCCAGACGGATACAGTGGCGCTATCTTGCGCGCTGGACCAAGCTTTGCTAATACTGCCATTACATCCATTCTCAATGGCACGCTCATCGAGGTGCTCAGCGAAGTGCCCACACAATCCGATAATGTTGACTGGTTGAATGTCAAATTGCCTGATGGTCCTGAAGGTTGGATGCTGCAATCCGCAATTACTATCGCCACTCCAGTGCCTAACTGGTAAATTCGGCAGATATTTTTCCGCAAACTACAAAGTTTCCGGGGAATTAAGATCAGCGGGGGAAAATGATTTCGGCAGCAAATCTGCTACGGTTACCACTTCGACAACTTGCCCATCACCATTAATTACCAATACGAGCGTGTCCAGTCCAAATTCGGCCAGCACCTGGCGGCAGGAGCCACACGAGAAGCCTGCGTTGTCGGTTGCGATTGCGATGGCCGAAAAATCCTTCTCTCCCTCTGAAACTGCCTTGAATACCGCGGTCCGTTCCGCGCACATAGTCACGGAATATGCCGCATTTTCAACATTCACCCCAGTATAGATCACCCCAGATTTGGTAAGCAACGCTGCCCCAACTTGATAATTCGAATAGGGGGCATATGCATTCTCACGCGCATCAACTGCTTTCTGAACTAACAAATCTCGATCATGATCACTTATCATCTGTACCTTCATAGGGCCAAATTCTTTGCGCCCGCACTTTTCGAATGCGGCGGTTACTTACGGTTTCGACGGTGAGGACAATTTTTTCGTCTTTGATGTTCTCCCCAGCGGTTGGCACATGTCCAAGACGAGTGTAAATGTAGCCGCTCAGCGTATCGGCTTCATCATTCGGTAGATCACAATCCATGATTTCATTGAAATCATCTACATCTATCCGCCCACGGAAGAGATAATCTCCATTTTCTAGAATACGATAAGGCATTTCTTCCCCCTCATCATATTCATCTTGGATCTCACCAAAGATCTCTTCTACGATATCTTCCAGGGTGACAACACCCGCAACGCCACCATATTCATCAACGACAATGGCCATATGAACCCGGCGCTTTTGCATCTCTTCCAGGAGATCATCCACTTTTTTCGCCTCGGGGACGAAATAAGGTTCCCTCAGGAGATCACGCCGAAGGTCAGATGTGTTATTCCCCTCTTGCCATACCTGAAGCAGATCTTTGGCATAAAGCAATCCCAAAACATGGTCGATTGTTTCCTCATACACAGGAGTCCGAGAAAATCCTGTGGACAGGAGACTCTCCACAGCATCCGAGAGGGTGGTGCCAATTTCCAATGCCTGTACGTCAATGCGCGGCACCATGATCTCCCTGACGAGCGTGTCACCCAACTGGAAAATCGAATGGATCATCTTACGTTCTTCAACTTCTAAGATACCATCTTTTTGTCCAACATCGACTAATGTTTTCAAGGCATCCTCGGTCACCATGCTGATGTTCTCATTCGACCGGGTTGTTTCCCGAGTTAAGAATAAACTAATACTCACGAAGGGATAAAAGAGCAGGGTGTTATAGCGGACAAAATTTGTGAATCTCAGCACCCATCGTTCAGGATCACGAAGGACAGCTCTCTCAATGGTCCATTCCAGCCAGGCCACGATCAGCCCAACGATCAACATCACTCCAATGACTTCAAGGAGTGATGTAATGCGCTCGTTTTGCTGGATTAAATAATACCCTCCACCAATCAATATAAAGCGCATGAGAGATTGCGCTAAATGAAGACCCGCATAGGGGCGCGGCATTTTATCTAGAAGTTCGAGTGTCTTGGCTGCGTTAGGCTGATTTAGCTCTCGAAGATGGATCAAGCGAGCCAGACTGGAATGTCTGAGCGCAGTACGTGCTGTAATCGCCATCAGATCCAAAATCAGTACTATTCCAAATCCACTAATTCCCAGGTAAATTTGTATTGCACTCACTGTATTCTCAGACATCCTTGATCACGTAAAATTGTTTTTGCATTCACTCCAATTTTCGAATCGCTCGCGCAGGCATTCCCACAACCAACGTTTTGTCTTTGACATTCTTTGTAACCACTGCGCCTGCTCCAGTACGAGATCCTTGGCCTAATTTTAGAGGAGCAACTAGCATGGTATCACTACCAATGAAGACATCATCGCCGATTTCTGTAGGATGCTTTTGAGCGCCATCATAGTTACACGTTATGGTGCCAGCACCAATATTGACATTTGATCCAATGGTGGCATCTCCAAGATACGAGAAATGGCCCATCTTTGAACCTGGTCCAAGATATGAATTCTTGACCTCTCCGAAGTTCCCCATATGAACTCCAGATGCCAAATGGGCGCCTTTTCGCAAATGTCCAAAGGGGCCAATATCCACGTCGTCTTCCATTACAGCAAACTCTAATACCGAACTTAGCACCTCACATCGATCTCCCATGCGAGTGTCCTGGACAATTGTATTCGGCCCGATGATACAAGCCTCACCAATTTGTGTTTCACCACGTAGGTGAGTATTTGGTCCTATAACAGTGTCTCGGCCAATACTGACGCCCGGTTCGATATATGCTGAAGCAGGATCTTGAAAGGTTACACCAGCTAGCATCCACTTTCGGTTGATACGCTGTTGCATCATGGTGTAAGCCTCTGCTAAATGTACCCTAGTGTTGATTCCAATCATTTCGGAGGCATCATCTACCTTTATAGCCTGGACACTCTTTCCTTCACCTACGGCGATTTCTACTAAATCCGTGAGAAAATACTCGCCTTTGAGGTTCAGTTCAATCTTGTCTAAGGCATCCCATAACCAGTTCGAAGTAAAGCAGAATACGCCAGTGTTGAGTTCACGGATCGCTAACTGCTCTGGGGTTGCGGCCACTTCTTCGACGATGGCAATCACGCCGCCATCGTCATCCCGCACAATTCTCCCGAAGCCGCGCGGGTCATCTGCAATAGCAGTCAACACACTAATTGGTCCAGCATGGGATTGTTGAGCTTCCACCAACTTGCTTAGAGTTTCCTCCGTCAATAAAGGCATATCTCCGTAGGTCACCAGGACATAATCGGTTTGTCCTCTCAGAAGGGAGTCTGTTTGTTTCACAGCATGACCCGTTCCCAATTGTTCTTCCTGCAGGACAAATTGCATCCCCGTCCCTAAAGTCGTGCGTACCTGCTCAGCCGCATGCCCGACAACGACAACCGGTGCCACCTGTGTGACAGCACGAGAGGCCTCAACGGCATACCACAATATCGGCTTTCCAAGTATGGGGTGAAGAACTTTAGGAAGATTTGAATGCATCCGGGTTCCTTGCCCGGCTGCCAATATGACTGAGGTCGTTTTCATTTTCGCTCCAATTTATAGAAAGATATTCGATAATTGGAGGTGCGAGAAGTGTAAATCCACTCACACCCTCAATTTCGGAGTTTCCCTAGAACGCTATGTGGTATTGCAGTAATAAATACTTAAAATGCTACAAGCATCGCGCCGGCAGTGCATCACGCGATGCTTGTAGAAATTAGCTTTTTTCAATTGTTGATCTGAGTGTGGATCTTCGTCGAGGATAGATTTCATCAGGAAAACTGAGGCAGGGGAGCCCGGATTCGAACCAGGATCAACGGTTCCAAAGACCGCTGTGCTGCCATTGCACCACTCCCCTACGAGAGATGCTGCCCATTGGGCGAGCGGAATTGTAACATATGCCTATTGACGTGACAATATCTTGGCTTTATGGGAATCGCCGTGAAACTTTCCAGGTTTAGGGGTGAGCGCGCCAATTCCTAGAGAACCAATATCTTCTCTGCTGCTATTCCTCGGTGTCGTCATTTTCGGGGGTTAACCCCAAGCGACGTGCCTGTTCATAGGTGAGGGCATCAGCATTGGTTATTTCCTCATCTTGTAGATCAAGTGAGGCTGTATCCCAAAAGGCGTCTACCTCTTCTAGATCGATGTCGGAGGATTCTACTCCTTGGAAGAGGGCTTCGATCTCAGGTTCTACAACGAGAGTTTCTGCGGAAATTTCTAACTCTAATCCTGGCAATTTTTCATCGGATCTTATAGGCACGCCGATTCGTGCCAGTGTAGCCAAGAGATCTTGCAATGCCTCATGTACTACTCTGATCGATTGATATACTTGATCGCAAGGGTCACAAGGGTTAGACGCTACTAATAAAGCGTAAGATTCGCCCACATGAGCCAAGAATATATCATATTTGGAACCGGCGAAATACATCAAATCATTGGGGGGAGTTGAACGCAATAATTGGGCAACTTTGTCGCTGGCGCTAAAGGCAGCCATCAAGGCAGGAAACAGGGCGGTTTCTGCGGAAGCATCAGGCAAATCCCCCGCCCTAGCCAAAACACGACCTCGCCCATCAAGTAACACAGCAGAAATGGCGTCCAATTCTTTGCGGAGACTGGTGAGACGTTCCGCAACACTTTCTGCCGGCTTCTCTAATTCAAGGGAATCATCCCCCAAAATAGATTCGTCGACTAAACCAAGGCTACGTTCAACGGCATCCAGAAAATCAGCCATTTCAATGGGTTTCAGAAAGAAGGCGACTGCGCCTGCATCGGCAACTTCCTGTCGGACTTGCGAATCCATCAAACCGGTCATCAGGATAATTTTGATCTCTGAAGCGCGCTCTTTGATCTTGTGCAACAGTTCCAACCCTGAGATCCCAGGTAAACGGACGTCAGAAACCAACAAGTCAAAAGGCCCTGAAACTATCTCCAACAGCGCCTCTTCACCAGATGGCACATCGGCCACTTCAAAATCAGGTCCCAACGTCTCTATGGCACTACGTAATGCCAGCCTTACTTCGCGCTGGTCATCAACAAGTAGGATTCGATATTTGGCCATAATGGAAAATATTGTATCACGGAAAAGAGTGCAGTTCTGTAGGCTCCCTGGGTATCGACTTGGAAGTTGGCGTTCACCACTGGATTTCCCAGAAATCCGCTTGGGAGGAGTAGCAGGGGTTATTCAGATAGCAATACTTGCGCATCAGTCTTAAATCCAGATTGGGCTTCGATCCCTCCCAAAGAATCCACATATGGAAATATTATATTTTTTTGAGCCAACTCATAGATCTGCGTAGAAAACAGGGGGATATAAGGCCGCTGATCTGCTAGTACGATCTGCATCTCTCCAGCCAATTCTTTCGCTCTGGCTAGATCACTGGTACTCAGGAATTCATCGACCAGGGCATCATATTGATCGCTCTTGAAACAGGGGGCATTTCGCCCACCAGTCTCTACAGTGCAATAGCGGCTGTGCCAAAATCTGTCGAAATATCCCGGGAATTGTGGTGAGCCTAGAGACCAACCATAGATATACATGTCGAAATCCCCATCGACAAAAACACGATCCAATATCGCATCACGGCCGACCAGATCAGTCTGCACGGATATACCCAACTCGCGCGCCCATTCGGTTATCCAGAAAGAATATGTGGTGCGGATGGGATCGAATTCAATTCCAGGTGCAATCAGAGTCAGTTCTGGCGGACGTTGACCACTGGGCATCACCAACCCCTCTCCAGGTATGACGGCCTGGGAATAGTCATCCCAATAGGGTTCAGATTCCCAACTCCAACCGGCATCATTCAACACCTGAACAGCCAATTCTATGCGCTCGAGCCTGCTCAATTGCCTGTAAGGATGGGTCATATCAAAATGCCAATTGTAGTTCCCAGAAGGCATTGTGGATGATAGGGGCGTGACTGTTCCACCTAACACTTGATTCGCAATGAAATCCTTATCGATCATAATGTCAAATGCCTGGCGAAATTCATAATTTGACATGGGTTCACGCTGCATATTGAAAGCCACATAAAACATGTTGTAGACTTGGTTTACATAGGAGTTGACCCCGTTGTATTTATCAACATACCCTAGATAATCGCGCGATAAAGGAAAGGGAGCAAGCACATAATCAACTTCTCCTGCAAATAATGCATGATTAGCAGCATCACGAGAATCATAGATGTTGTACCGGACCAACGGATTATGGGGGCCTTTCATGTATCGCAATGTTTCATCGCCTTCAGCATCCCCGTAGTATTGAAATTCGGCCCCATCTGGCATGATCCGCACCCAGGTACCGTCTTGGTATTCAATGATTTCAGAATCTTTGAAATAATAATTCTGATTTGGTTCTTGCTCGATAAATTCTCCGGATACCCAGGAAGTCGTCACATATCCCCCGGCAACTGGCTGGTCATCTGCGTCTGCTTTGTACAAACTCGAGCGGGCATTCGAATAGCCTTCATCATACACTTCCCAGGCCAAACATGTTTCTTGATCGCTTTCGCTCAGAACTGTACTAGCACAATTTTGGGGTCGATCGAGGGCAGGCTTATCCAGACCTTCAACGAAACTATAGGCTTCGTTTACAGCGTCGGCCCAAAAATGCTCAGGTAGAATTGGGATCAATGCAACCCCCGCTTGCCAGCTATCGATCGTAGGTGCTTGGCCGTGAAATGTAAATTGGATTGCAAATTCGTTTGCTGCCTCCGCGGTGACCTCAACTCCATTGGGGGCACAATAATTCGGCCATAGCGAACCGAGTTCCAAATCTTTGCAAACAGTGTGAGTGAAAACCACGTCTTCTGCAGAAATTGATTTACCATCACTCCATAATGCATCTTCTACCATTTCAACAGTGATGGTCCAGGTTCCGTTCCCATCATCGCTCACATCTGGAATACCTTTTGCAAGCGAGGGAACAAATTGATAGCGCTGATCAGATAGCTCAAATAAGAATGCAGGGTCGTCACCAAATACGTGATAAAACCAAACGGAGCTAGCATCTCCTAGATGATGCCAGTAGTTAAATGAGAGTGGCTCATCCAGGATACCAATACGGTAGACGCCACAGCAATCATCAGCTTCAGCCTCCACAATCTCATCTGGCACAGCTGTAACAATTACCGTTTCAACAATTCTCTCACCTTCCTTCTCGACGACCACCGTCTCAACAACTACTGCAGGGGTCGCGAGTTGATCATGTGTAATCGACGTATCTGACGCGCATCCTGATACGAATAGCAATGAGAAGAATAATATACCTACAAATAACGCTTTTTTGTTCATCACATGATCCTCACTGATCGGTTCTCTAGGAATCACCTGGAAGTTGGCAGATATGGGGGTATGGGGCGTGCGGAGAACGCCCCATACCCCCATATCTGAAGTTCACCAAGGGAATTCCCAGAAACCCCACCGATCATTTTTTTCGGTGTAAACCAACTTGCGAGATTATACATTACTAGGATTACAGACAACTAAGCTATTCACTGGAATATCGTAGCTAATTACCAATACCCGAGAAAACAAAAACAGACGCCGACTCTCCGAGACCAGCGTCTGGTAATTGCAACGAAAATTTCAACTAACGGTTCACTAGACGTGATAACAGGCTGCGTAGTGCCCTGCGCCCTTATCTTCCAGCGGCGGATGATCGTTGCTCTCACAAACCTTGTCTGCCATGGGGCAGCGGTCATAGAAACGACAGCGCGGTTCAGGATCTACAGGGCGAGTGACGCCGCCTTTGATCTTGATCGGGTCGCGGCTATATGTCGGGTCTGGGACTGGCACCGCCGAAAGCAGCGCTTTGGTATAGGGGTGTTGAGGATTCTGCAACACATCTTCGGTATCACCAATTTCCACAATCTTACCCAAGTACATGACTGCGATGCGGTCACACATATAACGGGCAACCGCCAAGTCATGGGTAATATAGAGGTAGGTAACCCCAAAGCGATCAGCCAGGTTCTGCATCAGGTGCATAACGCCTGTTCGTACAGAGACATCCAACATCGAGGTAGGCTCATCAGCAACCACGAAGTCTGGATTGATCACTAAGGCGCGGGCAATCGCCACACGTTGACGCTGACCCCCCGAAAGCTCGTGGGGATAGCGGAACAAGAAACTCGAGGCGGGGGCCAACCCCACTGTCTCGAGAAGATCGGCAACGCGTGCTTCGCGCTCCGCTACCGAGCCTACACCCTGAACATTGAGAGGTTCTGCAACGGTGTCGTAGATCGTCAAACGAGGGTTCATGGACTCATAGGGGTCTTGGAAGATCATCTGCACCCGGCGGCGGAAAATTTTCATCTCTCCACCACGCATGTGAGCGATGTCGACCTGGCCCTCATCAGTATCCAGAAAGATATTGCCTTCAGTGGGTTCCAACAATCGGGTGAGCAATTTGCCGGTTGTGGTCTTTCCACAACCCGACTCGCCCACCAATCCCACGCTCTCGCCTCGCTTAATATTGAGATTTAGATGGCTGACTGCATGGACAAACGAATCCGCCTGCTTGAAGACACCTTGACCTATCGGGAAAAGTTTCGAGAGGTCCTGAACATCAACTAGAGTATTATTATTCTGTGTCATTATCCCTCGCCTCCCGGATGCCAACAAGCCGCCAAATGCCCTGCACCGTGATCTTTGAATTCCGGCTCATCTTCACGGCAGATCTCTGTCGCAAAGGGGCAACGTGGGTGGAATCTACAGCCCTTGGGGGGATTGAGTAAATCAGGCGGTTCGCCTGCCAAAGTCACCAAATCGGTTTTCTCGCCCACAATGCTGGGGAAAGAAGACATCAACGCCATGGTGTAGGGATGTATGGGGTGGTGGAAAATATCCTCGGTCGAGGACATCTCAACAAGTTTGCCAGCATACATTACACCAACGCGTTGGCTAACTTCCGCAATTACAGCGATGTCATGCGATATATAGATCATCGCCATGTTCAGTTCTTCTTGAATTTCTCGGACGCGTTTCAGGATGGCATCCTGAACAATCACATCTAGTGCGGTCGTAGGCTCGTCTGCAATGATAATATCTGGATCACAGGAAAGTGCCATGGCAATCACAGCCCTTTGCCGCATACCACCACTGTATTGATGGGGGTATTGGTCTTTCAAGGCTGGATCGAGACCCACAAGTTTGAAAAGATAATCGATCTTGTCGTCCATCTCCTGTTCACTCAAGTGGGACACATGCTCTCGCATAGCCTCGAGAATCTGTTCCTCTACGGAGTAGACCGGATTCATCGAATTCATCGCCGCCTGGAAAACCATGGAAATATTCTTCCAACGATGTTTATTCATCTCTTTGGTAGTCAGCGGCACTACATCCGTGTCGTTAATTTTTATTTCGCCTTCGAGGATTTTTGCATTGTTTGGTAACAGTTTCAACAGTGAAATCGCCACGGAGGTCTTTCCACAGCCAGACTCACCAACCAAACCAATCGCTTCACCTCGACCCACATGGAAGGTCACATCATCCACTGCGTAGACTGGACCTTTGCGCGTCATGTAGTGCATGGTCAGATCATTTACTTCAAGAACATTTTCAGTCATTGTCACAATCTTGCTCCTACTCGCCAGTTTTATTTATCGCTCTCGCAATCTGGGGTTCACAACTTCGTCAAGCGCACGCCCCACCAGATAAAATGCCGCGCAAAGAAGGGTGATCGCCAAGCTGGCTGGGATCAACAAGAACCAGGTATCGAAGCGCATCAGATAGCCAAATACTTGGGTGGTGTTGATCATCAAACCCCAACTCATCTCAATTTCTGTGAGTCCAAAGAAGGACAGCACTGCTTCAGAGAAGATCGCGCTGGTTACAACAAACATCATGTAAAGCAAAGCAATAGGCAGCAAATTGGGTACCATGTGGGAGAAGATGATATGGAAATCTCCACCACCAGCAATTCGGGCTGCTTCTATATACGGCTTCACTTTAACGGTCAATGCCTGTGATTTGATTACAATTGCCGTACCACCAAACCCAGACAGAATACCGATGAAGAGCGCCAATTGGACCATACCCACTTCCATCAGCGCGCTCATAACGATGAGAATTGGCAAGTAAGGGATCATGATCACCAAATCTACCAATCGCATTAGGATCGCGTCGATGGCACCGCCATAATAGGCGGATACCGCTCCAATTGAAGTGGCGATCAAAACCGTAACAATGGCAGAGATCATCCCCAAGGTGAACTCATAGCGAGTGCTGAACATCAGTTGGCTGAGCACATCGCGGCCTAAAGGATCCGTGCCTAACAAGTGCCTCGCCGAAGGGGGCGAGGGATGAAAAGCAATTTCGATATCAAATCCATTGACAGGTTCGTAGATCCTGGGTTCCCATACGGTGTTCATAAGAATTGGGTGTGCCAGCGCAAATAGACCAAAGAAAATGACAATGCCCAGGCCAATCAAACCGATAGGATTTTCTGCGAACAAAGCCCAATTATTTTTAGCGCCTCGCCAGAATAAGCGTAATCGCACTCTCCAAAGCGGAACGTAAGTTGTTTCAGCAGGTGTTGAAATCGTGCTCATAGAAATACTCCTTTTACATCCGCGTTGGACTAATTGTAACGAATGCGTGGATCGAGGAAGGCGTACCCTAGATCAGCAACCAGGTGACTCAACAGTGTCATCAATCCTGTGACGGTGAGTGCACCCATAGCCAAGGGGATATCTTCTACCTGGGCTGCAGTGAGCAAGGTCAGACCAAGTCCTGGCCAGGAGAAAACGGTCTCAGTGATGATACCGCCGCTGAGGGAGTTACCAATACTGAACACTAAACCCGTCCACACTGGCAACAAGGCATTGCGAGCAGCGTGCTTATCGCGGACAACTTTCTCCGGCATTCCTTTCGCCCGGGCAGTAAGGATGTAATCCTCACGCAGTGTTTCCAACATACTGGTGCGCATCAGCAACATCGTACCGCCATAGGCGATCAGCGTGACCGTTAGGACTGGCAAAATTAAATGCTGCAAAATATCCATCGCAAATACGGTCAATGTACTTGCAGCCAGTTGCCAATATAAAATCAACGCCACTATTGGAGTGATGAAACTTATCCAACGCCCAACAGCGCGCAACCTCATTGGAAGCTTTGACGAAATCACCAGACCAACAATCACAATAATCGATGAGATTAATGCCGACCAGATCATGCGGATAAAAAGATCATTGGCATGAATGCCCTCTGGTGCATCCAACCACAAGATCGGATCAAGAAATTTTCCTGCCGGCAGCCAATCAAGATATACGGCGAATAGCCAGATCATCATCAAAGCAAACCAGGGCGTGAACACGGTATAAAGAATTACCCCTACCAACGTTGAGGAATATTCTACAAAACCCCCGCGTTTCCAGGCAAGAACTTTGCCCGTTATATACCCTGCCGTGAATGAGATGATCGAAGCGCTCATAAACAACACCAAAGTGCGCGGTAGGCGCTCTTTGATGATATCAAGGACGGGTCGGGGGAAAAACGAAAAGGATACACCCAAATCGCCCTGATAAAAATTGCCCACATACTTGAGAAATCTTTCAAGCGGTGGGCGGTCTAATCCCAAATCAATGCGGATGCGCTCGCGCTCCGCCGGCGGGATATCAGGGTTCAGGGTCAGAAGGTCTGCGATATCTCCAGGCTGAGCGTCCATCAAAAAGTAGGTCACAGCCTGAAACATCAACAGAGTGATAAACATCTGCAAGAGACGTTTGCCTAGATATTTCCACATATGATTCTTCTCCTAAATTGATTTACGTACTCGGTATACCGCATCCCTCACGCTCGCGAAACGGAGTACGGAATACGCAAACCTTACTTTATGCTAGGTTTTTAATTGCATTTGCTTGGAGAAAGCCTAATTTTTTAGGAGCGGACGGAAAATCCGTCCGCTCCCTTGTGTTACTTATCGGTTACCCGATCTACAGCTAAGAATTACTTGGAGAGTAGCACTTGAGCATCTCGCTGGAGACCAGTTTGTTGCTCAATACCACCAAGTGACTCGGTGTAGGGGAAAACCACACGGCTGTGCGCCAAGTCATGAGTCTGTTTGTAGAACAGAGGCACGTACGGGCGCAGGTCAGCCAACATTACCTGCATCTCGAAAACCAGTTCCTGAGCGCGAGCAAGATCACTGGTGCTCATGAACTCATCCACTAAGGCATCGTACTCGTCGCTCTTGAGGCACGGCGTATTGTAGTTGCCTGTATCGGCAGTGCAGTTGCGGCTGTGCCAGAAGGACTCGAAGTAATCGGGGAAGGCCACGTTGCCGAGGCTCCAGCCCAAGATGTACAGATCGTAGTCCGCGTCGATGAAGACAGGACCGAGGATGGTGTTGAAGCCAGTCAACTCAGACTGTACGGGCATACCCAGCTCGCGGGCCCACTCGGAGATCCACTGGTTGAAAGTGGCGCGGATGGGGTCGTATGCTGGTCCAGGGCCGAGGATTGTCAGCTCGGGCATGGCTTCGCCATTGGGCATAACCAGACCCTCACCGGGCACCACGTCCTGAAGATCCTCATCCCAGAAGGGTTCGGCGTCCCAGGCCCAGCCGGCATCCTTGAGCACACCGACGGCCATGTCCACGCGCTCGGCGCGGGTCAGACCAACGTAGGGCTTGGGGGTGTCGGGGTTGTGCCAGAAGCCGTTTCCAGGAGGCATGGTGGAGTACATCGGGAAGACCACGCCGCCCAACACGCTATTGACCACGAAGTCCTTATCGATGATGATATCGAAAGCCTGGCGGAACTCGTACTCAGACTGCGGGTACTGAGTCATATTGAAGGCCAGGTAGAACATACCATAGTCCGCGTTGGTGTAGGTGGTAATGCCTTCACCGCGCTCAGCCTGCTCGCGCAGACCGCGGGACAGACCCAGGGGGTTCATCACATAGTCCACCTCACCGTTGGCCAGGGCTAAGAAAGCAGCATCCTGGGAACCGTAGAGGGAGAAAATAACGTTGGCACTGTATGGGCCTTGCGTAAAGCGCAGGGTTTCTTCGCCTTCGGCATTACCATATAGCTGATATTGTGTACCGTCAGGCATGGTCATCTGCCAAGTGCCATCTTCGTACTCAACGATCTCAGCGCCTTTGAAGAAATAGGTATCAACGGCGGAGCGCTGAACGAATGCACCAGCTTCCCATTTATCGGTGGTGTAACCACCAGCAGAGGGGACACCAGTTGCATCAGCTTCGTACAGGGTAGTGCGGGCGTTGGTGAAGGCCTCGTCATAAGCAGCAACTTCTTCACCATAGGCATCACAGGTGGCCTGATAGTCTTCGGGAAGGCCTTCTTCAGCTTCACAGGTCAATTCCACTTCGACAGCGGCGCACGCGGCCTGAGCGTCTTCAGAAAGATCTTCAGCTGCACAATCTACGGCTTCTCCGTCAAGTTCAACGGCTGCCAGCGCCTCAGCACATGCGGCGGGCATATCGTCGCCCTCGCAGGCTACAACCAGAGCTTCAGGGGCATCACCGGGGGCAACAGCGCCATCAAGGAAGGCGTAAGCCTCAGCGGCCTTCTCTGCCCAGAAGTGTTCGGGGAGAACGGGGGCCAAAGCAACGCCAGCCTGCCAGGTACCCAAGCTGGGCTCTGCGGCAAAGGTGAACTGGACTGTATATTCATCAACAGCCTCGGCGGTCACATCAATACCCAGAGGTGTACACTGGTTGGGCCAGTTCTGGGTCAGCTTGAGGTCTTTGCAGACGTTCTGGGTGAAGACCACATCATCTGCAGTAATGGCCTCGCCATCGCTCCAGGTGGCGCCTTCCACCATCTCAACGGTGATTGTGAAGGTTCCATCACCATTGTCCACAGCCTCGGGGATTTCCTTGGCTAGCTCGGTAATGAAATCAAAGCGAACATCCGAAAGGTTGAAGAGAGCGGCCTGTTGACCAGCAACCACATATTGCGTCCAGACAGAGCTACCTGGACCAAGGTAGTTCCAGTAGTTCAGGGAGACGGGCTCCTCAAAGAGGGCGATGCGGTAAGCATCACAGCATTCTGCTTCTGCAGCTTCCTCTTCCATCGGTTCTGCTTCGACTTCCTTCTCGACCTCGACAACGACGGTCTCGATGACGGTGATGGTTTCGGGCTGGCAAGCAGCCAGAGCCAAGCTGGCGATGACCAATAGGCCAACCACAATAAACAATTTTTTAGACATTTTCCTTACTCCTCCAATGGATTTAGGTTAAATGAGTTTGGATTTTTTGATATGTTGAATTTCAATTAAGTACACTTATCTTGTCGGGCACCACCTCCTTATCTAAACCTATCAACTAATTAGCAGGCGCAATTTTGGTAATTTCGCATCAATGTCTGTACAGCACCTGTAGTCCAATCCTGGCGATTATATCATAATTGATGTTTTGTACAGGGACCCGGAAAGGCTCTGCACATTGCTTCACAAAGAATTACTCCAAACAGCTTTCGCCGTAATTGTAGTCCTCAATATTCGAAAGCTCGAAGAATGGGCGATCATTGCTGATAGAATTACACATGTCCGGTCGCATAGCGACAAACTCTAAACGCCAATACAATGGGATGACAGGCAATTCCTCAGCAAATATCTCTTGAGCACGCTGGTGAGCAGTTACATATTCGTCGGTATCAGGCAAACTAGTGAGTGCACTCTGGCAAACCTGGTCGAATTCTGGATTCTGATACCCAGACAAATTACCCCCTCCCCAACCTTTCGGGAAATCAGGGTAAGGTCCGGGGATCTCCTCACTCAAATACAAGTAACATGCTGGGATGGGCGATTCCGCCCAGGCGAATTGGGCTAACTCGAAATTTCGGCCAAACACCGGACCCTCCGGACCTGGGGCTAAAAATTTTGTCCAGGTTAGGGCTTGCACGTCGACCTGGATTCCGCATTGAGCCAGAGACTCGGTCACAATTTGAGCAGCCGCGATCCTCTCGGAGTCATCTGGAATTAGATAGCTGAACTCGAAGGGTGTAAAATCGGGGATACCAGCAATGCCCACAGCGGCCAGCGGAGTGCTGGGGTCTTGATCATAATCTACCCACCCCTGAACAGCAAAGAGTTCGAGTGCCTTCTGGGGATCGAATTCATAATGTGGTAGATCGGGATTGTGGAGGATATGCGCTGGGAACAGATACCCATCAGGAATTGCTGACCTGCCAAAAAGGAGTTCATCAACCAATCTCTGCCGGTCAATACACATCGCCAAAGCTTGCCGAATTTCTTTTGTACCAAGGAGATCAAGCTTCTCATCATCCAAAGAATCGATCCC
Organism: uncultured Anaerolineales bacterium; assembly: GCA_964438295.1. GTDB lineage: Bacteria > Chloroflexota > Anaerolineae > Anaerolineales > UBA11858 > NIOZ-UU35. The sequence continues at coordinate 30,057 of CAYTKR010000002.1, forward strand.
AAAAACCAGCTGCTCCCATGAAGCTGTTTGCTGAAACTCAAGCGCAATGCTTCCGTTCTCTTGGGCATCAAGCATGCGTAGGACTTGGGTTAGATCAAGACTCGTTTGGTCGAGATAATCGCACTCGCCCACCAACAACGCATCCACAGCCGTTTCAGCATCTGGCACAAAGCGGAATACAAGATAGTCAAAAGCAGGCAAACCTTCTGCACTGCGAAAATAGTTTGGATTTCGGCTCAACGTAATATGGTCACCCAATGTCCATTCATCAATGATGTATGGCCCCCAGCCCAACGGCATCCGTGAAGATGCCTCTGTTGTAAGCAGTTGTTCGATGGGCAGAAGTCCTAGCTGATGATGGGGTAATGGGGAGAAGAAATGATCGGCATATTCACCTTGATACCCTGGAATACTAACCCACTCGATCGTTTGCTCATCCAGTGCGGTATAGGATTCCGTAAAGCGCAACACATCCAAGGTATTGCCATAGAACGATTTCGCCACAGAAAATGAAAACACTGAATCATTTGCAGTTAAAGGTGTACCATCGGACCATAGTAAGCCTGGAAGAATACGGAACCGCACGACGAGTTTATCTAGTGATACGGTCTGGCCACTCTCGAAGGCTTGGGCACAATCGTAACCAGTACAACCGCTTGGCCGGTATCGAACCCCATTTTGAAGGCTAACCCACTCCCCTTGGGCATCCATGATCAGATCACCTGGCTGAGCCTCAGTGGACTGCAATTCAGCGCCACCATTCGATAAAGACGGGATACTCTCCAGGATAACCGGTTGAATCACTCCATGATGAATATCGATTGGCCCATCATAGATGGCCTGACGTATATTGCGCGCAGTTGAAGATGAATCCGCATAGAGAAATAGGGAACTTGGCTCTGCCCCCATACAAACAGATAACACCTTGGGAGGTTCAGGCGTTGGCGTTGGAATGAGGGTCGATGTGGGGATGATTGTAGGAATAACCTCTATCGTTTTCGCATTGCTCTCTTGGGTAGGAAGTGGCGATGTTGATACACAAGCTGTTAAGGTTCCAACAACAATGGCAGCAATGAAATAGGATATGGATTTGGCCATTAGGATTTTTCAATAATCAAACAGATTTACTAAAAAAGGGTGTGCGTGAAGGCGTAGTCGCTTTTCGTACGCGCACCCTTTTTCAGGAGAAATTCTATCGATCGATAATCATACGATTAGAACGCCAATCTGCAGGGAGTAAGCAGTTGCTTTCGCAAACCGCTCGAATGTCAGATAGGAATATTCATTGCTCGCCGGAAAAACCAATAATCGTGTTAAAAAAGGCTCTTTCGGCTCAGTCTCTTCAGCCGCAGCCTGCAAAAGCTGGGCGCGAACATTTTCGGTGGGATTTTTTCGATCTAACCAATTCTTCATCCCACGTCGCAGACGGATATCAAACAGTTCTTTGTCAGTATACTTATGTGAATTCATATTGCACTTCCCCGAGTTTGGTCTCATCAGCTGCTTCTAAGTGCACCTTCAAAGCTTGACGTCCGTAATGTAAGCGAGATTTTACGGTACCAACAGGGATTTCCAGTATCTCAGAAATTTCTTGTAACGATAGATCGTTAAAATAATGTAACACAATGACTACGCGATGGCGCAATGATAATGTTGCTACTGCCTTACAAATATTGCGCCACTCCTCATCTTTTTCAAGGTGATAGGATGGAGAGTTACTCTTTCCACTTGTCAGCCACTCTGCCATATCTTCAATGGGTCGCAACATCCAGCGCTTTCGACGTTTTAGCCAGGTATAGGTGAGATTAGTGGTTACCCGATATAGCCAAGGCTCAAGAGGGCGATCGGGATCAATGCGCTTCGAAAACCGATTTACCCGCAAAAATACATCTTGAAGCAAATCAGAGGCGGCATATTCATCACCGACGATAGCCAGCGCGGTCCGGTAGACTATATGCTGATAACGATCATATAGCTCACCCAAAGCATTCAGGTTGCCATCCTGAAGCTGCAATACCAATTCTCGGTCGCTGAGCACGTGCAAACTTCCTCTTTTATTCAATATTTGTCCTTAATACTCTTTCCAAACCACCAGGTTCAAAATTCAACGCGGCTTCATCTCTGGTATAAAGGGTAAGGTCAATGACAGCAATTAAAAGGAAAGGAGGAAAAAGCAAGGGTTTAATCGGCAGTATCACAGTACTGCAATTATGCATTACAGAGGGGTATCTGTCAAACACCTTGATACTAACTCTGAAGGTGGGAATTTATGAACCACCCAAATTTCAGTAGATCACAATTTCCGTGTCACCCTGAGCCGCCGAAGGCGCGCCGTTGGCGAGCGAAGAGTCTCCCGCCTCGTTGGCGGAGATTCTTCACCCCTTGCGGGGGTTTACGCCACCGGCAATCCTACGGCCATGACAAATTCGGTAAATACTGAATTTATTATCGCCTGCAACGGCAAGATCATACTGCATCCTCATCGCCATAGCGCAGACGGACAAATGACTCATAGCGCTCTTCATGAACAAGTCCTTTTTCAACCGCGGCTTTGACAGCACAACCCGGCTCATGCAAATGCATACAATTGCTGAATTTGCAATCTGCTACAAGATCTCGCAATTCAGGAAAATAACCATCAACTTCTTCAGGCTCGATATCCCAAAGCGCCATGGCTTTCAAGCCAGGCGTATCGGCAACATAGCCACCCTTATCGAGGGGGAACATTTCGCGCACAACGGTGGTGTGACGCCCTTTGCGGGTTGCTTTGCTAACATCCCGGACGGACAATCCAAGTTCAGGCTGGACGGCGTTTAATAAACTAGATTTGCCTGCTCCTGAGGGTCCAGCCAGCACAGAGATCTTTCCGGTGAGGCGCTTGCGCAATGCCGAAACACCGCGCCCATCCGTCGCGGAGGTATATAACATAGAATAGCCGATCTTCTTATAGTGACCATACCATCTACGGGCATACCACCAACCGATCAAATCAACTTTATTGAAGACGATCAGAGAAGGAATTTCCGCCTGCTCAGCAATGATCAAGAAGCGATCTAACATGCGCAGGCGTGGGTCGGGATCAGTACACGCGAAAACGAAAACAGCCTGATCTGGGTTGGCAATTAGGATTTGCTGGTACTCTCCCCGCGGTGTCGGTGCCATCCTCGAGAACATCGAATGCCGCTCTTCAATCGCCTCGATCATCCCTGTGCCATCATCCAGGAGTGTGATCTGAACCCAATCGCCCACGGCAATGATATCCCCTTTACGCCGTCCCTGTTTCAGCCGGCCTCGCAGGCGGCATACAACAGATTCACCATCGGGCGTATTGACGGAATAAAAACCCGATTGTGAACGGATAACTAATCCACGCATCAACGTATCGTTAGTTCCCAGTTAGCTCTCCTTATTCAACAAGATTACGTGTACACAAATGAAAACCAAAAGTAGGAGTTTCAGGGGTGCATAGCACCTCTGAAACTCCTACTTTTGAACGTTCTCGCGAATATGACATTATCGATTTAATTAGGGTTCCTGTGTGGGTTCATCTTCTGGTGGCTCAGGTGTCGCTAGGACACCAACAGAAGACTCCCATGGTAGCAGGTACGCTCGCCGGCCCTCGAAGTATTGCTGAGTTATTGCTCTGAAGATCGGGGCAGCAATATCAGAGCCCTCGCCAGAAAATTCAGCAATTACTGCTATCGCAATATCAGGCTTGTCGACGCGATTTCGACGGGTAAACCCAGCAAACCAGGCATGCGAAATATCCAGCCCAGTTTCAGCAGTGCCCGTCTTTCCCGACATGGGGACGATATTTGAGCTATAGGCACCCAAAATATGATACGCCGTTCCACGCCGATTGCCAACAACATTTTTCATAGCGCCTTGAATAGCTTCGAGAGTTTCCGGGCTGATCGGAAGAGTGCCATTCTCAATGGGCTCAAGTTCATAAACTGGGTCCTCTCCCTGAACTCCAATGCTCTCGACGATTTGCGGTTGGTATATTGTTCCGCCGTTGCCTATGGCCGCGATGAATTGGGCCACCTGCAGGGGTGTTACCAGTGTATCACCCTGGCCAATGGCATTGTTGATTGCAGCAACTTCATCCCCCGGATCAGGGATATTGCCATCTTCTTCCTCGACACCCTGAATGCCCGTGGGGCTGCCCAGCCCAAAGCCGCGCGCCATGCCAGAGACTGCGTCGGTCAAACCCTGGCGGTATAACTCCAAACCGATATGCCAGAAAAATGGATTACAAGATCGCATCAGCCCCTCTGGCAAAGTCAGCATACCGCTTGGAGGAGTCTCACATTCACCCGTAGTAGCCAACTCTTCCCGACAGTGTTCCCAAGTCCAATCGTAGCGAGGGGCAATGCTGGGGATTTCAGTAAACTCGTACTGGCAATCGTATGTCGATTCGGTTGAAAAAAGTCCGCTCTCCATGCCTGCAGCCATGGTGATGATCTTAAAGACAGAACCCAACGGATACTGGCCCTGGGTGGCCCGGTTCAGCAATGGCTGATTGCCAAACTGTGAGTATATATCCTCTAACTGGTAACTATAGTTATAGTTCGTAGGCTCGAAAGCATTAGGGTCATACCAGGGTGAGGAAGCCATAGCCAAAACTCGACCGCTATCGATTTCCATCACCACAACCGCTCCGGCATATTTCATTAGCGTGAGTTGAGCAGCTTGTTGGAGTTCAGAGTCGATCGTAATTTGAATGGATTGGGAGGGCTGCGCTTCGACCGAAGCCAGTTGTGTAACAACCTGGCTGTCGGGGCCAAGCACATAAAGAGTGCCGCCGCGCCCACCTGTCAGATAGGGTTCACCCCATTTTTCGATACCCTGACGCCCGACCATTTCGTCTCTCCGATAGCCTTTACGGAGAAATTCTTCCTCTTCCTCAGCCTGAATACGCGAAACATATCCAACGGCTTGTGAGGCGATACCCATATCGAAGTAGAAGCGAGATTCAAATGGATACATGAACAAGACCCCATCATCATATCCGTTACCAATATTATAGAAACGCTCCACATGTTCGCGCAGCACTTCCCCAACGGGAAGGTACCAATCGACGCCCAGGGGAAAATCTGCGTAACTTGCCGCGATGATGTTAGGGTGTATCCCGGTGATCCACTGTAAATCTTCCAGGAAATCTTGCTCCAGATCAGGATTGACTAACCCAGGGACAATGCCCACGGAAACTGCTTGAGCATATGCAACAATAGGATCACCATCGCGATCATAAATATTGGCGCGTGAGGGAACATGCCGATCCATCCACAAAGTATTACCACCCGCCAACTCTGGCAAGATCAACTCATCCGCCCATTGAACTCGCCAGGTGCCATTCTCCATCGTCAAATTCATCAGCGTGTCGCGCTGGATTTTGTCAACCAGCACACTATCCATCACAACCCGGTAACTAACCTGGGCACTCTGTGCATTCTGTATCAACGACGACAAAATCTCGAAATCTAAATTCTCCAGGGCAATTTCTGCCGCGACTGTGCGGTACCTATTAGTAAAATCCTCCAATGTGATGGCATCTTGGCTGATGGAAGTCAGCATGCTATACATAGTGACATAATCGTCTGCTTTCCATGCTTCCAAATAGGCCACCACCGAAGGCTCTACATCGGGGACGGGGGTAATTTGCGGTGCGACCGTTGGCAATACTGCTACGGTAGGAGATGGCGTATGAACGGCAACTTCGGGCAACTCAGTCACAACTGGCACAGACGGACCGCATCCCGCGATGGCGAGTATTAGTAAGGGAAAAATAAGAAATTTAACTTTCATAAGCAGTTAAGATCGAATTATATACCACGCACCGATATCTCAGCGAGGACTGACAAATTTCGGGCATGTAGACATCAGGTACCAAGTCAACTTCTTGCAGGGTGCGCGTCAGGTGGCATAGGGGCAAACCAACCACATTGGCATAACAACCCTTTAATTCATCAACGGGGTGAAATCCGGTGTGTTGGATTGCGTAAGCCCCCGCTTTGTCTAACGGATCACCGCTTTCAATATAAGCCTGCATTTCCTCATCGGAATAGTTCCGCATTGGGACATCCGTAGCCGCCAGATCGGTCAATAAAACATCGTTTGGTCGGTGAACGGCCAGTCCGGTATACACCTGATGAGTTCTACCTCGCAGACGACGAAGCATTTGGGCAGCATCTTCAGCATCAAGCGGTTTGCCTAAGATATCATCCCCATCGACCACAGTGGTATCTGCAGAAATGATCAGGGGGTCATTGCCAATTGTCTCGTCCACGGCGCGGGCTTTAGATTTCGCCAGACGTAACACATAATCAGTCGGAGTCTCACCTGGAATTGTCGACTCGTCCACATCGGCAGGCACCACGTCAAAATCCCAGCCTAAAAGACCCAACAAATATTTTCGCCGCGGCGAGTTCGAAGCCAGAATCAAGTTCAAAATAGTTATCCTAAACGTGACGATTAGGCTGTGTTGCCATTTCGAGATTCTCTCTTAAAAAAGGTGCTCCGTTTTGTCTTCTTCGCTTCACAAAACCTGGATTATCAACACAGTTAGCCAGTCTGGTCGACTGGTTCGCTGGATTCTATCACAACCTAACTACCCTATTTGAAAAGCTCATTGTACAATCATAATTAGTGAAGGTGAGTAGTAGTCAGTGGATATTCCAAAAGATTTGCTGGCTAACTAATAATTTCTTCTATCCAATATCTAATCTCCAGGAGACTTCATGCAAGCACTAAAAGATCGTATTATCAAAGAAGGGAAGAACCTGGGAAACGGCATTCTCAAAGTTGACAGCTTTGTGAACCATCAAGTCGATCCAGACCTGATGAACCAGGCAGGCAAAGAATTCGCCCATCTCTTCCAAGGTTTCAACGCTACGAAGATCCTCACCGCCGAAATCTCTGGTATCGCCCCAGCCGTTTATACCGGGTTACATATGGGGTTGCCCGTCGTTTACGCCCGTAAGCGCAAACCCATCACCATGCCCGATCAAGTTCTGCTCACTTTAGCCCCATCTCATACCAAAGGACGCACGGTCGAGTTGATCGTCTCGCCTGAATTTTTGGCCGGCGGAGAACGGGTCTTGATCATCGACGATTTCCTGGCCAGCGGTGCTACCATCATGGGCTTGGTTCGCCTGGCTGAAACTGCTGGCGCCGTTGTGGTGGGAATTGGAACGCTTATTGAAAAAACGTTCGAAAACGGGCGCGAAATTCTTGAGTCCTTAGGCATTCCAGTCCTTTCATTGGCGGCGATCAAATCCATGGATGGAGACGAAATAACTTTTAAAAGTTAGGATGTTTTAGAATGCACGACTCAATCGCCATCCTCGATTTTGGCTCGCAATACTCTCAGCTCATCGCCCGCCGGATACGTGAGGCGAATGTCTATTGCGAACTCTTTCCCTGGAATACAGCATCAGAGACCGTACTGGCGCTGGAACCCAAAGGCTTCATTCTCTCTGGCGGACCAGCCTCGATCTACGCTTCAGATGCCCCCAAAATTCCCGCATATGTTTTTGATTCGAAAAAACCAATTTTAGGCATATGTTATGGGATGCAAGCCCTTACACATGCGCTGGGGGGGAGGGTGGCACCTGCCAATGAGCAGGAGTATGGATCCGCTCAAGTGTTGGCTCTGGACCCAAACCCTTTACTCATCCCTGGGGAATTGCGCGTCTGGATGTCTCATGGCGACCGCATCGAAGCGCTTCCCCAGAATTTTGTTACTCTGGCAGAATCTACCAATTCCCCCATCGCCGCCATGGGCGATATAGAGCGGTCTTATTTTGGGGTGCAATTCCACCCTGAGGTACATCACACCCCTCAAGGTTCTGAGATCCTGCGCCGGTTCGTGGTGGAGATTTGCAATTCCCGCGCAAATTGGACCCCCCAATCGATCATCCAGGAAACCGTTCGAACAATCCAAGAGCAAGTAGGTGACCAGCATGTGATATCCGCAGTCAGCGGCGGCGTGGATTCTAGTGTGGCCACGGCGTTGGTTCACCAGGCAGTCGGCGATAAGCTAGACGCCGTTTTCGTGGACAACGGCTTATTGCGTCAGGATGAAGTTGCACAAGTTGTGAAAACTTTCCAGGATAATTTAGGTGTACGGCTGCACCCCGTCAACGCCATCGAAGAATTTATGGATGCGCTCAGCGGTGTTACCGACCCTGAAAGGAAACGTCACATCATTGGTGAGCGCTTCATCCGCATCTTCGAAGCACAAGCCAAAGAATTGGGCTCAGCAAAATTCCTTGTACAGGGCACCATCTATCCAGACGTGGTCGAATCCAGCGGTCCAGATCGTTCTCAAGCGCAGCGCATAAAATCACACCACAACGTGGGGGGGTTGCCTGAACAAATGCAATTTGAATTGGTTGAGCCGCTGCGTTTTCTCTTTAAAGATGAAGTGCGTGCAGTCGGGGAAGCATTAGGTCTGCCAGCAGAATTGGTATGGCGGCAGCCCTTCCCTGGACCTGGGTTGGCTGTCCGCTGTCTTGGTGAAGTCACCTGGGAACGGCTGGAACGCCTGCGCGCAGCAGATGCAATATTCATCGAAGAATTAGGGAAAGGGGGTGAGGTCACGTCCCAGGCTTTTACAGTCCTCCTCCCCGTCCAATCTGTGGGTGTCATGGGCGATCAGCGCACGTATCAAGAGGCGATTGCACTGCGCGCAGTTACCACTGACGATTTCATGACCGCAGATTGGGCGCGCCTGGATCATAAACTCCTTGCGCGCGTTGCCAATCGCATTGTCAACGAAGTAACCGGAATCAATCGCGTGGTGTATGATATTACCAGCAAACCACCGGCAACTATTGAATGGGAATGAGGGTCTCGGGAAAATCCTGTGATGAACGCCAACTTTCACGGTGAGACCTAGTGATCCTGGAATGAAGTGATTGGAATTCGTCACTTGAGGTGCGGATTGCCGTCTGCAAAAAATATTTGTAAGATGACGTTGTCATATTTCACAACCTCAACTAAGATTTTCCGTAAAAGATAATGACGGGATGAATACCCCGTGATTATTGTAGATTTGACTTGAGAAGTCACGTAATAACATTCGAAAAGGAGGCAATATGGACCTCGGTGAAGTTCTCTCAAAAGCCTGGAAAACCATTTGGAAGCACAAAGTGCTCTGGATATTTGGCATCTTAGCCAGTTGTGGTCAAGGAGGGGGCGGTGGCAATGGTGGGGGTAGCAGCAATTCCGGATACCAGTTTTCGCAAGGCGATCCTAACGTATCCCCAGATGTAGAACGATTTTTCTATGGCATCGAACGCTTTTTCCAGCAGATCGAGGCCTGGCATATCGTTGGCTTCATTGCCATCATGATCGTATTTTTCCTGGTGCTCTGGTTCGTTATGCTTGCACTGAGCACTGTAGGTCGTGTAGGCCTTATTCAAGGGACAACTCGCTCGGATGATGAAAAGCTTACTTTCATGGAACTGTTCGAGAGTGGCAAACCCTTCTTCTGGCGAGTGTTGGGATTTAACTTACTTATCGGACTGGCAGCTTTTGTACTTGTGCTCCTGATCTTCACACCCATGGCCTTGATCGGCTTTGTCACCATAGGCATTGGCTTCCTGTGCATGCTGCCCCTGATCTGTATCCTGATCCCAGTGATGTGGTTGGTGAGCGTGATCATCGAGCAAGCCAATCTGGCAATAGTCATCGAAGATCTGGATATCATATCCGGCTTGCGCCGAGGCTGGGAAGTGTTTAGAGAGAATCTTGGCAACCTAGTCGTCATGGGCTTGATCCTAGGGATTGGCGGCGCCATTGTTGGATTCATCTTCGCACTCCCCTTGATGTTCCTTGTCGTTCCCGCAGCATTAGGCCTTATCGTGAGCGGTGTGACAGAGTCCGCATTACCATTCGGTGGCGGAATCGCTACTGTGCTCTTGTGCTTTGTAGGGTACCTACCGATCCTCATCGTGTTAGGCGGCATCTTGCGCGCCTACATCCAATCCGCCTGGACGCTGACCTATATGCAACTAACACAAATGCCAACAAAAGATGAAGTAGAAGAAGAGCTAAATTCGGATCCGTCAGAGGCGTAAACATTCGAACATCGTAATGTTCAACGTTTGAACGTTATTATGCTAGAATTACGCCATGTTCAAGTATATTGGCAGGTTCATCCTGCTTGGCCTGCTGCTGTCTCTTGTTCCACGTTCCACCATGGCGCAAGAGACAGCCTGGGCAAAACTCTCCCCCCCAAACACAGACTCTTTCCCCTACATTTCCACGTATCTGAATGTCTATGATGGTGATGGCAAATTTGTCCACGATCTCGGCAAAGAGAACGTCAACATTATCGAGAACCAGCGTTCGGTTCCCATCAGCGAAATCACAGAACTGCACACTGGCGCTCAGTTTGTGGTCGCCATCAACATGGGACCCGCTTATGCCATCAAAGATAACCAGGGGGTAACACGCTACGAACACGTCCAGGCAGCAATGGCATCTTGGATAGATACCTATCCGCCTGAAACCATCGATGACCTCAGCCTGGTTACCAACGACGGCATCGAAAGTTTGCACATCATTCGCCCCGCTGTCTGGCTCTCAGAATTCGCCGCCTACCAGCCCAACTTCGACTCTGCCATTCCCAGCCTGGATGTGCTGGCCCGCGCCATTACAACCGCGGCCGACCCCGTGTACCAATCTGAAATGGGGAGGGGCGTTCTTTTAATTACCCCTTTGCCAAATCAGGATAGCCTGGCTGCTCTACCCAGCCTGGAATCGCTCGCGCGACAAGGCAATGTGCGGGTTTACATTTGGATGGTTTCATCGCGCGCATATTTTGACAGTGCTGGAGCTAACCTGCTGGCAGAATTCACCCAGAATACTGGCGGACAGTTATTCCTTTATTCAGGAGATGAAACGCTCCCAAATGTCGACCCTTATGTTGATCAATTGCGCCACATCTATGCTCTGAATTACAACTCCCAAATCTCTGGTGGGGACACGCATGAAATTGCAGCCCAGATTTCCACACCTTCTTTGTATGTCACCAGCGATCCGATCGAGTTTTCTCTTAGCATTCAGCCACCAAACCCCATATTTGTTTCGCCTCCATTAGAAATCATCCGCAACGAACAAGTTGATGATGAAAACTTACAACCAGAAACTCCAATTTTTGCACCGGATGAACAACTGATCGAAATTCTCATCGAATTCCCAGATAACTTCTCTCGATCTCTAAGCCGCACGATTCTCTATGTCGATGGCGTCATCGCAGCAGAAAACACTTCTCCACCTTTCGAACAGTTCTCTTGGCCTCTGGAAGCTTTTGATAACAATGGCTCCCACCTGATCCAGGTCGAAGCTGTGGATGAATTAGGTTTAAGCGGCGTTAGTATTGAGCACCAGGTGGATATTGCCATCCAATATGCGCCTTATAGCTTAATTGCCGTCATCAAGGAAAATTGGCAAATCATGGTTGGGATTGGCGCGTTGATTGGCGTTGTAACACTCTTCCTTGTGCTGATCCTCGGGGGCAAGATCCAGCCAAAAACGACGGGCAGGCTCATTTGGAGAAGGAATATCCAACCCTCCAAAGGGCCAGACTCTGAAGAAACGCAACCTATACCTGAACCCGTCACGCGAACACAAAACCTACCTCAAGAAACTGAACCCGCTCGAGAACGCTTATCGACCTGGATGAATCGTTTTTCGTGGCCTGCAAGAAAACAGGAATCCCCTAGGGAAGAGGCGTATCTTGAAATACTATCTCCCAAAAATGGAGAGGAATCAAGTCAACGCTTGGCAATTTCCCAGCGTGAATTGACCTTCGGAAACGATGCAACTCTTGCTACAATAGAATTGAACGATCCTTCCATAGATGCGCTGCATGCCCGCTTATTCGTCGATGATCAAGGTGGCTTCATCATCTCCGATGAAGAATCTCTTGCTGGAACCTGGGTAAATTACGTACCAGTTAGTAAGGAAGGAACCTTACTAACTCACGGAGATATCATTCATATCGGACGAATAGACCTTCGCTTCGTGTATACAGATATAAAGAAGATCCCCAAGCCCAAAGTTACCCTTCAGGAGTCGCTGTGAAAACCATAGAGCGCGCTCACCTCAATATAGCTGCTATCACCCATGAGGGCATGAGCGGGAAGAACAATGAAGACCGGTACGGTGTTTCTGCCTATACACTGAGCGAGGATGACTCCACCCCATCGATTTTTGCCATCGTTGCCGATGGAATCGGGGGGCACCAGGCTGGAGAGATTGCCGCCGAAATTGCCGTCGAAACTATCAGCCATTTTGTCGCAATAAGCGACGCCAGTGATCCTTTGGGCACACTGAATGATGCCATCATCAAGGCTGGCCAGGCAGTACACGCGCAATCCATCAAAGACCTGGCTCAGCAAGGTATGGGATCTACATGCGTATGTGCCTGGATTATTGGAAACCAACTGTACACGGCTTCCGTAGGAGATTCAAGAATTTACCTGTTACGCGATGGGAAGATCAAACAGATCTCAACGGACCATACTTGGATCCAGGAAGCTATTCAATATGGCATTATCACCCCTGAACAGGCCCGTGGCCACCCCCAATCTCACATCATCCGCCGATACCTGGGATCGAAAAACGAGCCCGAAGTAGATTTTCGTTTGCGCCTGGACCCAAGCGAGGCTGATGAACAAACGCTCGCCAACCAGGGATTGACGCTGCTGCCCAATGACCAACTTATCCTTTGTAGCGACGGGCTTACAGATCTAGTTGAGGATGGAGAGATCCAATCTGCTATTAAGACTGGTAAGTTTGATTCTAGCCTAAACCGGTTAGTTGACCTTGCAAATCAACGCGGCGGTCACGACAATATCACCATCGTTGGCATCCGTGTCCCCAATGGCAAGCCCGAACCCGATGAGAAGAAACGCGCTTCATCAAAAGCAATTTGGTTGGCAGGAGCCATCATCGGTGCAGTTACATTGCTCATCGTTGTAGCTATTGCTTTCTTCGCCTGGCAAGTAACGCGTTCTCCCCAAACGCCCACCCCTTCACCAGAGCCAACCGCCCCGGCTATGGTTGAGACGATCACGGCCCCAACAAATGTCGTTGAAGAACCCACGGCGACTCCACTGCCGACGAAATCACCTCCACCCCGAGCAACCCCTACAGTCTGGCCAACCAATACACAGAGTCCGTAATCCCCCTCACGGCAAAAGAGCGTAATACACCTTATTCCCCAACGCCAGGTAAACCTGGTGATTGGTACCCACAGCGAATGCGGTTGCTTTCCCTTCAGGCAGCGGCGCCAATGATTTGTACTGCCGCTGGTACACCATCTGCAAGCTGAAATGGAAAACCGAACGCCCCTCTGCGTCCAACATATATATTGACGGATCTGGCGGGGGTGCAAAATGGATCTCGCGGAATCTTGCGTCGACAATTGTGGGCGATTCTACATATCCGTCGCGAGGATCCTGGTACATGGCTGGATCAGTATAATCATCGCCCCGGATGTAACTGGTCATCAAATGGCCGTCCGCATAGAGTAAATACAACTTCCCATCACTGACGGTTAAGTCCACGACATCTTGCATCGAGGGCACCTGGTCGCCGAAGAAAAAATCCGGACGATCGCGAAATTCACTAGCACCACGGTAAATCCAAATTGAACTCGTTAGGGGGTCAAGAATGTATAAATCCCCGCCGTCCATGGAAAAGGCCTGGGGGGTTCCCCAACTTGAATCGGGTGGAGCCATGGCATAGGAAAGCTGTTCATTGGTACCAGGAATACATTGCACCAGGTTGCCATTGCCATCCATCCCAATCGCTACTGCCCCATTTTGATAGCCCGGCGGAAGCGCGGCAATGTCCACTAGGGAGCCGATGATCAGCGGTTGTGGCACTGGCCCACAATAGAATTGATCATCCAAAGTATAGCTACCTTCGTCATATTCAGCTCGATAAACAACTCCCTCGATACCATCTAGCAGATAAAGATCGTTTTCTATCGTTACAACAATCCGTTTGATCTCCACCGTATCAGGCAGCCCTCTAATCAGCGCGGGGGTGTAACTCAGTCTGGTAACATTGTCTAAAGTATCCAAAGCAATCGTAACTTCGCTGCGCAAGATTTGCGTTTCGTCTGTAACCTGATATGCCTCAGCCAGATCCAAATATTCGAGCGCAGCTTCCCAGGCAATTCGCTTCTCATTGGTATGCTCGAAAACTTCCGCCTGGGCGACGGCATTTTGTGCCTGGATGACGTAATTCTCGAAGTATCTCCCTCGGCCGTTTTGGAAGTACACAACCGCTGCGATTGCCACAACAACCAAAGGCACTGCAACTGCGATAAATGCCATGGTAGACCCAGATAACGCCGTCATGCTCTCGTCTGGGAGCATGCGTTCGAACAATGTATTGGATGCCCGGGCAACCTGACGCAATATCGATAAAATCTTGCGCCCAAGCGTAGCCAACCCTGGCGCGATCGTAGAAGACCACAACGCACTTGTCCTGCGCGGTGAGGGACTCTTTGGTTTTTTTTGTTTGATTTGTTTTTCAGGCTCTTCTGGCTGCGATGTCTCAAGCGAAATTGGAGCTGACTCCTTGACCGGAGACACCTCTACACCGGAGACTTCCGCCATGCTAGCTATGGGTGCTGGCGTCGGTGTCGCTTCAGGTTCAGGTGGAGGCACGGGTCTGGGAATTTCCACTCTTTTAGTTTGGTTTTCATCTTCCTCAGTCTCACGCTGACCCGGGGGGAGCTTGGGTGTCACAAGGCGCAAGTCACCCTTACCCAATTTAGTCAGCACCAGCACAGCTTCAATATCACCAGCCGCACGCCGGATCAGGCGTCGATACAAATCCCCCAAAGAAAGACCATGCATGTTCCGCAGAGTGGTCGTATTCCAGGTCATGGGCGGGTTCGGAGAAACGAGCAGTACATCACCCGGGTTCAACTCAGACTGGTGAAAACGCAAATTAGTCGCCCGGCTAAGACCCAATCCTCGCCCGGCATCTGAAGGATCATAAAATTGTTGCGCCCCTTCGGTCGTGATCAAGTATGCGTGAGATGAGCCGCTCTGCAGAAGGTAGAGGCGATCGTAGCGCACTACACCCAGGGCCAATACACCGATACCCTGTCGTCCCCGGTTGACGGAGTTAAGATTGCGCTTCAACAACAACTCATTCAGTTCTTCTGCCACTGCACGCATTGCCGCCGTCGAGGAGCCGGAGGCTTTGTAATAAGCGTCTGACATTTGAGCCAAAAGCTTGTCCAACTCCTTAGGGGATAGAGGCAAATTCCCTTCCAATGATAAGTAAATGAAAAGACGATCCGAGGAACGGCCGCGCGCGGCTCTGCGCGGCGGCGAGGCTGAATACAGGCCTGGAAGTTTCGGTCGGTCTTTTCCAGCATGCCGAACCAGGGGGAGTAAGAGCAAATCAAGGGAAGTTGTCATATGCTAGGTGCCCTAAGCCAATGATGCAATCGTCACCAACACCATTATACTGGTAAAATCAAAAAGACTACAATTCGGTTCTCAGAGTATCACCCAAGTAGGTCTATGTTTTGTAGGATGCGCGGGATGCACAACCCATACAAAACGCGGTCAACATAACGATAGTTCCCTGAGAATACTCAGATACAGACAATAACATGAAATTAGAGATAATCCGTACACTACCGGAACTTGAAAAAATCTCCCATGAATGGAACCATCTTCTGGAGAAGAGTGCCAAGAACGTGCCTTTTTTGCGCTACGAGTATCTGGCCACCTGGTGGGAAACCTTAGGAGGAGGCGAATGGCAAGAGGGGGAACTCCATGTGGTGCTCGCTCGCAATGATACTGATGAACTCCTGGGAATTGCCCCTTTATTCCTCACAGAAAATCTGGCGGGCAAAAAAGCCCTGATGCTTGTAGGCAGCATCGAGATTTCCGACTATCTAGATTTGATCGTACCCGAGGAATTCTTAGCAGACTTTTTGGAAGCATTACTAGCGTATCTGGCCGGATCTGATGCCCCTCCCTGGGACGTTTTGGATTGGTATAACCTGTTAGATGATTCTGCTACGCTCCCGGCGTTGGAAGCTGGTGCCAGCAAATTAGGCTTGAACTACTCCCTGGAGAAACTGCAACCCTCCCCCCGCATCGCTCTAGCGAGTGATTGGGAAGAATATCTCATGGGTATCCAGGGCAAGCAGCGCCGCGAGATCCGCCGAAAAGTCCGCCGCGCCGAGGGCTTCTACGTCCCTGTGGATTGGTATATCGTCGAAGATGAGCAAACGCTCGATGAAGAGATCGATGCTTTCCTCGACCTGATGGCCATCGACCCAGAAAAGAATGCCTTCCTCACCGAGGAGATGCGCACCCAAATGCATGCATCGGTGCACACAGCTTTCCGTGAAGGCTGGCTGCAACTGGCATTTTTGACCGTCGGGGACGAAAAGGCTGCTGCATACCTCAACTTCGATTACGACAATCAGATCTGGGTGTATAACTCAGGGATCAACTTCAAATTCAATGATCTCTCCCCTGGTTGGGTCTTGCTGGCTTACCTGATCGAACGGGCTATCGAACAGGGTCGCGAACACTTCGACATGATGCGCGGCGATGAGATCTACAAATATCGCTTCGGTGGCATCGACCGCTTCGTCATGCGGGCTCAAATAACCCGATAAATCTCTAACACCTTCAACCAAAAATAGGGTGGGGTGCGAATGCACCCCACTTTATTTTTGGTAAATTTTTAGCGAGGGCGATATCCCAAGAAGTGAAATTCAGTTATAAAACCGCATCCATATCCACACCGCGCGCCGAGGCACGATCTATCATCCATTCATCCTCTGTAACCGGAACGGGAAGGATATCTTCCTCTGGCCTACGGACCAACACCAAAGCCTCCTCGGGGCATACAGGCACACAAACCCCACACCCCACACAAGAGGTCGCGTTGATATCGATCAACAGTGCATCATCGTGCAGCGCCAGCGCATTAAATTGGCAGTATTCAATACAGTCCTCACATCCCTGGCAAAGATCTTCATCCACAGTGTTGACGAACGCCGAGCGGGCCACCACATTGGCGATGCCCATCTCCGCCATGCCGCGCAAGATGCCACACGAACATGTACAGCAATTACAAATATAGGAAATGTCTTCTTTCGCATTCGTCACAGAGTGAACTAAACCAGCGTCTGCTGCTGCTTTCAACCTGGCCAGAGATTCTTCCTTGGTAAGCACCTCGATATGGGGGATATTCGCAAATGCATTCGGACGCTTGTGGAAGACCATACAGTTATCTAAAGGATGATCGCAGGGATCATCGATCAGCGCTTTTTGTTTACGGCAGATGCATTCCTGCACCCCCCAGGCATTGGACATATTGACGATATCCGCCGCGCTCTCGAATGGACGCACCTCCATGCCTGTTTGCACAGTCGCATCCACAGGGATCACGCGATGGACAGAAGGTTCAAGCGAAAGCATACCCTTAAATGCCTGAAGGTAATAATCCTCGAACAACTGCGCCATTTCACTATCGATGCGACCGATCTGGAATTCATAGATCCCAACCACAAACGGCATCAATCCATAAGCCAAGCCGCCATCCCCTCTACCAGCAGCAATCAACCCATTTCGCACCATGACTTTGAGCTGTTTCTTCAGATTCTGCGCGTCACCGCCAATTCGGGCAGCGAGTTGTTCAGGGGTTTCTTTGGTCATGCGCAGTTGCGCGGCTAGATCGGCTTGCTCAGGCGAGAAGATCTTCTCCAGCAAGCGCAGTTCTGCACCATCATCCGTTGGGGGGAATCCATTGGGCAGTGCATCTAATCGTTTTGCCAGGCGTTGATATGGGGTATAGTTCACAGTTCACCTCACGAGTCTAGGGTAGCCAGGTCCGCCAATTCGCACCTGGTCTGGACGATCTGTCCAGATGCCGGGAATATTCGAATTGCATTGCGGGCAGGTGCCCGCGGCAGTCAGATGATAAGAAAGGATAACATATCCATAGCGTTCGATTAAGAGAGTCTTGCAATTGTGACAATAGGTATGCTCATATTCAGAGAGCCTGCCGGTGATATTGCCCGCGTAAACATATCGCAAGCCCGCTTCTTGACCGATCTCAGCTGCGCGGCGCAACGTCTCCACTGAAGTGCGCGGCGGGTCGGTCATCTTGTAATCTGGATGGAAAGCAGAGACATGCCAGGGGATATCTTTCGAAACCGAACGGATGAACCGGGCTGCATCCATCAGTTCTTCATTGCTATCATTAAAGCCCGGCACCACCAAGGTAACCACTTCCACCCACAAACCCAAGTTGTGGGCGCCCTGAATGCTGTCCAAAACGTGCTTCAGAACTCCACCCAGGCGTCGATATTGCTTGTCCTGCATGGTCTTCAAGTCGATCTTATACCCGGATAAATAAGGCCGCAAGTACTCCAGCACTTCCGGGGTGGCATTACCATTGGAGATGTAGACGCATTTCATCCCCGCCGCTTGCGCCAACTTGAAAATCGCCACCGCCCATTCCGAGGTGATCAACGGTTCGTTGTAGGTCGAAGCCACCACCTCTGCGCCCCCCCGCACACCGTAATCCACCAAATCCTGCGGGGTGATTTGCCGAATATACTGCCCCGATGAATCGGATGCCGGATCACGCAGCGTCTGAGAGCTGAGCCAGTTCTGACAATACCCGCAATGAAAATCGCAACCCAACATCCCAAAACTGAGGGCATCTCCCCCAGAAAGCAGATGGTAGAAGGGTTTCTTTTCAATCGGGTCCACTTGCAGGCCCGCCACATACCCCCAGGGAACCCGCAACTCACCCCCCTGGTTGAAGCGCACTTTGCAAATCCCCCGTCGCCCATCTCGGATCAGGCAGCGATGTCCGCAGGCGTAACAGCGAACGGCGGCGTCATCCAGCTGTTCATAGAGTTCCCCAGGGCCGGTTAGGGCATCGAGCTTCTCTTCAACTGTTTGCATGCATCCATTATAATCGCATTTATGTTAAGCCTCGTAATCCAGGCTGGTGGTCAGTCCAGCCGCATGGGTCAAGACAAAGCTTTGATGTCATTTTTGGGACGTCCCTTGATCGAGCGCGTCCTGGAGAGAGTGTCGGTCATTGCTGATGAAGTGGTGATCGTAACCAACCATCCAGAGGGGTACCGTTATTTGGGCCTGCCCCTGTTCCCAGACGTGATCCCCGAACGCGGCGCCCTGGGGGGGTTGTATACCGCCCTGAAAGTGGGATCCCACCCTGAGGTAGCCCTGGTGGCCTGCGACATGCCTTTCGCCTCGGCTGAAATTCTAGTCGCTGCGCGAGCGATCCTACAAGATGAAAACGCCGCAGCCGTCATCCCAAGAACTGAAGGCGGCCTCGAGCCGTTGCATGCCATCTACCGGCGGGGCGCCTGTCTACCCGCCGTCGAAGCCGCCATCCAGGCAGATAAGTGGCGCATGGTCTCCTGGCACCCGGATGTAGATGTCCGTTATTTATCACCGAAAAAAATTGCGCAACTCGAACCCACAGGACATACCTTCATGAACCTCAACACTCCGGAAGAGTTCGAAATGGCTGAAGCTTTGGCTAAAGAACAAGAAACATGACACATCCTGAATGTCGGGGGAGGGGTCAGGGGTTAGGGCAAGCTTTAATTTATTCAGTAAATATCTACTATAAGTTTATTGCGGTTTGTGGCTTGAAATAATACTGACCGGTTTCACCGCAAAACCTGTGTAAATGCCGGTATTTTCTCACGATTTATTTTCGGATTCCTTCCGGCATTTACTTAAATAAGAATTTTGGACGACTCATGTTATATGCCTTTAACGCGACAAATGCCCAAGTGAGGGGGGCACCCGGGCATTCGTCGCTCACATAATACTAAATCTTAGGGAGTTGAAAAAAACATTTGCATAACAGATTCGTTGCGCTTAAATGGCTTAAACGTTTTTGTTGCATTTTATCTTTGATACCATCGGCTCTCAAAATGCTCAATAGCCACATCCCTTTCGATCTTAACTATTCGCGGGTACATTTTGAATATTTAGACAGATTTTTAAGATCAAAATCAGCTTCAAGCAAGTTCTCTTCAAAGTATAATTTTCCAAATGACGCAAAAGAGAAAAAACTCCAAACTCTTTCTAGACCCAGCATTCGATAAGCCTGTTGAATTATTGGATACGCTCTTCGAGCGCTTGCCAATGGGGGTGGCCATCCTCGATCGCGAATATCGCATCCTTCGATTCAATGAGACCTGGGAGAGTTTTTCGCAACGGTACACCCCGCCATCTGGAGCCCCTCTGGAGCCCGGCGTGGGGTATTTCCAGCATGTACCTGACACTGAGGCGACAGTCTTGCCTCTATTCGAGCGCGTTCTTGCTGGCGAGGCCATTCAGCAAAATGGTGTCCGTCTGGAATCAGGCAAAACTGTAACTTATTGGGATGTTGTACTGACACCGTTGACCACAAATGATGAGGTTACCGGCATTCTTTGTATCTCTTCCGACACCACCGAAGACACTATTCACCAACAAAATCTGGAACAGCGGATTGAGACGCGCGCCAGAGAACTGGATCGTCGGCGGGAGATAGCAGAAAGCATGCAAGACATCATCAGCATGATCAATGCCAAGATGCCGCTGCAAGAATTTCTCGACCAGGCCGTAAAGATGGCTGCCCAACGTCTAGGTGCGGGGGGCTGCGTGTTGCACCATTTTGATGTGGAGAAGCAAGTAATCTCTCATGTAACCAGTTATGGGTTGGAGGGCGTTTTCGAAAAAGGGACTCAACATACTTTTGGTGAGCTCAAACCCTCTGCCGCTGACGATTATGTGGCTGCCACTTTAGCTCATCAACCTACCTACACGAATTACGAGCCTTACGCAGATTGGGTCGTTCGCATCCAAGAGGACAACTCCATTCCAGAGCCAATCAAAGCAAACCGCATCGCCTTGCGAGAAAGTTTTTCCGGCTCTTTTTCAGTGCCCTTGTTCATCCAGAATCAGGTCTACGGGGGCATGGTTTTCTACTATACAGAACCACAAGAATTTTCTGATGAGCAAATCCAACTGGGATTGTCTTTTGCGGAACAGGTAGCAGTAGCCATTGAGAATGCGCGCCTGCACCAGTCAGACCAGGATCGGCAGCGCGAGTTGCAAATGCTTCTGGACGTTGCTGCCACCGCTAACAGTTCTTTGAACCTGGATGAAATGCTCGCGACAACCTTGGATCTTTTAGTCGCCATGGTGGGCGCATCACGGGCTGGTGTGAGTTTGTTGGATGAAGAAAGCGGTCAACTCACTCCAAGCATTTTGCGACCCGAGCGTGACGTTGACCCAGAGGAAATGGCGAAAATCATGCAAGCCAGTCAGGCCGTTATCGAAAGTGGCGAATTGATGTATGTAAACCCAAATACTTCAAAAGGTTTCCTTGAGCCTGGGGCGCTGGTGCCCATCCAGATTCGTGACCGGAAGCTGGGGATGTTGGGCATCATTGGGAAACAAGGCAGTGAGTTCAGCCAATCCCAACTCGCTTTGTTCAAATCGATAGCAGATCAGTTAGGCGTTGCCATTGAGAACGCCCGTCTTTTCCAACATGCTGAAGATGCCGCAATCTCTGCAGAACGCAATCGGTTGGCGCGTGATCTCCACGATGCAGTCTCACAAACGCTGTTCTCCGCCAGCCTGATCGCTGACGTACTGCCCAAATTGGCAGAAACCAACCCAGAGGTAGTCAAACAAAAGCTAGAAGAATTGCGCATCTTGACCCGTGGTGCGCTTTCTGAAATGCGGACTCTCTTATTCGAGTTGCGTCCTACCGCATTAGCAGATACTGATCTACATGACTTGATCGGTCACCAAGTAAACGCCTTCAACGCCCGCACCCGGATGCACGTGGATTATCAATTTAACTGCAAAGATAATCCCCCTACTGATGTCAAAGAAGCCTTTTATCGTATCACCCAGGAGGCGTTCAACAATATCGCCAAACACGCGGATGCAACGCGAGTATCCATTACACTGGACTGCTCTATCGATAACTCTGAGCTGGTCATCCAGGATAATGGCATCGGTTTTGAAAAAGACAAGGCTTCATCAGATGGGTTAGGGTTGGGGATAATGCGGGAGCGTGCCCTGAACATCAGCGCAGAAATTGATATTCAAAGTAAAATCCATGCTGGAACGAGGTTGAGGCTGTACTGGCAAGGGAAACCAGGAGAATAATTATGACGGAATCTAAAACCATTCGCGTGATGCTCGTCGATGATCACGGTGTGGTTCGAAGTGGATTGAGCACATTTCTATTGGCTTATCATGACCTGGAACTCGTAGGGGAGGCTTCTGATGGAACCCAAGCCCTAGAGCTTTGCCAGGAAACGCAGCCGGATGTAGTCCTCATGGATTTGGTGATGCCAGGCATGGATGGTGCGACAGCGACCGGACATCTGCGTGAAAAATGTCCTGATGTTCAGGTGATCGCGCTGACCAGTTACAAAGATCAAGAATTGGTTGAAGGCGCGCTAAAAGCTGGCGCCATCGGCTATGTACTCAAGGATGTCTCTGCCGATGATCTGGCGGATGCCATCCGTTCGGCCGCAGCCGGTATGCCAACCCTTTCCCCAGAAGCCGCCCAGGTGTTATTACAGGCTACCCGCTCTCCCGAACACAAACCTGGCTCGGACCTGACCAATCGAGAACGCGAAGTGTTGAACCTGATGGTCGAGGGGTTAAATAATAAACAAATCGCCGAGCGATTGATTGTCAGCGCTTCAACTGCGAAATTCCATGTCAGCAGCATTCTGTCCAAACTGGGGGTTGCTAGCCGCACCGAAGCAGTTGCGGTAGCGCTCCAAAACAAACTGGTCAAGTGACCAGGCACCAAATTCTCCATTTGATCAGAGTCAAAACTCTCCGGACAGTAGATGCGGCCGGAGAGTTTTTTCTATACACTTACCAACAAACAATGTTCGAAGGAGAATTCAATGTCCGTAAGAACCGTCTTCATCGCAGAAGGCGAGAATCATGTACGCGAAGCCTTGGGCTTACTTTTCGAGAATCTGGATAAGTTTATACTCATCGGAGAAGCCCGAAATGCAGAAAGTTTATTAGCTCAGGCTCCGCAGAATCTCCCAGATCTGCTCTTGCTCGATTGGGATTTACCTGGCATCCATCATCAGCGGTTGATCGCTGCGCTACACCAGCATTGCCCCGATTCCATGATCATTGTCACCAGCGTGCGCCCAGAGGAACAGCGGATATCTGCGGAGTACGGAGTTGATGCTTTCTTGCTCAAACATCTTCCCCCAGATCAGTTTGTACATGGCTTGGAAACCGCAGTCGATTCCAAAAGTCACAATAAATAAATTCCTAGGAGTAGATATGAAACCTTTCGCAATCACAATCATTATTCTTGCATTACTGCTCGTGCTGGGCTGGATCGGATTAAAGATTCAACCCAAATCATTCCCACCATTTACCGCGAAAACCCCACCAATGGAATTCGTCTCTCTGCCCGAAGGATTGCCGACCCCGGTAGAACGTTATTATCGCCAGACTTTCGGGGAGAAAATCCCCCTCATCGAATCAGCTGTGATCACTGGGCGAGCGACCATGCGCGTTAACGGTATCACGTTCCCAGCCCGCTTTCGCTTTACGCACCAGGCTGGTCGTGGCTACCGGCACTATATCGAGGCAACGTTCTTCGGATTTCCGATCATGAAAGTCAACGAAAGCTACCTTGATGGGACTGGCCGTATGGAATTACCTTTCGGCGTGTTCGCGAGCGAGCAGGTCGATCAGGGTGCCAACTTGGGGTTGTGGGCTGAATCGATGTGGCTGCCCTCAATTTTTGTTACCGATCCGCGCGTGCGCTGGGAGCCTATCGATGCCGAGACAGCCATCCTGGTTGTCCCCTTCAAAGACGATGAACAGCGATTTGTGGTGCGTTTTGAGCCCGAAACTGGTTTGCTGCAATTCATGGAAGCGATGCGCTACCGTGATGCCGAGGGCGGCGAGAAGATCCTCTGGCTCACCGAGGCCCTGGAGTGGGGTCAGCTCGATGGCGGACGGATTCCCTTTGTGGGTTCCGCCACCTGGTTCGATCAGGGCACACCCTGGGCGGTGTTCGAGGTCGAAGAGATCATCTACAACGCCGTTGTCACAGAATATATTCGCAACTCAGGGTTATAGTGTTTGGCGGTATGTTGTTATAAAAATATACACCTAGTTTACCGCCTAACCTGATCAGATTTCGTTTTGAGCGTTAATTCTATTTCGAAGATCTGTCCGAAATCTGCTTATGGAAAGTATCTGAACGCCTTCGGCGGTCACTCTGAGTTGCCCGAGGCACGCCGTAGGCGAGCGAAGAGTCTCCCGCCCGTTGGGCTGAGATTCTTCACCCCTGCGGGGTTCACGCCACGCTTTGCGGCCCCACGGGCAGGCGGGCCTTCGGCTATGACAAGAAATTATAGGACATTCCGGAGTCCTAATAGAGCGGTCGCTTGTTTCGCCGTGTCAAAATCATTTTTTAGGAAGCTAAGATGAAAAGTTTGCTTGTTCATGAAAGATTGCACATTCGCTTTATGGCACTGTTTGGGATTGGCGCGGGTCTATTCCTGCTCACATGGACGCTGAGCTACCTGGCCCTGCCAGAAGGAATATTGCGGGGCCGAACCGGGAGTGCCTTGCTGGCCGGAGACGCTGCAGCCAGCAGTTTCCTCGCCGAGTGGCTGCGCATCGCAATCCTGAATCTCCTGGCAGGGTCGACGATTGTGCTGGCGAACCGCATATTTCGATATCGTGGCTTGCCTTTAGGATACGTTATTCCGTTGGCATGGTTCACACTCTACGCTATCTGCCTGGGCACCAACTCGTTTTCGATACCAATGCCTGAGCGCATGGCTCCCACATTGGCCATATTTGGGCGAACTGGCCTATATGAAATGGCCGCGTTTACGCTTATCGCTGCGACCACGCATTCCATCACCTTGTACGAAGTAACCCGATTTATCCCCCCAGCCTCCATGCCGATCATACCCAAGCCGAAACTCTCTCTATCCTCCAAGCAATGGTTTGGTCTAGGTTTGGGGATTGCCATTCTAGTGGCTGCCAACGCCAGAGAGGCATATATGATTTTGGCGTTGTAATACCCATTGTCGGATATTTAGCTTAGGTGTTTTGCGGTTTGTGGCTTGAAATAATACTGACCGGTTTCACCGCAAAACCTGTGTAAATGCCGGTATTTTCTCACAATTTATTTTGGGGTTCTTTCCGGCATTTACTTACATAGTTTAGAACTGAAAGGAATTTTAATGTCGAAGATACTTACTATTATTGCAGTCATAATACTTATATTGCATGGTCTCATCCACCTGATGGGAACCTTGACCTACATGAAACTGGGGACTGTAGAAGGCCTGAAATATAAAACCACCCTGCTTGGCGGGCGCTGTGATCTGGGCGAAAAGGGAATCGGCATTTATGGCGCTTTGTGGGGGGTGGCTGCTTTAGGCTTTATCGTCAGTGGGTTGGGAATGCTGGCAGGCTGGTCATGGATACCACCCATGTTGGTGAGCGTCACAATCTTCTCATTGATAATCACAGCCCTGGATTGGGAAGCGGCTTTCGCAGGCGTAATCGTGAATGGGGTAATTCTGCTAATCTGGAAGTTTGGGTCACAACTGGTAGGCCTATTTTCGCAATAAGAAATATTCTTACCGTATTCGAAATCCACGAAAACACGAGGTAAATTAATTGTGGACAAAGACACCCAAAATGAAGAACACCGGAAATCAAATACTGGGCCCGGCATTGCATTTGGCTCAGCTTTCGGAATAATCATAGGCTTGCTTTTCTTCGATGGCAATATCGGCACAGGACTAGCTGTAGGGTTATGCCTTGGGCTGTTGATCGGTTCGATCGCCGATGCCGTCGAACAATCCAGATCAACTGATGAATGACATAACAATCATAACAGGGATTTTTGCACATATTTGAGTCCCTGCCATACTTTATAGTAAAGAACAAAAAATGATAAAAAATTGGTATCAAGAACTTTATGATGATTTCGACACTTATAGTGATGAACCCTACGTACAAAATACCAGCGTAGAGGTAGATTTTATCGAGCAAATCCTGGATTACGACCGCTCGAAGTTGATCCTGGATGTCGGCTGCGGGAACGGGCGTCATAGCCTGGAGTTGGCTCGCCGGGGCTATGACGCTTTGGGCGTCGATCTATCCGCATCGATGTTGGAACAGGCACGCCGCGCAGCAAAGGCGGAAAACTTAACAGTAGCTTTCACGCAATCTGATGCCCGCAAATTAAATTTTCAGGATCTTTTCGATGCCGCTATCATGCTGTGCGAAGGAGCCTTCTCGCTGATGGAAGAGGATGAGATGGATTTTTTGATCCTCTGCAATATATTCCGCGCCCTCAAGCCGGGGGGCAAACTGGTGATGACCCTGCCCAATGCAGCCTTCATGCTGGTCAATGAACCCAGCGAAGCCTTCGATATCACCACATTTCGAGAGACTTTCTCCCTCGATAAAACGATGCCAGGTGGGGCACAGAAGACGCTCGAATGCACCCAACGCTACTACACCTGCCCGGAGCTGAAATGGATGCTGCGCCAGGCCGGTTTTCAATCCCTGCAATTCTTCGCTTGCACCGATTGCGGTTACGACCGGGGCCAGAAACCGACCCGCTCTCAATTCGAATTCGGAGCCATCGCACAGAAATGAACATAATTACATCCCCGAGACATAGCCTTGGCATATCCATAGCTCTGCATCTCTTACCGGGTATCGCCATCGTTGTCGCATACGTTCTGATCACACCCGTTGTGCACAAAGCGGGCTGGCCTTCGATGACCGGAATGTGGCTGGCCGCGTTATTCGTACTGGTTCCGCTCGAACTGGGCATGCTATATTGGTTCGGCAAAAAACGCAATGGCACCTGCTCATTAGATGGCATTGTCTTGAACCGCGAGCGGACTCCCACCGGGCAATTCATATTGCTCGCCATCATGGCCATTCTGGCGGCCGCGCTATGTTTCCAACTTCTTGCCCCGCTGGATTCGGCGCTCCAGAGACGATTTTCCTGGCTTCCCGGCTGGTTCTTCATTGTCGAAGACATGACGCTTTACAGCCGCCCAATCCAGCTGATCAACTGTTTGGGCGCGTTTTTGGTGACCTCCATATTTGCCCCTTATGTAGAGGAATTATATTTCCGCGGCTTTCTCCTACCCCGCATCTGCTGGATGAAAAACTGGGCTCCATTGGTGGGGGCTTTCCTGTTCGCTTTGTACCACTTCTGGTCGCCCTGGCAACTCATCACCCGTTTCCTGGCTGTTCTACCGCTGGTTTATATTGTCGCCTGGAAGCGGGATTTGCGCGTCGGGATTACTGTCCACTGGCTGTTGAACACCGTTGGCATCATCGGATTGCTGATCCCACTTCTGTGCTGATCTCTTAAAGAGGCTAACACTACCCAACTGACCAGTTTAAAATCTCATCATTCGACTACACAAACGCTCTCCAGTTGCCAGATGTCTACTGGGAGCGTTTTTTGTATGATTTGCGCATCATCGATAAAAGGAGCATCGCGTGAATATCAAAAACACCCTTTCGTACATCTGGAAACTGACAATATGTGGAATAGCTTACTTCATCGGCATGGCAATCAGTGGCGCGCTCTTACCCATGATTGGCCTGCAGGCGCCGGAGGCACCCGCGGGTACAGATGCCAATACGATTGCATTGTGGTTCTTCTTGGGCAGCATCTTGATTGCCTTAACACTGTCTTTTGTATCTCGCCGTTTGCGGGCTAACTGGCTGGTGCGTACGGTTATAGTAGCCGAGTTAGTCTGGGTGCTAGGCGCGGTGGGGATGGTGATCGAATCGTTCTTCTTCATGACCACTGGGGCTGTTTCATCCATTCTCAGTGCATCATTCACCATGCTCAACTTCCTGCTGCCCAGCCTATTCCTATCTGCGGCGGTGGCGGCTTTGTTCCGGCCAGACCCACAACTTGGCTCTTGTTTGCAGTGTTTGCAGAACTTCTTCTTCGCTCGCCGATTTTCGGATTGGCTGTGGCGCATCCCGATTGCGCTGATGGCCTACCCGGTGGCATATTTCGTCTTTGGGCTGATCGTGCAGCCGCATATCCAAGATTTCTACACAGCCGGGCAATTTGAATTAACTATTCCCACCTGGGGCCAGATGATCCCCCTGCAGTTGGTGCGCAGCCTACTTTTCTTGATTGTCTGTCTTCCAGTGGTCGTGTGGTGGGGAGGTTCCCGCCGGAGTTTGTGGCTGGTTTTAGGAGCTTCAGTTTTCACATTGACGGCATTCATGGCAGTGATCACTTCCTACTGGTTTCCCTGGCAAATGCGCATCTTCCATGGCATGGAGCTACTTGCCGATGCCCTGGTATATGCCGGGGTGCTGACCTGGCTCTTCGCACCAGGTGTAGATATCCAAGCATGGCAAGATCATCCTTCCCCTGGGGTGATACCAATCAGCCAATAGAGCCAGCTTCCCCATGGGAATCCGGTATGGATTGATGCGCAAATTAGAGGACACAATGCAACTACAGATTGAGAAGATCAGCAAAAAATACACGCGCACATTTTGGGGGCTGCGTGACTTCAGCCTGGAACTGGGGTCTGGAGTGCTGGGGCTGCTGGGCCCCAACGGTGCTGGCAAATCAACGCTGATGGCGATCCTGGCCACAATCACCAAACCCAGCGAGGGGCGCGTATTGTGGAACGGCAATGATATCGCCAGCAACCCCAACGACCTGCGCGCTGTGCTGGGATATTTGCCGCAGGATTTTGGCATCTACCCCAACCTGAACGCGTTCGAATTCCTCGAATATATGGCTGCCATCAAAGGGTTGGACGGAAAACTTGCCCGGCGGCGGATCGACGAATTATTGAGCCTGGTCAACATCGGCGAAGCCCGGCGGCGCCCATTGGGTGGCTATTCGGGTGGGATGAGACAGCGTGTGGGTATCGCCCAGGCCTTGCTGAACGATCCACAATTGCTGATCGTCGATGAGCCGACGGCCGGTCTCGACCCACAGGAGCGCGTGCGCTTTCGCAATCTGCTATCGGACCTCTCTGGCGAACGTATCGTCATCCTATCCACACACATCGTCTCGGATGTGGAAGCCATTGCCAGCGATATCGCCCTGATCAAAGCTGGTCGATTGATCGAACACGCTCCCCCAGAAAGGCTGCTACAGGCGGTGGAAGGCCAGGTGTGGGAAATGGTAGTACCTGGAAACGAGCTATCTGCGCTCAAGCGGCGTTTACTCGTTGGCGGGACAGCCCTCCGCAGCGATGGGGTTCACGCCCGCATTGTCTCAGTCGAATCTCCTGGCAATCATGCTGTAAGGGTAGCGCCTACACTCGAAGATGCCTACCTGTATTTCATTGCTGGCAACGGGGGCCGTAGAAAATGAGAACCCTTTGGACCCTGGCCCAACTTGCCCGCGCAGGCTTCTTGGAACGCACGCGGCGTTATAGCTTCCTGGCAACCCTGGGCGTCATGCTCTACATCGGCTATGCCTGGGTGCCACCGGCCGAATCCCGGGCTCTCACTGTCGACCTCGGCAATCTGCGTGGTGTTTATAACTCAGCCTGGATCGGGAGCATGATCGCGCTGCTAGGCTCGCTGCTGCTCTCGCTGCCTGGCTTTTACCTGGTCAAGAACGGCATCACCCGTGATCGCCAAACTCGTGTAGGGCAGATCATCGCCGCAACGCCGCTATCGAAATTCTCTTATACGCTGGGCAAGATGACCAGCAATTTCATCTTCCTGGCAGTGATCATCGCCGTAGTTGCCGTTTCGGCGGCTGTGATGCAGTTTGTGCGCGGCGAAACGCTGCAGTTGGATATTTGGGGATTGCTGGCGCCGTTTCTCTTCGTCGCCCTGCCCATGATGGCCCTGGTGGCCGCGATCGCCGTCCTTTTCGAGAGCATCCCTTTCTTGTGCGGCGGGTTTGGCAACCTGGTTTATTTCGCAATCTACATCACCACGATCATCGTATCGTTGAGCTGCGCCACCTTCAGCAACCAGGGCGTGATCGAGCAGCCCATCACCGATCCCTTTGGTACCACGCTGATCGCCGCCAGCATGCTTCAAGCTGCGCATACCGTCTTCCCAGACCTCAACCTGGAATTTGGCGTTGGCTACACCATCGTCGATGAACCAATCCGGACTTTCACCTGGGGTGGCGTCGATTGGACGATGGACATCATCCAGGGTCGCCTGCTTTGGGTGGCTGCCGCGCTGGGAGTTGCACTCCTTGCGGCACTCTTTTTCGACCGCTTCGACCCATCAAGAAGGAAAATCAGACGATCTCGGACGAATACCTCAGCAGCGCGTAAGTTGGCGCTACGCCACTCCTGGCATCTCCCAACACTCGATCTGCGTCATTATGCCGCGCTTCTTCAGCTCCCTTTGCCAAGACTTGGGAGCCGATTGCCGTTCGTGCGCGTGGCGCAGGCAGAGTTGCGCCTGATGCTGAAGGGTTTGCGCTGGTGGTGGTACCTGGTCGCCTTAGGCCTGGTCATCGGCGGCCTGTTTGCCCCCGAGGCGCGCGCCTGGCAACTGGCTGCCTGGCTCTGGCCGGTACTGATCTGGTCTAGGTTGGGTGTGCGAGAGAAGGAGTATCACACCGGGGCCCTGATTTTCTCCGCCCCACAGGCACTGAGGCGGCAGTTTTCAGCGGCGTGGCTGGCCGGGGTCATCATCACCATCTTTACTGGCAGCGGCGCGGGGTTGCGCTTCCTGCTGACGGGCGAATGGCTGCACTTGTGGGCCTGGTGCGTGGCCGCGCTCTTTATCCCTACCCTGGCGCTTACCCTGGGTGTGTTGAGCGGAACCAGCAAAACCTTCGAAGCGCTATATATCACCTTTTGGTATCTCGGCCCGCTCAACGGTCTGGTTGCGCTTGATTTCATGGGTGCGAGCGCCCCGGCCGTTGCTGCCGGGATGCCGCTCTTCTACATACCTATTACCCTGGCCTTGCTTGCCCTGGCCGTACTGGGTCGCTGGCGGCAGATGAAGTCAGTGGTTTAGATTATCTAAAAGCAGACTGAAAAGATTGCAACATGGACACAGAAAGAAATTTGCAGCAAGTATGGTTTTTCTTTGGCTTGAGCCTGGGCCTGGTATATCTGGTTTTCTGGGGGCCATTAGCCCTTCTGGGGATTCCTGCGGCCAGCCTTTCGGGAGCATCCGGCCCACCCTGGGCAATTGCCCTGTTTGTGAGCGGCGGCTTCACCCCCTCGTTGATTGCCATTTTCCTTAACTGGCGTCAAAAAAGATTGACAGCAATGTGGAAACGTCTGCATCCGCGCACCGTAAACCTGAAAATGCACCTGGCTATTCTTGGAGTGGTCATCCTGGGGACAACGGGCCAGTTGATTTTGCTCCAACTGCTCGGGAATCCCTTCGATGGAAATCTATTCCTAAAGCGGCTGGGTTTGATGCTGCCATTGATCATCCTGGGGCCGCTCTCCGAAGAGTTGGGGTGGCGCGGTTATGCCCTGGATCGATTACAGACTCGTTGGAACGCTCTTATTTCCAGCCTGATTTTGGGCATTGTTTGGTCATTGTGGCATTTGCCGCTCTTCTACATCGCAGGCACTTTCCACAATGTATATGAGATTTCCTTCCTGGGATTTATGCTGGGCACCACCACGATTTCTGTGTTGTACACCTGGGCCTACAACAACACTGCCGGGAGCATCTGGAGCGCCGTATTCTTCCACTGGGTATATACCTATGCCATGGATACCTTCGGTGTCGGGATGACCCCGCCGCCGGCAAATTGGCAGTGGTTACAGTATCTGCCTTATTTTCTCATCGCTTTCGTCATTGTGATCACCTGCGGACCCGAGAAGTTAGTCCGCCGGAAAAATCACCAATAAATCAACAACTATCATCATGAAAGGTAAATACAATGAAAACTCAAAGAGTGGCTTCTAATGACAACTTCAACTGGCGCGTGTGGGGCATCTTGCTGGCGATGGTGGCCTTCGGGTTGCTGGCACTGATCCCTTACGGCCTGACCCTGGCCGGGCAGACTTTTTCCGCAGCCATGATCCCGCAACTGCTGGTGCAGTTTGCCGGTCAGATCGTGCTCTACGGTATCTTGATCTGGGTAGGCCTGAAATTGGGGCCGGGCACTGGGCTGGGTGTGCCGGTGTTAAAACGCTGGCTCGAGGGAGAAAGAATATCCATTAATGCCAAATCCATTATCAGTTTCATCCTAATAGGGTTGGCCGCTGGAGTGGCAATGATCGTCCTCGATGTGTACATTTTCACCCCATTTCTGGACACTCAACTCCAGGCCCTGGGCGAAACCGTTCAACCACCTGCCTGGCAGGGCTTCATGGCCTCCTTCTATGGTGGCATCGTCGAAGAAGTCATGTCGCGGCTTTTCCTGCTGACCTTGCTGGCCTGGTTGGGTAGCTTCATCAGCCGAACTACGGCTGGCAGCCCGACTTCTGTAATGATGTGGATGGCGATCATCATAGCCGGGTTGGTTTTTGGTTCCGCACATTTACCCACAGCCGCGGCGATGGGCGTGCAACTGACACCGTTGTATGTTGTGCGCACATTAACGCTCAACGCGGTCGGCATCCTCTATGGTTGGCTGTACTGGAAGCGCGGCCTGGAGAGTGCCATGCTGGCTCACTTTTCAACCGATATCGCCGTGCATGTTTTAGGCGCAATCATCTTAGGCTAATCTAGTCATACAAGAAAATCGAAACGCCAAAAGAAAGGATTTTTTATATGAGAAATAAATTTAGGTGCGCATATATTCTCTCAGCCATGGTCATTGTCCTGGCTATCATCGCCTCAGCGGGAGGGATATTTCTGCCTGAGCTGTATCGCGACAACCCCTTTGTGACCTCAGTCTGGCAGAGCACCGACCTGATGACATTGACCGTAGCAACTCCATTATTCATCGCCGCATTGATCTTATCGCAGCGCGGTTCACTGCGTGCACAACTGATCTGGTTGGCAATGCTCGACTATTTCCTATACAACTATGCCTATTACGTGTTTGCCGCCGCGTTCAATTGGTTCTTTCTGGTCTATGTGGCCCTGTTCGTAGCCTCTTTGGGAGCGCTCATCTTCGGATTGGCTAATCTCGATGTGCAAGCAATCGCCCGACGATTCCGAGCCAGGACACCTGTAAAATGGATTTGCGGTTACATGATATTCGTAGCCATTGGCCTGTCCACGGTTTATCTGATCATGTCGCTAGGCTTCATCATCAATGGACAACTTCCCCAGATCATCGAAAAAACTGGGCATATCACCAGTGTGGTTTTTGCCTTGGATTTATCCCTGGTTGTGCCTGTTTTTGGACTGGCCGCTTTCTGGCTTTGGAAACGCCAACCCTGGGGGTATGTGTTGGCAGCAATTTCCATCGTCAAAGGAATGGTTTATACCCTGGTATTAGCTGTTGTATCGTATCGTGCAACTGTAGTTGGGTTTCCAGAAGCATCAACGGAGATTCCATTATGGCTTACTCTCGCAGCAGGGGGGTTGCTGGCAGGTATTTTCTTGCTGGGTAATATCAAGCCATCGGAGAAAAGCTGATGTAATCAGCAGAAGGAGCAATTGGAACTTACACAGTCAGCGAAAAAATGGCTGGGAATAGGTAGTGGGGGCGTTGCCCCCACTACCTATTCCCAGCCCAATCCACTTCAAGTGCGTAACTCCTGATATTATTAACCATGTACAATGAGCTAAGAATTTGTTGCCAAGACATAAGGACTCACAAGAAGAGCTCTCCACTTATCTGCACGACTTACGCAAGTGATAGTCACCTCGCTTTTACAATTTCGAAACAAGAGTCAGTTCATTCCATCTTTGATCTGGCTGATTCTCTTGTTGATCAACGCTCTTCAGCCAACACACCAGATCTTAGCCCGCGTATCTCATCAAGAACAAGAATCACCTACTCCTTCTGATCTGATCACTGCGGTCAACGCTCTGCGCCAATCGCATGGTCTAGAACCGTTGACTGCCCATCCCATTCTGATGCAGGTTGCTCAGAGTCAGGCTGATGCATTGGCCGCTACTGGGGGCGCAGTGGGGCATTCGCGACCCTCGGGTATTTCATTTACCGAGCAATTGCTCATCTTGGGATATCCGCTATCGGGTGATTTATCTCTGGGCGGTTACCGCTCGGAAAATTTTGCCGTAATGCCCGTCTTGAGCGTCGAGCAGGTGATCGCAGCCTGGACGATGGATGACCTGCACTCCAATACTATGCTTTCGGAATTTCGCAGCGATATCGGAGCTGGAATCGCCTTTGATACCGATGGCCAGACGTATTACGTAATCGATACCGCCCTGCAAACCACCAGCGGCCAGCCACAAGCTGTAGCCAGACAGACACTGACCAGTATACCCAAGACCCAAACCAGCCTTTTGGGCGATGCCACTCAGGCAGCAAAAAGCCTACAAATCTCCCAATATATCGTCCCGGTGAGTCTGAGCACTGCTCAGCCCGATGGAGACGTGGTCCACGAAGTTAAATACGGGCAGGCTTTATGGAGTATTGCCATTGCCTACGGAGTCAAGATCGATGAAATCCGCCGCTTCAACAACCTGGCAGATACGACCATCTACACCGGTCAAATCCTACTGGTTCAAAAGGGCGCAACGCAGCCTGCACCTGCACTCACTATCACCGGAGAGCTGCCACCCACTCCTTCACAAAAACCTTACCTGCTATCGCCAACCAGCACTCCTGAACCAACTATCCCGGTATCTAAACCCGAAACTACCGCTCTTCCCCTCTGGTTTAAGCTACTGGCACAGGTCCTTCTCCTGACGCTGTTCTTGCACGTGCTAATCACTCTGTTACGCAAATTTCAGAGCAGGAATTCTTAGGAATAAAGTAAGTCCAGTTAAATAGGTCACCTGCATTAATAGATTCGCACAGGCCAGTCAACACGAGTCCCCTAAAAAATTTAAGTTGCACATAGGTTTTCAGTAGAATTACAAATCCCGGAACTCATCGCAGTAAGCGTGCAAAGCATGCCGGGGCAGCGAGAGAGTGCAAGGACACCCTAAGAGTACGCACACCAAAGGTGGGGCTGTGGCCAGCGACCACTTTCTTGCTGATACGGGGGGATGGGATAAAAATATGAATCATCGAATTCTCTGAAAGTAAGCCCTGGCGATCAATTCGATCACATGCAGAACTTCAACATCATGCCTATATCGCCGAACACCTGCACTAAGCTGAAGGTAGCATCCGGTATTTGCTGTTGTCAATATGTCTATATCCAAGCCTCGCAACTGATCGATCTTGCGCTTTAGCAAGATCTCTGCCTCCGTTGTGTGAGTCAAATTATAGGTACCTGCACTCCCGCAGCACCAATCTGATTCTGGCGTCTCGACCAGCTCAACCCCTGGAATTGCTTCGATCAAATTTCGTGGCTGAACTGATATTCCCTGCGCATGGATGAGATGGCAGGGATCATCGTATGCTACACGCAAAGGAAGCTCGCGCATCCCTTCACGCAGTGGAAAATTTTCAACGAAGAACTCTGTAGCATCGCGCACTTTGTTGGAAAAGATTAGTGCTCTGTTTCGATAGTCCGGATCATCATTCAGCAGATGTCCATATTCCTTCAATTGGGCACTACACCCGGCAGCATCACTAATAATCACATCTACGCCCGCGGCATCAAACACCTCAATATTCTTCCTCGCTCGTTCTCTGGCAATCTCCAACTCTCCGATATGCCCCGGCAGCGCTCCACAACATTCCTGAGCAGGTGGGATCACCACATCAAAACCGTTTTGCGCGATCACTTTCGCCGTGGCAATGCACATACCAGACAGCAATGTGTTTTCCAGGCACCCAGTCAATAAACCCACGCGCCCGCGTTTGGGATGGTTACCAGGTAGGAATTCACCTAGAGTTTGGTAAACGGATTTTTTGGAAATGGAAGGTAACATATTCTCCCAGTTCCCCACTCGACCAGGAAGGTATTTGCCAAGGTTAAGGTTTTGCAATCCAATGGCCTGATACACTCTCAGGAGTGGGAGCCACGGTTCTAGCCCATGAGGATCACTTAACAATTCGGCAACAATCCAGTGACGTAATTTATTCATCAACTTAGGACGCTGCTTCTTTTGATAGGCCTCAGCACGATCTCGGGCTACTTCCAATAAAAATCCGAATTCAACACCGGCTGGACAAGTGGTTTGACACGCCAGGCAACCTAAACAAAGGTTCATCGCCTCATGGAAGCCATCCGAAATTTCAAGGAATCCATTATTGACCGAGTTCATCAAAGCAAGGCGTCCACGCGGAGAAGTTTTCTCAGTCTGGTAAATTGAATATGTGGGACATGTAGACAGGCACAAACCGCAGCGCATACACTGAACCAGCAGATCTTCATTTAGGACAGAGCCCTCCAAAACTCGATTTTGGATGTGGTGTGTAATTCTTTGTGAAATCATAACTTGAAAATTTTATTGGGATTTAGAATATTGTTTGGATCCAGAGCCTGTTTAATAACCCTGTGTGTTTCCATTCCAACGGTTCCGATCTGTTTTGGTAAGACTCGTCTTTTCTTAACTCCCACACCGTGCTCACCGGTAATCGTTCCCCCCAAGGAGAGTGCAGCCAAGAATATTTCATTAAATGCGGACTCGACCCGCTTCATTTCAGCCTGGTCGCGAACATCCGTCAGAGCTGTTGGGTGTAAGTTTCCATCCCCAGCATGACCGAAGATTGCGATTTCAATCTGATACCACTCAGCGATGTCTCGAATTTTCTTTACCATTTTGGGTATCTGACTCCGTGGTACCGTGACGTCCTCAAGCACTGTGGTTGGTTTTCTTTGTGCGAGGGCAGCAAGCGTAGTCCGGCGCGCGGCCTTGAGATTAGCTGCTTGAGTTTCGTCTTCAGCAATTTCAATCTGGCTGGCTTCGTTTTTCCGGCAGATTTCCGCTATCTCCTGGATTTCATCATCCACCTGATTCTTTGGGCCATCAACTTCAATCAAGAGCATAGCGTCTACATGAGTGGGCAACCCGAGTTTTGCATTGGCTTCGATACACCGTATCGAGACACCATCCAGCAATTCCAATGTAACTGGAATGATACGTGCTGCAATGGTTTCTGCGACAACTTGAGCAGCAGATTGGATATCCTCAAAATAGGCCACTGCTGTTCGCTGGTCTTCCGGTAACGGCAACAGTCGAAGGATTGCCTGTGTCACAATACCCAGTGTTCCTTCTGAACCGATAAACAAGGTGGAAAGATGATATCCGGCAACATCTTTTTTGCATTTATTCCCAGTTTCCAGGATTTCTCCAGTTGGCAAAACAATCTCCAGACCCATGACATAATCTCGTGTCACGCCATATTTTAATCCACGCAATCCTCCCGCGTTGACAGCGATGTTTCCTCCTAAGGTCGAGACAGACATGCTGCCTGGGTCAGGAGGATAAAACAAATCCACTTTTTTCACTGCGTTCGCTAAATCTTCCGTGATAACACCGGGTTCTACAGTAGCTGTCAAGTTTTCGCGATCGATCTCCAAGATGCGGTTCAACCGTTTCGTCAATAGAACAATCGAACCAGGAACAGGCACAGATGCCCCTGCCAGGCCAGTGCCGGTTCCCCTGGGAACAACGGGAACTTGATTTGAATTAGACAATGACAGGATCGCAGCAATTTCATCCCGATTTCTTGGCGTAACAATACACATTGGCAATTGGTCCTCTGCAGGTGCACTGGCATCATAAGCATACACAATGCGATCTTCAATGGAAGTGAGGACGTTTTC
Source organism: uncultured Anaerolineales bacterium (assembly GCA_964438295.1). Lineage (GTDB taxonomy): Bacteria > Chloroflexota > Anaerolineae > Anaerolineales > UBA11858 > NIOZ-UU35. Next base: position 67,909 of record CAYTKR010000002.1, read on the forward strand.
AGGGCTAACAATTTGCTTTAATTGGTGGTATGTTTTTTCTATAGACATGCGATATTATCGGTGTTTAAGTAGTATTGGATATGGATCAAATATTATGCGTTATGGTAGTCTTTGCTAGTTACATGCCGAACACCATAGAGTGATTCAGGTTTGTTAATACCTGGACCAGAATATTAATTTAGTCTCATAACTACCCGATTGAACATTATCTTCATGATCCCCCTGCGTAAATACGAAGAGAACATTGTACTAAATTTGGTTTATTTACACAAGACTGATTTTATTTTTTTTTAAAAACCGAATTTTGCATTGTTTTGAGAAGAATAATCCCTATAATCATCCATGATGGTATCCGGTCAAAACGTAGAGATTGTAAAGGAGAAAAATATGAAAAAGCTTATTTTGATAATCGGAATTCTTTTGATGGCAGCAATGCTCGTCGGCTTCGCAAAGCATTCGGAAGCACTCGCTGAATCTGTAACGATCGAATGGGCTTCCTGGGTGTTTGCAGAAGAATCACAAAAACCGACCTACATGGCGATGGTAGATTCTTTTGTAGAAAATAATCCAGAAATAACAGTTGATCTGACTGCCCAGCCCTATGCTCAGTATTTAGATCAGTTGCTTATTTCTGCTGCTGGCGGAAATGCTCCCGATGCAGCCCACATTAAAGCTGAGTGGCTACCTCAGTTTTTAGCCCTGGGTGTTGTCAAGGACCTGCGGCCCTACATTAGCGACGAGGTGTTATCGGATTTCAGTGAAAGCGCGATTAACGCAGTGACTGTTGATGGGAAATTAGTGGCCATTCCGTGGTTCAACAACACGTATGCGGTTTACTATAACAAAGCATTGCTAAAGCAGGCTGGGATCACTGAGCTACCCCAAAACTGGGAAGACCTGCTCGACGCTGCATACAAAGTTGCAGATCTCGGTTCGGATGAGAATGGCAATAAGATCTATGGATTGGGCGTTCCGAATAGCGAAATTGAGGCAGGCGAGGGCTACAATACTTTCCCAGCACTCTGGGCAAATGGCGGCGACTTCCTGGACGAGGAAGGCAACATCAACTTGACGGATGATGCTGCAATAAAAACCTTCACTGAAATTCAGAATCTGTTCCTGGATGGTGTCTCCCCCAATGGCGGTAGTTTCAAGGATATGAGGAACTTGTTTGGTCAGGGACTGCTTGGTTTCTACTGGGATATCGAGGCTACCATTAGCGCCGCTGCAGAGTCAGCCCCAGACAAGGACAAGTTTTATGAAGACCTTGGCATCATGGTTATCCCTACTGCTGATGGCCCCGAAGGACATGGGTACCTGATCGATCACATTCTCATCGCCTTCGAATCCACACCAGAAGATGAAATGGTCGCTGTCGGCAAATTCATTGAACATCTCTCGGGTGAAGCTTCTATCGGCCAACTCTATCGTGATGGCAAAGGCAAGATGAGCTCCCGCTCTTCAGTCATGGAGAATGTGTACGGAGAAGTTGAAAGCGAGATTACTAAGGTATACGTAGAAGCCATGAAGACCGCTTTTGCACTACCCACCTCTGGTTTACACTTCATGGATGCCGATGAGTTACTGAACAATGCCCTCACACGATTGGCACAAGGCGAGGATGCAGTCGCAGTAATGACCGATACACAGGAGAAGATTCAGGCACTCTATAACGAGTAATATTCTTTTCCCAATCACTTTTTAAATAGATTTATTGCCACCCTGGTATCGCCTCCAGAGTGGCAATAAATCATTATTGGCAAGTCAGTTCCTGGAACTGCATGGATGATAATCGGATAAATTTTGATCATAGTTTGCAGTCAACAGCCAATAATGACCGCAAGCAACCCGATATTCCCTCCATTATTAGAAATCCCGCAAAGACAATCATCCAATAAATCAATTTATATAATAGCCAACTGCTACAGTGAGTATTCAAAAAATGCGAATTTTGACACGTTTACAAATTAACAGCACAGGTATCCCAATTCTATCTGATGTTCGTTACCCCTGTCTTTGAAAGAATATAGTTAAAATAAGCAGGAGTTACGCATTTGGAGCGGATTGAGTTGGACTGAGTACGTTCTAATAAGAAAAATTCGAGAAGACTAATACCAGAAGGTGAAAACGAGAAGTGAATTCAAATTCTAAGCTACATCCCAAATTCAGGATCAGTGATAGTGTGTTCGGTTTTCTCTTAACGACACCGGCTATTGCTGTGTTGTTCACTGTTGTAGCATTACCCATTCTTAAGGGAATTTATGTAAGTTTTTGTGAATATAAGATTACAAATCTAAACGACCCTGTCTGGAATAACTTCGAGAACTACATCAAACTATTTAAAAGTGGCGACATCATTACTTTCTTTTCGAATACATTGACTTTCGTATTCCTGACAGTAATTATTCAATTTATTCTTGGGCTCGGAATCGCATTACTGCTTAATTCGAAAATAAAAGGTAGAAGTATTTTTAGAGGCGCTTTCTTAATTCCATGGACAATCCCGTCAGTTGTTGTAGCTATACTTTGGCGCTGGATGCTGCACCAACAGTTTGGGGTATTAAATTTTCTGATTTTCAAAGCGGGGATTTCAGAAACAGTCAATGTATCATGGACATTGAAGCCTGTTTTGGCAATGTCGTCAATTATTATCGCGGCTGTGTGGAAACAGCTACCATATATGATGGTCATGATATTGGCAGGTCTTCAATCTGTAGATGAAACACTGATCGAAGCCGCCAAGATCGATGGGGCAACGGCTTTCAAATCCCTTCTTCATGTGATCCTGCCTTCAATACGACCGGTGATATTAACTTCCGTATGGATCGCCGTAATGAACAATTTTCAAATGTACACTATCATCGCTAACATGACTGGTGGAGGGCCGGTTATCGCCACAACAACACTCTCCATTGCCTCGTATAAAGCTGCATTTCAATCCTATAATTTTGGAGAGGGTGCAGCAATTGGTGTGCTTTGGCTGATCCTTTTATTTTGCATTACATTACTGAACAATAGATTAAACGATAAATACAGCATGGAATACCTTTAGGAAAAAGAATGATTATTAATTGGAAAAAAATGTTTAACAACAAATTTATTGGAATTGTTGGAAAATATTCTCTACTCGGGGTATTGGTTGCATTTTTATTATTCCCAGTTTTCTGGATGGTGATTTCGTCACTACAACCTAAACATCGGTTGATGAATTTGCCTCCTCGATTTTGGCCCTCGGAAGGGAGTCTGGAAAACTATGCAAAAATATTTACAAAACCAGAGTATATTGGTTATTTCAAAAATAGTTTTATCGTAGCGGCAGGTACGGTGCTGTTAGTAATTGTCATATCTACGCTTGCCGGCTATTCATTTTCAAGATATGGTTTTTGGGGTAAGAACTTTGTTTTAACCTCTGTGCTTTCTGTTCAGATGTTTCCGATTGTTGTTATCCTTATCGCGTTATATACTTTTTATGTAAGATGGGATATGCTCAACAAGTACAGGGGGTTGATATTGGCGGATACGACATTTGCCCTACCGCTAGCAATTATGTTGATGAAAGCCTTCTTTGATACAATTCCGCGTTCATTGGATGAGGCTGCACGCATTGATGGCGCAGGGAGGTTACGAACACTTTTCTCGGTCCTTTTACCACTGACATTACCTGGACTAATCGCAGTTGGAATATACACATTCCTCACGGCTTGGGATGATTTCCTAATGGCACTCGTTATCATGCAGAAAAATGAGTTGAAGACTCTAACAGTTGGCATTGCCCAAAGCTTTCTCGGTGAATATGCCCACGACTATGGCGCATTAATGGCATTTTCCGTTGCGGGCTCATTACCAATCGTGCTGGCATTCATTCTATTCCAGAGATATATGATTGCAGGTCTTACTTCCGGTGCAGTTAAAGGTTGACATCGCCTTGGTTTGTCCTGATATGTTTAAAAGCTGAGTAAGGATTTGGATTCAGAGAGCAAATCTAATATTGCTGTCCCCCCGACAGAAATAAGACAATTTTGGGATATCCTGAGATTACATTATGTAGAATTACTTGGGTTGAATTTGCTATTCGCTGTGACAAGCATCCCAATCATAACCATTCCTGCCGCCACAAGCGGGATGATAGACATACTATTGAAATGGACACGGGGACAACCTGTATTTTTCTGGAGCGATTATTTCGATGAATTTCGCAACGCCTTTTGGGGTAGGCTCTTGATTTGGCTGTTACTAGTTATTGCCCCTGTTTCCTTGTCACTTTATCCAACAATCATTGGCGTGAGACTGAGTGTTTCCCTAATCTTCATTCTCGCCGGAACCTTTTCATTGCTGTTCCAAATCTACTTTTTTCCAATAACTGTTCTGGTGGACATACCCGTAGGAGCTGCCATAAAGAATGCTGTCATCCTATCAGTTATCGAATGGAAATTATCCATTCGAATATTACTGATAACTGGGATAATTATCATCGCAAGTATCAATTACCCATTCGTTACTCTCATCTTGGTGATATTCGGTCTCCCTGTGATTTTCCAACTGATGCTTTGCGTATGGGTAATGAAACCGATCGAGAGATGGATAATCGCCGATCAATAAATATTCGGGGGTTCGATAGAGAAGGGATTAGCATCTCCCAAATTAGCTTGAATCAATTTTTCGAAATCTGCACGTGTTGAAACGCCTGCATCTGCGTAGATTTTGTTTACCCGATAGCGAATTCCGCTCACACTGATAAATAGCTTGCCCGACAAGGTCTCATAGCTTTGATCCGATAGTAAACCGGACATAATTTTAAAATCAAGTGGATCTCGTTGAGAAATGCAGTTCTCAATTTGCATGATAGATTGAATCTCTGGGCTTTCAAAAAAGGAATCTGTAAAATGACCAGAATTATTTAGATTCATAAATGAAGCTGGATTATCAAAGGGCGGTTCAGGCATATAATCCGTACTCTTCCGCACGACCAGCTTGCTTGGCACATGAATTTTTAGGGCAACATCATGATCGATATGTTCACTGAGAAAATACCATGCATTAAACGTTTGCTCACCAATTTTGGGATAATCCATCGCAACGGTTGTCAAGCTCGGTTTAGAATACCGCCCGATTTGCATATTCGAGAAACTTCCTACGTATAGATCTTCAGGAACACGCACACCCTGCCTTTTACAGCTGTTAATTAGGCTGATCGCACAAGCATCATTAGGACAGATTGCACCGTTATGTTTTTCAGCTGAAGAAATTACGCGATCGAGGCAATCGGACAGGCGTTCATCCCAAAAATATGAGTCAACATCAATCGCGTCCTCACCCAACGCAGAAATTGCACTTATCGCAGTCCGATATCGCAGCATATCGTTAATGCCATCGGTTCTAAATCCTACCAGGGCGATCTTATCGCGATTATAGTAATGAAAATAGGAGATGAGGAGATTGGTCTCAGCCTGGCGACTAGGTGTCGCACAGCTTATATCTGTGCTAAAGGAATGAGAGTCAATTCCCGCTAGCACAACGCGTTTTTTGAGAGGTATTAATTTCTGGAGTATATATTGAATGAAACTCAATGACCCAGTTGCCACAATAACAACCGGCGGCAGCGCAGACCATTCAATATTATCTTCTTCAATGCAAAGCTCATTTGTAGAATATTTCGCTTCTTTAGCTATCTTCCGTATCGACGCAATCATATCCTTATACCAGATAGAAGTCATATAATGCCTATCAGATATGATTGGAACTACATTAGAATACATAAATTTATTTAGGGGCGAGTGTGGGTAAATGACAGAGAATTAGGATAACCGCATATCGTATCATGAAGTTGTGTCAATTTCAATACAAAGGTTCCCGTTTTTTTCCCAAGAATATATAAATTGATCTAAATTCACTGTGATCATAAAATGATGGAAACTGTAGATTGACCATCTAATAGAAACATCTTAGCACATTGTAAAGTTTGGATTCGAATTATGTAATTTTAATAGGAAAACCAGTAATGGGAAACAAACTCCGGGTTGAAATCATGTAAGTGTTTGTCAATAAAATCCGCTGACCGTTAAGTTGAGGAGATTTCTGATGAAACAAAGTTATGTTGGACTTGGCATCGTAGGCTGTGGATCGATAGGCATCCGTTCAGCACTGGAGCACTTCCAGTGGCATGAATATGATGACGTATGCCGTGTTACGGCAGTGTGCGATATCGAACCTGGTCGTGCGAAAGCTGTTGCAGAGAAGTATGACGTTCCCCAATGGTATGAGCGCTATGAAGATATGCTCGAGGATGAATATGTCGATGCGGTTACCATATGCACCCCAATTGGACTACACTACCAACAGGGACTAATGGCGATTGAAGCCGGAAAGCATATTCATTTTAATAAGACACAGACCATTACAACTGCAGAAAGTGACGATATCATCGAAAAGGCAAAGGCAAAAGGTGTCAAAATCGTCTCATCACCCGGAGGTATGATGACATTGCCTTTTTATCAGCGTATGCGTCGCGCTCTATTGGAAGAACGTTTGGGTAAATTGGCATGGGCATATGCGGATAACGATGTCGGTGGCGGATCCTACCACCTTACAGAGGATCGCGGAAGCGATTTAGTGGGTGATATCGATCCTGAATGGTATTTCAAAAAACCAGCTGGTGGACCACAGTATGATGTGGCCGTGTATTCACTTACTGGTGCAGTAGGCATCATCGGCCCAGTAAAAAGAGTAGCTGCACTTTCTGGAATGCGTCACAAGAGTCATAAATATCAAGATAGAACCATCGTTAACGAGATGGATGACTCCGTCACGCTGCTATTGGACTACGGTGATGGCTTCCACTGCATTTGTAATTCTGTCATTGCGAACCATATTTGCCGTGGACGTGCATTCGTGCCGAATATCTATGGCACAGATGGCAAAATTGTGGATGGCGTTCTCAACGACAAATCCCTCATCTATGATGGGGACCACCAACCGCATATATTCGGCCGGCACCTCACACTGAAGGAGAATCATGTAGTAGAGGACATACTTCAATTAGCTGATTATGTACGCGATGATATTCCATCAGTAGCAACGCCCGAATTTGCCCGTCATGTTATCGAAATCATCGAGGCTGGATTTATCGCCGCAGAGACAGGGCAAACCCAAACGCTTAGAACCACCTGCGATACGTTACCACTCGATTCACTAGCCGAGATCAAAGATTGAACGGAGGCCATCAATGAAACTTTTCTTAACCGGTGCAAATGGTTACCTGGGATCCAAAATTGTTGAGGATCTTGCCGAGAGAGGTTATGACATCGTCCTGTTCAGCCGCGGTAAACCTGATGCAAAATGGAATGCATTCGAGTGGATCCAGGGCGATTGCAATGATCTTAAATCTTGCATCGATGCCATGACAGGTAAAAATATTGATGTTGTGATGCATGTGGCGGCAAAACCTGCTCCAAGTGATGTCATAGACACTGAAATGTTTAATGATATCGACCATGTCCCCTCAACCATGCAGACCAATGTAATGGGGTTGTACAACATGCTTCAGGCTGCGCTTCGAGCTGACGTCCCCACATTCGTCCAGACGGGGTCTAATTGCATTATGGGTCATGAACGCAGAATCAGCAGCACGCCGCCTGAATATTTATATCTGCCTCTGGATGAGGCACACCCAGGTGATCCAGAGGATAGCTATTCCGTTTCCAAAGCGTGTGGCGAAATAATGCTCAATGCATATACGAGTGCATACGGCATGAAAACCTATGCGCTGCGATCTGGGTGGATAATGAATGTGGAAAGGCGCAAGTTGATTGCATCGAACCGGCCGAACCCAACGGTAGATATCCAGCGGGTGTTTAATTCCTATGTCTCGCTTGAGGACTGCTCTTTAGCCCATGTATTGGTTGCTGAGGCTGCTCATGCTGGAAACCTTCTACTCCACGATCGGTTCTATATCCACGCAGATGATAGCTTAGCTTTGGAGCCTTCCATGGATTTACTCAAAAAATTCCGTCCAGACCTTCTCGATAAGATCCAAGAACCTCTACCCGGACACGCGCCCTTTTTCTCGAATAAGAAGATCAAGCAGGCCGTACCATGGAACCCTAAATATACATGGCGCGAATTCCTAATATGATATGGATGGCTTGATTTCTGACATTCAAAAATTCAGCTTACACGATGGCCCTGGAATACGTACCACGGTTTTCCTAAAAGGTTGCAATATGAAATGTCTTTGGTGTCAGAATCCAGAGACAATTTCGGTCAAACCACAGATTGCAGAATATGCTGCCAAGTGCATTGGGTGTGGTACTTGCATTGATGTTTGCCCAAATAGTGCCGTACATTTGAACAATGGACATCGTGTTGTTGATAAAGATAAATGCAAGCTTTGCGGTGCCTGTGTAGAAAGATGCCCATCCGGTGCGTTAACCATCATTGGAGTAGTGCGCGAGGTAAACGACGTTTTTGCAGAAATCGCAGCCGATCTCCCCTATTACAGGAACTCTGGCGGTGGGCTGACATTATCAGGTGGAGAGCCATTATTGCAATCTGGATTTTGCTCCGAGCTTCTGCAACGCAGTTGGGAGGCAGGAATTGATACTGCCATAGAGACCAACTTATCCCTCCCCTACGAGAGGCTAGAACCAATGCTTCCCTGGCTGAATCGGATTTTCTTTGATCTAAAGATCATGAACAACCAGGCGCATAAACGTTTCACAGGGATAGGTAACAAAAATATACTCATAAATAGCAAAAGACTCGATCAGGAAGGCATACCCATGGTTGTGCGCACCCCACTGATCCCGGGTATCACTGATTCGGAGGAAAATATCGCAGCCATCGCCAGGTGGGTCAGCAACCTAAAAAATTCATGCTCATATGAGCTGCTAAATTTCAACTCCCTCACTGAGGCCAAATACGGACCAATCGGCGATGAGTATTCTCTTCAAAGTGCGAGACCGTTGAGCGAAGATCAAGTGAAGAAACTCGCCCAAATCGCAGCGGACAACGGTGTCAATGTCCATTATAGGTAAGGTAAGTGAAATGGAAAATTTATCATTAGAAGAAAAGCGAGATATTTATACCCACCGAATTGCACTGCTTCGGAAACGAAAAATCGAAGAAACGCGTAAGAAAATCGAATGCTTTGGATATGCCGATGAAGACGATTATAACTACCTTGTTCCACCAGAGGGTTATGATTGGAGGCCCACACCGACTCATGAAAATGGTGATTTCCACGGCTATCGGGCTTGGGCTGAGAATTACAGGGATATGGTTGCCAGTTTCCCCCCGGTTGTGGATCGCGATAATCCGATGTGCGGTAACTATTTTCGCATTCTTCATAAATTCCGCAAACTTCGCTGGCACCCAGATTGGGACGTTGGGGAGCTATGGGATTTAATCGAGAAGTACGATTTAGACCATGGTATGGGGCAGGTGCACCACCTCTGTGGTGATGTTCGCATTGGGCTGAAATTGGGATGGGGTGGCCTGATCGAAAAGGTAAAGAAATACGCGGAAATCAACAACGAAACCGAAGAGCAACGTGAATTTTATGAGATGGAAATGCTACTCCTCGAAACCATCATCGGTTGGATTCACCATACATCAGATGAGATCAGACGGTTGCTTGGGGAGGAGACTGATCCATATTATGTAGAAAACCTTGTTGCGATGCTGGATACAAATCACTGGATCGCCCAAAACCCACCTCGAACTATGCGGGAAGCCTGCCAGTTTATTTCCTGGTATAACATTGCTGGTCGCAGCTTCAACAGGGAAGGCGCAGGGGGACAGCTCGATGAACTGCTCAGACCCTTTTACGAAAAAGATATCGCCGAAGGTCGCATCGATGATGAAGATGCGATCTACTTCCTTGCAGGCGTGCTCTTATCCGACACAAAATACTATCAGTTAGGTGGTCCGGATGTTTACGGGCGTGATATGGTTAGTAAAGTATCCTGGCTGATCCTAGAAGCTGCTGATAGGCTCAACACATCGTTCAACCTGACCATAAGGGTTCACAAAGGTCTCGATCGGGCTTTCTTCCGGCACGGCGTCGAACTCTTGTTTAAACACAAGAACGCCTGGCCGCGCTTTTCGGGAGATCAATCTCTGGTGGACGGTTTTGTGCGCCGAGGTTATACCAAAGAGCTTGCTCGTGAGCGTATTGCGGTAGGTTGCAACTGGATGGCGATCCCTGGCAAGGAGTATCCGCTCAATGACAGCATTAAGATCAATCTGGCAAAGGTATTTGAAGTTGCTTTCGAAGAAATGGTTGAGAGTGGAGAACCATCCACAAAAAGGTTATGGAAATTATTCGAAAAGCATTTAGCGGTGGTGATGGATGTGGTGGTCAAAACCACAGACTTCCACTTGAGAAATAACCGCTATAACTCTCCCGAATTATTTTTAAACCTGTTTTGTGAAGGACCGATTGAAAAAGGTCGCGACGTTTCGGATCACAGCGTAGAACTGTATACCATTGGGTTGGATGGTGCTGGCATCGCTGTCGCTGCCGATTCCTTTGCAGCGCTGGAACAGCGAGTCGAAAAAGAAAATCGTATCTCTTGGGAGCAGATTAAAGCTGCCATTGCTACGAATTATTCCGTTGAAGATGGTGAATACATCCGCTGCTTGATGCAGTCTGCCAATAAATATGGACAATGGAACAGTGCTGCCGAACGCTGGGCAGTTCGTATTTCAAGGCTGTTAACTCAATTAGCCGTCGAAGGTGAATCTGAAGAGGGTGTGGAGTTGGTTCCTGGCTTATTTTCCTGGTCTAAGACCATCCGGTTTGGCCAGACAGTTGGTGCAACCCCGAATGGCAGATTGGCTGGATCGCCGATCAACCACGGTGCCAACCCAATGCCTGGTTCAGTAAAAAGCGGTTCTATGACAACCCTGAGTGAGGCGATTGTGGCCGTCCAATGTGGAAGGGGGAATCCTTGTCCCTTCCAGATGGAATTAGACCCCGGAGTTACTGAATCAGAGCAGGGTGTCGAGAAAGTGATGGCGCTCCTGGAAACCCACCTCGAGCGCGGTGGCACACTCATTAATGTCAATATCGTGGATGAGGAAAAACTATTGGCAGCGCATAAGAACCCGGAGCTTTATCCAGACCTCATTGTGAGGGTTACTGGCTTTACCGCATACTTTATCACACTGTCTCCAGAGTTCCGACAGCTCGTTATCGATCGACTTATCAAAGCATCATAACGGGTTCTCAAGCCCAAGATGGGATAAATAGACGGTGCTTACAGGGATCTTTGTACATCATTCACATTGAATTGATGCCAGGCTCATCATGAACTCTATTACGGAAAAAATCGATACACCAATTCTGGGCGAGTTTGACTTGATCGTTGTAGGAGGTGGAATTGCTGGAATTTGTGCTGCTGTTTCTGCTAAGAGGAGTGGTCCTGAGAGAGTGTTGTTAATCGAAAAAAACGTGCAGTTTGGAGGGCTTGCAACCCTTGGTCTCATCAGTTGGTATGAGCCCTTATGCGATGGTCATGGCCGCAAGCTGATGTACGGCATGGCAGATGAACTTATGCAATTGGCGATACGCTATGGTCCAGATTGCCTTCCGAAAGAATGGCAGGACAATCCCGATAAGATCGCCTCTAAGAAACGATTTGCAACGCATTTTTCGCCCTCAATGTTTGCCCTTGGAATTGACCAGCTTATAAGAGAGAATGATATTAATGTCCTTCTGGACACAGTGGCAGTTAAACCTGTGATGGAAGGAAGGAAATGTAATGGAATTATTGTTGAAAACAAAACTGGACGTGGGTACTATAAGGCCCATGTTGTGGTCGATGCCACTGGTGATTCCGATATTCTAGCGCGTGCTGGCGTTCCCTGTGAGTGTGAGCATAATTACCTTACATTCACCGCTTATCAGGCAAATTTGGCTACCATCAATATGGCAGCAAATCGAAACGATGTATTCCATGTAAGGAAATGGATTACCGCAGGGAGTGACCTCTGGGGAAATGGACATCCCAAGAATAAACCAATGCTGAAGGGTGTCACGGCTGAAGAGATCACGGAATTCGTCTTAGACGGACGCAGAATGTTGTTTGATCTCATCAAAGATGAGAATCGAAAGACCCGAGATATAACTGCCCTACCAGGTATGGCGCAGTTCCGCAAAACTCGGCGCATTGTTGGTGAATACACACTAACGGAAGAAGATGAAGGGAAATATTTTGAGGATTCGATTTCTGTAGCTGGTGATTTTGCTAACCGTGGGAAACGCTATGAAATTCCATTTCGCCTGCTCTATAACCCAGCATTCAACAACCTGATTACAGCTGGGCGGAGTGTCTCCGCGTCAGGATGGGCTTGGGATGTTACCCGTGTCATTCCCATAGCGGCTGCCACGGGACAGGCCGCTGGGGTCGCAGCCGCCATCGCCACAGAACAAAACATTGCTATAAAAGATGTAAAGATCGAAGAACTGCAGGACCATCTCGTTCAAGAAGGTGTTCATATCCATTTCGACGAATAGTCGAGATGCAATTTCTTTTTTGTAAACTGATGTCCGGAGGATGTATGGATAAACAATTATTATTTGATCTGAAAGAATTGTATAAAACCTCGTTAATAGATGATGTAATTCCTTTCTGGATGAAATATGGGGTAGATCATGAATATGGTGGTTTCTATAACTATTTAGGCAGAGATGGGACGGTTTTGCACACCGACAAAGTTGTAAGGCATTTGGGCCGCTTTACATTTCTTTATGCCTTGTTCTATAACAAAATTGAAAAAAGACAAGGTTGGTTGGACCTTGCATTTCACGGTGCGGATTTCATCGATAAATATGGTTTCGATATTGATGGGAGGGCTTTTTATGAGGTTACCCGAGATGGACGTCCAGTCCGAAAACGCAGGTATGTGATCACCGAAAACTACACCGCCATGGCGTATGCCCAATTAGCAATTGCTACCGGGGATGACATGTGGAAGGCCAAGGCTCGGAAGATCTACAACACAATATTGATGTATTATCGAAACCCCGATCTCTTGCCGGCTAAATATTATCCAAATACCAGGCCTATCAAAGGTCACAATATTCCCATGATCATTGTCTGTACAACACAACAAATGCGCTTGATGGGCGATGAACAACTCTACCAGGATACAATTGATTTTTGCTTAGATCAAGTGTATAACAATTTTCTCAAGCCAGAAAAGAAAGCCCTGCTTGAGGTTGTCAATGCTGATGGTAGTTTTCTAGAAACACCGGAAGGGCGAACAATCAACCCTGGACACTCAATAGAATCAGCCTGGTTCACTTTAGAAGAAGCCCGTTATCGTGGCAACGATCCTGAATTGTTGGGGAAAGCCTGCCAGGTTTTGGACTGGTCATTGGAATGGGGGTGGGATAAAGAACACGGGGGCATATTGTACTTCGTGAATGTTGATGGACATCCACCAGATCAGTATGAGCATGAGCTAAAGTTGTGGTGGCCGCAAAATGAAAGCGCATACGCTTGTTTGCTGGCATACGATATGACCCGAGAACAGAAATATTGGGATTGGTTTATGCGCATTCACGACTATTCTTTTCGTCATTTTCCTGATGGTGAGTATGGGGAATGGTTCAAGTACCTTCGTCGTGATGGTACAGTCTCAAATGATGCAAAAGGAACGCGCTGGGCAGGAATGTTCCATCTGGCGAGGATGTTGCTAAACTGCTGGCACCTGTTAGAGCATCTCTATTCAGAGGCGAATAAAGAATAAATCAAAGGCACATGCCGATATGTTTTTGACAGCGTGATTCCATTGAAAAAAGAATTAGGCTTTAAGGAAAAAGAGCTGATGAAATTTCATCAGCTCTTTTCGCGACAGTGCCCCAGGTAGGAATTGAACCCACAACCTACTCCTTAGGAGGGAGTTGCTCTATCCTATTGAGCTACTGGGGCGTACTCGAATTATAGCATTCGACGCTTAGTCCGGCAAACCTAGCAGGGCGTATACGTCTACCAGGCTATCGCGCCCATGAAGATATTGTGGACCGAGGAACTCGACCTCAGCTTCAGGCACCAACTTATAAGTAGCCTCACTAATCAAGATCTCCCCCGGTTTGGCAGACTCCTGCAAACGACGCGCAACATTGACGGTATCCCCAATCACAGTGTAATCCATCAGACGTTCCGAGCCGATATTGCCAACAATCGCCTCCCCAGAATGGATACCAGCCCCCAAGCCAAGTGGCTGGAGTAGCTGATCCTGTGCTTCATCTTGCAGGCGTTCGAAACAGTCTTGCATCGCTATGGCGGTGCGCAGTGCGCGTCGGGTATCATTTTCGCCGCTAATTGGTGCGCCATAGAACGCCATGATGGCATCCCCCAAGAATTTATCGAATGTTCCTTTGTTCTTATACACTAACTCAACCATCTCATTAAACACTAGGTTGAGAATATCCACGACCTGCGGGGCGGGATGGGAAGCGCTAAAATGGGTGAACTCTCGCAAATCTGCAAAGAGCACCGTTATCTCGCGGGTTTCACCCCCCAACTTAAGGTGACGCTCTGGGTCGGTGAGAATGACATCTGCGATTTCCTGATCGACATAGCGGTTAAGCACCTGTCGGAGAAGTTCGTTGCGACTCTCCAGGTTGTCATGCAACTGTTTGAGCCGCAATAGGGATCGCACTCTCGTGAGCAAGATAACAGAGTTGAACGGTTTGGTTATGAAATCATCTGCCCCAGCTTCGATAGCATTGAGTTCTTCATCTTCGGCATCCAAAGCGGTAACAATCACTACTGGGATGAACTGGGTATCAGGGTTATCTTTGAGCTTCCTGCATACGGTCAGACCATCCAACTTTGGCATACGAATATCCAGGAGCACCAGATCTGGATGGATCTCTTGAATAGCTTCCCAGGCATCCTGGCCATTGACATACGCTCTGACGTTGCATCCAGCATCTGTCAAATAGGTTCCCAACAAATCTCTGATGAATCGATCATCATCAGCGATTAAGATTTCAGGGGGGCGAGAGAAAGCCAGGGTCAGGTCCATCGAATTTTCTTGAATCCTCTAAGAGCTAATCAATGATTATACCTGCTATTCCTATGTCTAAAAAAATACAATATTGTTAGGTCGTCAAGCATAATCGCTGACATAAAAATTGAGGGTATGAGGGGTGCAGAGCACCCTCACCCTCAATTCAAAAGGTTGCCAGGGAATTAACTATAATAATTTAACACTTGAGTTTTGCGAAATTGCTGTCCAAAGCAGCGAAAAATTCACGGTACTTTGA
>CAYTKR010000003.1:0-82526 GCA_964438295.1 uncultured Anaerolineales bacterium
ATTGAAAAAAGGGTGTCGGACGCGCGGTGCGCGTCCGACACCCTTTTTTCGGAAATGTCTCTATGCTATACTTGTCGTGTGAATAGGAACCGGCATATCTGGCAGGTATGGAACGATACCCTGCATCGCTGGGGGCTTGATGATCTCGTCGCCCTGGCGCTGGAAGCTCTGGGACCGCTAAATTTGCTTGGAGCCCAGGTTGTTTATTTAAGTCAACCCTTTTTGGGGCAGTTATTGCCGGAAGGCCACTGGGATGCTCTGGCAGAGGCGCTGGAAAATCCCGCACAAACCCAGGCTTTGAGCGACTATTTGCGTCAGACAGATCAGAGTTCGTAACCTGATCACATCACGCTTGCGTTAACTCGCTCCGGACTGAGGCATGCCTGCAACAACACGGTTCGGCGGTTGACTGGATCATACCGAGAAAAGGGCAGGGTCTAGCCCTCGCACAACGAAGGAATTCGGAGGTAACTTGCCGTGACCATATCGGGTCTCATTGGCTTGGCTTTCATCTTAGCCTTCTCAGGAATCATCATTCTCTTCACGGCAGCAAAGAGCGAGCGACCTAAGACGAGCTTGCGGAAAATTCCTGCATTCTCCAAACTTAGACGGGCTATTGGGTTAGCTGTCGAAGCGGGATCACGCTTGCATATTAGCATCGGTCGTGGCAACCTTACTGGGCCAGAAAGCGCTGCCGCTTTCGTCGGTTTGAGCGCGCTGGAAGCAATGATCCGTTCGGCATCTACGGGGGATAACCCGCCGGTGGCAACCACCGGTGACGCATCTCTGGCGATCCTGACTCGCGATACGCTTAGCAGCACCTATCAAGATATCGGCAATATCGAACACTACGACCCCAACACTGGCCAATTAACTGGACTCACGCCCTTCTCCTACGCAGCCGGAATCTTGCCTACCATTCAAGACGAGAAAACCACCGCGCACGTATTGATTGGCCACTTCGGCAATGAAGTCGCACTGATCACAGATGCAGGCGAGCGTAGCGGCGATCTAACGCTGACCGGCACAGATAACCTACCCGCCCAAGCAATCTTATACGCAACGGCCGAAGAGCCGCTGATTGGCGAAGAAGTGTACGCCAGCGGCGCCTATCTGCAAGCAGGACCAATGCATTTCGCAAGCCTGAGAGCGCAGGACATTTTTCGTTGGATATTGATCATCGTGATCAGTGTGGGTGTGCTGTTCAACCTGGCTGGCATTGACGATGTCTTCACGGATTTCTTGGGGGGTATTTTTTGAATCTGAAACTCAAGTCTCCAATTTCCACTGCGATAGCGATAGGAGTTGGCATTGTCGTCTTGCTGGGCTACTTCTTCGGCGGTGACCCCAGCGGAGATTCAACGACTTTGGGCCTGGTGCGCGCCTTTTTGCTGCAAGGCGCTATCGTTTGGGCAGCAGTTGCTATGTTGGTAGGAATTGTCAACCTGGCATCGGTTCATCTTGGAAAAATTCGCGCTAATGAAGAAGCAATTTATAGTTTCATCTTATTGATATCTCTGATCGTCACGCTGGGGTTGGGGTTATACGATATTATCGAAACGTTTCTGAACCAGGAGCTTAATTTCCAACGCACAACCTGGATTTTCACATATGTTCAACTACCCATCGAGACCAGCTTGATGGCAGTTCTGGCGGTAAGCCTAACCTACGCCGCGGCCCGGCTCTTGGCACGCAGATTGAATTTGATCTCTGTAGTCTTTGTGGGTGTGGTATTACTGCTGCTAATCGGCGCTGCTCCACAAATTGCCACCCAGGCGCCCTTGTTAGCTGAAATCCGCCAATGGATACTTCGAGTCCCCACGATGGCTGGGGCACGCGGCATCTTGTTGGGGGTCGCGTTGGGTACCATTGCCACCGGGATTCGTATTCTCACCGGCAGTGATCGACCTTACAGGGGCTAAACATGGAAGAAATTCGCTGCCCCATGTGTGGCAAACCCAACCCAGAAGATCTAGAAATCTGCCAGCATTGCGAGGCGAGATTGAAACCGTTGATGGTATCGTCAGAACCCGATTTTCCCCAAGACAGCGATGATACCGATTCTGGATTGCCAGATTGGCTACGAGTAGAACCGCAGGATGAAACACCTCCTGAGGTTGACACCAATCCCGATGATAAATCCAGTGCGGACGACTGGCTTATCCGACTTAGAGAAGAAAGTGATTCTGCACCCATAGATATTATCGCCCCCGATGAACAATCTCCATCCGAAGAGCCCCAGGATGAAGATTGGCTAAAGCGCGTGCGAGCATTGCGCGATGCCGAAGTGGAACCCAAAACAACAGAAGAAGACGATTCCTCCTCGATCTTCGATGGCGAATTGCCTTCTTGGATGTCCTCGGGGGCAGACGAGCCTGCTCCCCAAGAGGGTATTCCTACTGAAGATGAATTATCTTCAATCTTCGATGGTACCACGCCTTTATGGACGAGCAATCAGGGAGAAGAGCCTCCCCCAGCAGAGCAAGCCCCCGAGCCTGGATCAAGCATTCCTGATTGGCTTTCAGACTCCCAAGAACAGGATGAGCAACTCGACAAATCTGTCGAAGCCGAGGATGTTGAATTTCCTGAATGGATCTCCAGCCCAGAAGAAGTGGAATCTGCACTTCCAGATCAAGAATTAGAGGGGGATAAACCTGATTGGCTTGCAAAACTTGACGAGAGCAGCGAGGACCAAGAAACTTCTGCACCCCCAGCAGAAGATGCACTTCCCGACTGGATTATAGCCTCGCAAGAGAATGGCGAAGCGGAATATGCAGAAGCTTCTCCAGATGAGGAAACAGTTGGAGAGGAACTACCCGATTGGCTCACTACCCTAGCAGAAAGCGAGAGCGATTCTCCCCCCGCTAGCGAGCCTATGGAAAGCGGGCTCACTGATTGGATCAAGGATTCTGAAAGTAAGCCTGAAGTCGCTTCACCTAGCGAATCCCTTCAAGCCCCGAGTGTACCAGAATCAACCCAAGATCCAGATTCCGAGCTTCCAATTTGGATTCAGGAAACGACGGAGGACGAGGGCATCCAGCAAACAGAAGAATCCGTGGGGGAAGGAATCCCCGATTGGCTTTTATCTACCGATGAAAACGGTACAGATGCTTTGCCCAAAGATGAACTCATCGACGATGGCATTCCCGATTGGATGTCTGGCGAAGAGGACGAAATCGAACCACCCGCATCAACCATCCCAGCCGAACCTGATCCTGAAGCCCCTGATTGGCTTTCCGGTTTGGAGAAAGATGGTTTAGGCTGGCCTGCTCCAGGAGAAGGCGAATCCCCCTCAGAAGATTTCGAACCTGACTGGCTTGACAAAATCGAGGATGATGAGATTCCAGAAATAGGAGATTTCGAACCCACGGGTGAAGATCTTTTTGAGATCGAGGAGCTAACCGAGTTATTATCTGAGGTCGATGCCGATGGACAACTCTCAGAATTCACTGGTGGAGATGCTGATGGATTAGCACCGGCTGAACTTCCTGGCTGGCTCGAGGCAATGCGGCCTGTAGAAAGCTCCCAGGGTGGCGAGGGGATATTGGATCAGGGTTCGATAGAGCAATCCGGTCCCCTGGCAGGGTTGAGCGGCGTGCTGATGGCAGAACCTGAAATTGCCCGCCTAAGAAAAGCGCCCAAACTTACCTCAATGCTGCATGTAACAGATGCGCAGAACAATCACGTCAAGGTATTCAAAGAACTCCTAGAAACTGAAGGGCAAGCCCCAGCAATCCCTAAGCCGGTTGTGGTTACGTCTCAAGGCATATTGCGCTGGTTGAGCGCGTTTTTCCTCATTCTAGTGATTGGGCTGGTTGTCATCGGCGAAACTCAATTTGTGCCCGAACTACCCCTGGCATCAGTCCCTGTAGAAGTAATCAACACCAGTGAGTTGGTAAATGCCCTCGAACCGCAAGACCCAGTGCTGATCTCCTTCGATTTCGAGCCTGGCACATCCGGAGAAATGGATGCCGCAGCCGCGGCCGTTGTCGACCATTTGATGATTCGAGGGGCCTACCTCACGCTGGTTTCGACATCCCCAACGGGGCCCGCCCTGGCAGAACACTTCATCACATTTGTGCAAAAAGAACATCAATATACCAGCGGCAGCCAATATGCCAATTTAGGTTTTATTCCAGGTGGTGCTTCGGGGCTGCTTGGATTTGTTCAGATGCCTCAACGCATCACTCCGCTTACATTTGATGGCATGGCCGCCTGGAAAACGCGCCCCCTCCAGGGAGTCTTTTCACTGGCAGATTTCAATATGGTCGTCGTCATCACCGATAACCCGGATACGGCGCGTTCCTGGATCGAGCAAGTCGAACCCAGGCTTCAAGGCACACCATTGATTGCAGTGGTCAGCGCCCAGGCCGAACCTATCTTGCGCCCGTATGTAGGTGGAGAAGATGCTCAAGTTCGAGGGATGGTGGGGGGCGTGATCGGTGGAGCGGCGTATGAACAAGTCACTGGAAAACCCAATTTAGCGCGCACTTACTGGGATGCATTAAATTATGGCCTGATGACGGCCATCGCAGCGATCTTGATCGGCGGGGCAGCCAATATCTTTGCGATTGTATTCAAGAGAAGTAAACCAGGGAGGCCTGATGGAATCAATGAGTAACAGCCTGGCTGACCTGAGTGGCTTGCTGCTTGGATTCTCGTTCACGATTTTCATATTCAGCTACATCTTAGGCGATAATTTTCTCTTCCGCTTAGCGACCCATGTTTTCATCGGCGCGGCTGCAGGATACGCCAGTGTTGTAACACTCTATAATGTGATCCTGCCGCAGTTGATCTTTCCCCTCTTCGAAGGCGGACAGGGAGAATTGATCCTCACGATCAGTCTCTTGATTCCCAGCATCTTATTGCTGGCCAAAATATCGCCCCGATTAAGCAAGATAGGCAACCCCGCTATCGCCATCCTGGTAGGTATTGGCGCTGCCGCTGCCATCGGGGGAGCAATATTTGGAACCATCTTCCCTCAAACCACCGCCTCGATCAATATTTTCGAGACAAATAACCTCTTCGATGGTGCAGTTGTGCTGGTTGGCACCCTGGTTACATTCCTATATTTCCAGTTTAGTACCAGGTCAAACAAATCGCAGCGACCCGCTTTAGCCCAAGTTACCAGGCTAATTCGATGGCTTGGCAAAACCTTTATCGCCATAACCTTTGGTGCATTATTCGCGGGTGTTTATATTGCTGCACTCACCGCACTAATCGAGCGCTTTACTTTTTTGTGGACTTTCGTCAAAGACCTTGTGCTGCCTGCTGCATTCAGGTAACCCTTAGAGCCGATGACTTCATCCGTTGTATCATCTGACACAATTCTCGCCATTGATATTGGCACAATTACCACACGTGCCTCTCTATTCGACGTTGTAGGCTCCCGTTATCGATTTGTGGCTTCTGGGTCAGCGTCTACCACCATCGCCCCTCCTTTCAGCGATATTCGTGAAGGGATAACTAGAGCGATCAACCACTTACAAGATATCACAGGGCGCGTGCTCATTGGCAGCGATGGAAATATGCTCATCCCCAGCCATCCCGATGGCACGGGAGTCGACGCGGTTTCAGCAACCCTTTCTGCAGGTCCAGAGATCAAGGTAGTTGCAGTGGGTCTCTTAGAGGATGTTTCTACACAAAGCGCCCAAAACTTGGCGATGACCACATATGCCACAGTATCGGAGATCGTCAGCTTGAACGACAGGCGAAAGCAAGATGCACGTATCGATGCCATCCTGTGCGCCCGACCAGACTTGATCATCGTGGCAGGAGGCATCGACGGAGGGGCAACACAGTCTGTTCAAAAATTACTCGAAGCGGTAGGTTTATCGTGCTACTTGCTGCCTCGCAACCAACGCCCGCAAGTTTTGTATGCTGGAAACAGCTCTATCCATGAAGAGATCAAAGAAACCATCGCGCCGATCACTGACCTGCATATCGCGCCTAATATCCGCCCTGATATCCATTCCGAGCAGTTAGCCCCCGCGGGGGTTACCCTATCTAAGATTTTTAAGAATGTGCGCTCCCAACAAATGTTCGGGGTTTCCGATCTGGATCAATGGTCGAATGGGCGACTGCTGCCAACCTCTACGGCTTTTGGGCGTATCGTACGCTTCCTAAGCCAGATATACGATCCCAACAAAGGCGTATTAGGGATAGATATCGGGGCATCGTCTACGACAATTGCCGCCGCGCTCAAGGGAGATCTTGGCATGCGAGTCTTCCCCCAGTTGGGGTTAGGAGCCAAGCTTGAAAATTTATCCTCACACGTTCCCATTGATCACATTGCCCATTGGATTTCTGAAGAAATTTCCACATCGTCAGTAAGGGATTATCTATACAATAAAGCTGCGCATCCAGCCAGCGTGCCTGTGACAGTAGAAGAAATGGCTATCGAACAAGCCATTGCCCGCCAAATGATGCGCGTGGTCGTATCTCAAGTGCTTCCATCATTACCTTTCGAGGTCAGAGGTCCAGGAGGGGATCTGCTGCCCTGGCTGGAACCAATCCTGGCCGCGGGCAGTGTACTAAGCCACGCTCCAACCCATGGGCAAAGTATGCTGATGTTACTGGATGGCCTGCAACCTACAGGGATCACAACCGTTGTCCTCGATCAAAATGATCTCATGGCTTCCCTGGGAGCCGCGGCAGAGGCCAACCCTCTGATGGCTGTCCAGGTTCTGGAATCACATGCTTTTCTCAACCTCGGCACTGTAATCGCGCCGGTGGGCAATGCCCGCAAGGGCGTGCCCGTGCTGAGAATGCGGGCCACATTTGAAGACAATACAGACACCGAGATCGAGGTCAAGTTCGGCTCTATCGAAGTCATTCCCTTACCCTCGGGTCAATCTGCGCAACTCCAACTACGTCCATTGCACCGTTTCGATGTAGGCCTAGGTGGTCCTGGTAGAGGTGGCCGGGTTCGGGTGGTTGGTGGTAGTTTAGGAATCGTCATCGATGCCCGTGGACGACCCCTCCAATTATCATCCGATCCAGAGCTTAGGCGCGAGACCTTCAAGCGCTGGCTGTGGACACTGGGAAATTAACGAGATACAGCTGGGTACATGCCCATTTTTTTCTGGCATCGAACTTGCATCAACCAAATTAAGATACTATGCTAGCTCCAGTTATTCATATCTCCCCGCTCACTAAGATACGCCGGCACCGGGAACTTCCTGTTCCCGGCAAGGTACTTGTACGCCAGGGCCAAAAGGTCGAAGCGCTGGACACCATCGCTGAGACAACCCTGGCACCCGAGCATCTCATGCTGAATATCGCCCGCAGCCTGAATGTATCTACGGAAAAAGCCGATGACCTGATCCAGCGTGCTGCAGGAGAGACGATCAACAAAGATGACCTGATCGCTGGACCCTACGGCATCACCCAACGGGTTGTTCGAGCCCCTCGTTCAGGACGCATTGTCGTCGCTGGAGATGGCTTGGTACTTTTGCAAGTAAACAGCCCTGCGCACAAAATTAATGCTGGAATGCCTGGCACGGTAACCGATTTGATTCCTGATCGAGGCGCGGTCATCGAAATAAGCGGTGCACTCATCCAGGGAGTTTGGGGAAATGGCCATACTGAGTTCGGTCTGATGCAGGTAAAACTGGATTCGCCCGAAGATCACCTTACCACCGACCACCTAGATGTAAGTTTGCGCGGTTCCATAATTGTGGGAGGTTTCTGCGCAGATCCCAAAGTATTTCAAAAAGCTGCCGATATCCCTTTGCGAGGTCTGATTCTCACCAGTATGGATTCAGCCCTGGCTCCATTTGCCCAAAAGGCAAATATCCCTATCCTTGTTTTGGAAGGATTTGGTTTCCACCCATTGAGTGCAATAGGCTATAATTTAATCGCGTCAAATAACGGCCGAGAAATTTCATTGAATGCGGAAAAACTGGATCATTATAAAGGTATCCGACCTGAAATTGTCATTCCGCTGGATGCTGCCCAAGCACCTGATGATATTTCTTTGAGCATCGAGGAGTTTTCCCCCGGACAGGACGTCCGTATTGTCCGGGCACCTCACCAAGGAATATCGGGCAGCATTGAGACTATATACAGCCAACCAATTCAATTCCCCAGCGGCCTGCGTGCGGTTAGCGCGGAAGTCTTGCTTTCCGATGATGAGCGTGTAACAGTGCCTCTGGTCAACCTGGAGAAAATAGCCTAAGCCCTGAAAATCCCGACCCCCCTGGGGGTTCGGAGAATCGAGGAGATCGCAATGACTGAAGAACCTTTTGACTTTTTTGATGAAGACGAATTCGATGATTCCCCTCCCCCCGAGGAGGCAAGCAATCGTACGTTCTTGCTGGTCGCTGGAATCCTGGGCGCTATCTTGATCCTGTCATTAATTCTCATGGCTGTTTACGCTATGGTGGTGGTTCCTAACCGTCGCGCTGCGCAGAATACCCAAATAGCCCAAATCAACGCCCAAAATACCCAGGTGGCTCTAGCTAGTGGACTGACTGCGGAAGCACAATCATGGACGGCAACCCCCACTGCCACGCGCACCCAACCACCGGCAACACCTACATCCAGCCCCACTCCAGTGATCGCTCCAACCGACACCCCCGCCGCCGGGCTGGCCCAAGATGACCGTGCCTCGCAATTGACGGCCACAATGGGGGCACTTTTCACCCAGCAAGCCTCGAACCTGTTGACGGTAACTCCTGTATCCACTCAACTGCCCTCGACTGGTTTTGCAGATGACGTTGGTCTACCAGGCTTGTTGGCACTGGCAGGAGCCATGATCTTGGTGATCTTTCTGGCCAGACGATTGCGTACATCTAACTAATTATTATTGCCAAAAAGAGTGTCGGGGCGGCTCCGCCGCCCCGACACTCTTTTCTTTTATGTCACACTAGCAGCAACATCTTCACCGAACCGCAACAAGGCTTTGACCATCTCTGGGCTGCGTCCCTCAGCGTAGACTCTCAATACAGGTTCAGTTCCTGAAGGGCGGATCAAAAGCCAGGAATCATCAGCCATGATGTACTTGACACCATCGATGGTGAGAACATCTTGAACCCCTTCCCCTCCAATTTCTTCAGGGGCTTTATTCAATAACAACAAAGTCATTTTATCTTTGGCAACCGGGTGACTGAGACGCATATCCCTGCGCTCATAGAAAGCAGGGCCAACATCTTCGAGCAAATCGCCCACTAACTCGTGCAATGGCGCTCGCGCAGCAGCCACCATTTCGACTAAAAGCAAACCCATCAGGATGCCATCCCCTTCAGGGATATTGCCTTTGAATGAAATACCGCCTGATTCTTCACCACCAATCAACACTTCTTCTTTAAGCATGTAGTCGGCGATATGATTGAAGCCAACTGGGGTCTCATAGATGGGTAAATTATATTTCTCTGCTAATCGGTCGATCATGCGCGTAGTCGAAACGGTTCGCACAACCGGTCCGCTCCAGCCGCGCTCTTCAACCAGATAACGCAACGCCAAAGCCATGATCTTGTGAGGGTCAATAAAATTGCCGCGCCCGTCCATGGCGCCAATTCGGTCTGCATCTCCGTCGGTTGCCAGGCCTAAATCGCCAAAGCCAGTTCCAATCGCCCCCGCCAGGGCTCCCAAATTGCGGGCAATCGGCTCGGGATGCGTGCCGCCAAAACCGGGATTCATCTCACCCCGAATTTCATGTACCTCGCAGCCCGTCCCTTTCAGAATCCCCTTGATAACTTCCCGCCCAGAACCGTGCATCGAGTCCACTACCACCCGCGGTGGTCTTTCAGCGATGATGTCGAAATTGATCAGTGTTCGCAAATGATCGTAATACGCTGGGATGGGGTTGAAGCGCTCGATCAAACCCATTTTTCGAGCCTGTTCCCAGTCCATCATGCTGGGGCCGCGACCGCGCTCTTCGTTATCATTAAGATAAACCTCTACCCGGTGGGATTGCTCGGGAAGCGCAGCCCCGCCATAGGCTGCCTTGAGTTTGATCCCGTTATAGCGTGGCGCATTGTGTGAAGCAGTAATCACCGCCCCGGCAATCGCGCCCAGATGGTGCACTGCGTATGAAATAGCCGGGGTGGGTGCATCTGCCTGGGCTAAAAACACCGTGTAGCCATTGGCGGCCAATACACGCGCCACATCTGCGGCATAGCGGTCGGATAGAAAACGTGTATCGAAACCAACCACCATCTTGTGGGGGTCTACGCTGCGGCCAGTATTCTTGACAATTTGCCAATCACCTGAATTGATCGCATCGGCAATTGCCTGAGTCACTAAGCGCAAATTGTGGAATGTGAAGGTATCAGAGATGACGGCCCGCCAGCCGTCGGTTCCAAAATGGATGGGCATGAGTCTTGCTCCTAATCAATGGTATATGCTTGTGATGATCACAAGAACTTAATCTGGTTCTTCAGCCTCTCAGGACATCTTTTTTCTGGTTCATGCTAAAATGAGACTATGAACGTTAGCGAAATTGCTGAATTTCTCGCGTCAATCCGCATCTTCAGAAATCTTGATGAAGTAGAACGCGACACTCTGGCGCGGCGCTTCGAAGAAATTTCATTACAACAAGGAGATGTGCTCTTTCATGAAGGTAGTCCCGGGGGGGATTTCTATATTATCACATCCGGAAAAATCCATCTAGCGGTTGGTGAAAATGACAACAGGTACGAAATCGGCGATCTCAGTTATGGTGAATTTTTCGGAGAGCAATCCTACCTGGAGAATAAAGGGCATTCAGCAACCGCAACCGCATCGCTGGAAACCAAGCTATTGGTGCTCAGGAGAGATCATTTTGGCCAGTTGCTGGATGAATACCCAGAAATTGAAGAGGAGCTTGAACTTCTTTCGAAAAGCTATACGCTTGGCCGAAGCAAACATTTCGAATGGTTAGGTGACGATGAGATCATCCATTTCATCGCCCAAAAACATTTCTTCGTGCTTCTCAAAGCCTTCGTTCCTAGTGTGTTTTGCGCCATTGTTGGCGGGCTGATGCTGGTCGCCAGCGCCTTGGGTCTGGCCCAAAATACGCTCTACGTTGCATTCATTTCAATAGGCGGGGCAGTCTTTTCCATACTGGCATTGGTATGGGCCATATGGGCTTTCATCGATTGGCGAAATGATTACTATATCGTTACCGATATTCGGGTTGTATGGTTAGAAAAGATCGTACTCATCTATGAGAGCCGCCACGAAGCCCCTTTGGATGCCGTAATCTCAGTAAATATGCGATCAGATTATATCCAAAGGCTATGGGGATCAGGCGATGTGATTGTCAACACCTACACGGGCAAAATTGTCATGGAGAACGTCAACAAGCCCAGACAACTCGAACAGGTCATCCAGGAATACTGGCAACGTGCCAAACAACGCTTCACAGATGTAGAGTACCAAATGCGCGTACGCATGATTCGTGAAAGTATTGGCCTCGACGAAAAAGAGGAAGGAAATGATGCACCCCCTCAAGCTCGACCGATACAGAAACCCGGCTTATTTAGACAACTGACGAATTTCTTGAAAGCACGCTATGATGAGGGCGGCACTATTACCTACCGAAAACACAAGTTCATTTTGCTCATTGAAAGTTGGAAAGCGGTCCTTTTTCTCCTAATCACAACTGGTTTTCTGGCGTTGATTGCCTTTCGACCCTTTATCTTCGGCTGGGTAGTTCAGTGGCTGATTATCTTAGCGAACGTCATCGCGACGATCATCTTCATATACCGGATCGTCGACTGGGGTAATGATATTTTTCAGCTCACCGACCGCAACATTTACGATATCGACCGCAAACCTTTCGGGCAGGATATCCGCAAATCGGCTCCACTGGAACGAATTCTCAACACCCAGGTGGCACAGAGTTTCTGGCAGCGGATCTTCAATTACGGTACGGTGATCATCAATGTAGGTGAGGCGAAATTCACCTTCGATGACGTGGTCAACCCTTCCATGGTACAGCAAGAAATCTTCGAGCGCTACTACGCGCGCAAACAGCAAATCGAGGCTCAGGAAGCTGAGAGAGAGCGCAAACGCATGGTCGAATGGCTGAAGATCTACCACGAACAGGTCGACGGGGGTCAAAGCACAGATCACGAACCTGACTTCTATTAGATTTTCTAGTAGAATAGTGGCTGCTTTCCCATAAACATGCGCGAGATTGCGTCAGTCTAGACCCCTTTTTCGAATTCGTTTTATCTCAGTTAGTTCCTGCTAAGAATATCTGATCAATGCCCATTAGAAAAATCATTACAACACCCCACCCCGTTTTACGGGGAAAAGCAAAAAAGGTCGACACCTTCGATGCCGACCTGCATAATTTAATTGATGACATGGTTGAAACTATGCGGGAGGCCCCTGGGGTTGGTCTAGCTGCCCCTCAGATAGACGTACCTTTGAGGATTTTCGTAGCTGAGTTTGGCGATGAAAACGATGAAGAGGCCCCTTTGCAACTCTACGCGTTTGTCAACCCCAAAATAACCAATTCATCCCGTGAAACTGGAGTGGGTGTAGAAGGCTGTCTCTCAATTCCAGGGATTGTGGGAGATGTGATCCGCCCCCACGCCGCAACTGTTGAAGGTTTCGACCGTGATGGAAATCCCGTCACCATTGAGGCAAAAGGTTGGCTGGCGCGCATCTTCCAACACGAAATCGACCACTTAGACGGTGTGCTCTTCACAGACCACGCCCTGAGTGTTTGGGAGCCGGAAGAAGATGTTGGTCAGGTTACAGCAGCAGACTGATGCACCTGACGCATTTATCGTTAACCAACTTTCGAAATTTCTCCCGTTTAGATCTTGAAATTCCCAGGGAACCGATACTGCTTGTTGGGGGAAATGCGCAGGGCAAAACCAGCCTGTTAGAAGCAATCTACTATTTGGCTACGTTTACATCCTTCCATGCCAGCCGGCAGCGTGAATTGATCAACTTCATTGCCGCGCGTGATCCTCTGGCAGTGGCCAGGATCACCGCAGATTACCAGCGCGGGGATAGATCGCATCGTCTCGAAGTGCGCATCATCAAAGAGAATAACGGAGTCAATAACTCACGCGTACGCAGAGAAGTACTCTTAGATAGCGCCAAACAAAAAATAACCGAAACGATTGGCCAATTTAACGCTGTGCTCTTCCTGCCTAACATGTTGAGCATCATCAATGGGGCTCCAGCAGCACGGCGACAGTATCTCAATCTGGCCATCTCCCAGACCAATGCCCACTATGCCACTACACTTTCGGCGTATGACAAGGCGCTGAGTCAGCGCAACGCCTTGCTCAAATTATTGGCAGAAAGGGGAGGCGACCCTGAACAACTATCGTATTGGGACGATCAGATCGTCCAAATGGGGGCTTATGTCATCGAGATGCGCGCCCATGCATTGCGCCAGATCGAAGATCTGGCCGCGCTCGTGCACAGCGAACTGACCCGAGGGGCTGAGCGCTTGCGATTGGTATACCGCCCTTCATATGACCCCCATCCAACACCTGCTAACCAGATGGCTCTTCCACTGGATGAATCCATTGACCACACGGGCTTCAGAAGAGATGAGATTGCCAGGGGCTACCAAGAGGCGTTAGTGGCTACCAGAAACGAACAGATCGCGCGCGGCATGACAACACTAGGCCCTCACCGCGATGAAATCCACTTTCTTGCTAATGGCGTCGACTTGGGTACTTACGGCTCACGCGGGCAAATTCGCACAACGCTGCTAGCGTTGAAAATCGCTGAAGTGTCCTGGATGCGTGAACAGACAGGTTTCTGGCCAGTGCTGCTACTGGATGAGGTTCTGGCAGAACTAGACCCCCATCGCCGCCAAGATTTGCAAACACGTTTGAATGAGATTGAGCAAGCTCTACTAACCACCACCGATCTTGATCTATTCGACGACAAATTTGTCGAATCTGCGACCAACTGGTATTTTCAGGGCGGCAGGATACAACTTGTCGATTCCGAGTCTAGTTGATAGGATACTCTCACTGTGGAAATTTGGGGTTGAACACAGATGCTCAATAAGCTATTAGAACCATTGCAACATTAATAGGATCCCCATCCCGGCGATAATTGTCAAAACAATATTTTTGGTTTTCCAGGCTACGAACATTGCGATTAGCCCGGCAAATAGACGCGCATTACTCAGCGAAATATCGATCTCCCCCATAGGCATGACCAATTCTGGCACAAAGATCGCTGTCAGCACCGCGACAGGCACAAAACGTAGCGCGCGTCGAACGATGTCAGGGGGTTGCCAGCGGTCCAGAATTACGATGAAGGATAGCCGCGTTGCGAAAGTCAACGCTCCCACGAAAATCATGACCAACCAGGGATTGCTCATCGTTCTTCCCCCCATAGTCCAAACAATATCCCCACCAGCGCGGCGGTTAATAAGCCTAGTTTATAGGGCATATCAAAAGCGAGCACTGCAGTAAATCCGGCAGCGATGGCGGACAGCAAGCTCGCTCTATCCTCCAATGCCGGAATAACCAGAGCAATGAAGGTCAACGCCAGGGTGAAATCCAACGACCATTCTGGCGGTACTCGCGTCCCTAAGAAGATGCCTACCGCGCTGCTGATCTGCCAGGAACTCCAAAGGGCCAATCCAGCTCCTAGATAATACCAGTGCTTGAAATTGGCATGACCCTCGTCTGCCTTGTTGTAATGGGTGATGATCACAGCATAGGCTTCATCCGTTAACAGATAGGCCAGCAAGGCTTTCCAGGGCGTGCTCAGATGGCGCAGATAAGGCGCAACTGAGGCACTGTAGAGGGCATGTCGCAAGTTGATCACAAACCCGGTCAGGACCATGACTAGTGTGGGAGTACCTGCACCGGCCATTTGCACCAACATGAATTGCGCCGAACCTGCGAAGACAACCGCAGACATCGCCTGGGCTTCGCCCGTAGACATCCCTGCGCCAAGAGCCAGAATGCCATAGATCATCCCAAAGGGAACTACGCCAACCAAGATGGGTAATTCGCCCTTCACTCCCGAAATAAATTCACGCCATAACATAAATGATCTCACACTAACTTACAAATAGGGGCAGGCAGGGGTGCTGAGCACCCTCTGCCTGCCCCTATTTACAAAATTTTCTATAAGGGACGCTTCGCAGGTACACCTACCCGGCGAGGATACTTCTCGGGTGTGGCAGCGATTTTGTCCACCACCACCAAATAGCGTTGTTCTACCACCCCAGGCAATGTCACCGGGATGAGACGCTGCAAATGCCCGCCCAGCATCCCGATCGCCCGGTCGGCGG
This sequence comes from uncultured Anaerolineales bacterium, assembly GCA_964438295.1. Classification (GTDB taxonomy): domain Bacteria; phylum Chloroflexota; class Anaerolineae; order Anaerolineales; family UBA11858; genus NIOZ-UU35. Next base: position 15,218 of record CAYTKR010000003.1, read on the forward strand.
TGTGGGCCTCCGCGGGACCACTCTCCCCTTTCATTGCCAAAACTCGCCCACCAACGCGCACCAGGGGCAACAGAAATTCCATCAATATGGGCATCAACGCCACTGCGCGCGCCACGGCCCAATCAAATTGCTCACGATAGCCATCATCCTTACCTAGCACTTCTGCGCGCTCTCGCACAACTTCCACATCGTCTAAACTTAGCTTATCAACAATGTGCTGGCAGAAATTGACTTTCTTTGTTACAGACTCTACCAGCGTCAACTTAATCTGTGGGCACAAGATCTTCAGTGGCAACCCTGGGAATCCCGCCCCCGTTCCAACATCGATGACACGCTCGACGGTGGTATTGCGCATGGCCACGAAAGCGCTGAGCGAATCCAAGAAATGCTTCACACGCACTTTTTCTGGATCGCCAATGGCGGTGAGGCTATAGCGCTCATTCCATTCGACCAGCTCTTGGGCGTAAATCTCTAGGACTGTCATCTGATGGGCGGTCAGGCTTACACCGACAACCATCTCCAGTTCTTGAAGCAGATTGTGCATGCTGCCGATTATACCCAAAAAGAGACCGGGCTGAGCCGCCCGGTCTCTTTTGATTTACTGGTTGTCTTGTTTTTGCTCTTTGCGTTTTTTACGCCAACGGCGGAAACGACGCCACAGAAAAGAGAGCGGGAAACCGATCACCAGAGCCAATGGCAAGAAGAAAATCAACAACCAGATAACGACATTGACCAACCCTTGCAGCGTATTGATCAGGGCTTCAACGGCATTTTTTGCCACGCCTGTGGGCTGCCATCCGCCAATCTGAATGGGTTGGTCGGCTTCATCGGCAATGATATCGATGCTGATCGAAGAGAGTGCAGCAGCTTGTTCATAATACTGCATCTGCCCCTTGATGACCTCGATCTGCTCGCGCACACTGACCAGATTGTTGTACACCTGTAAAACATCTTCGGTATCCGTTGCGTCTTCCATGATCTGCATCAACTGTGTTTCAGCAGCTTCCAAGTTGCGCAAGCGCGATTGCAAGTCCGTATATTGGCTCGTGACGTCTTCACCCGAGATATTTTCCGATCGAACTTCCCCAGCCCCATCCTTGATTCGTGAAAGCGCTTCATCCAATCGCTCTGCAGGGACGCGGATATTGATCGAAACCTGATCGACCATAACCCCGCTCCCTAAAGTGGTTTGCCACAAATTCGAAGAGACCACGAAACCACCCATTTCTTCAGCCATTAAGACAATCTCATCCATCGCCGCAGCCGGGTCCACAACCACAATAGAGAGGGTGGCGTTCTTGATAACCATGCGTGCGACTGTTGCTGAAGCCGTGCTATCGGCCGCTCTGAAATCACTCTCTGGCGCCATTGGCGCAGATGATTCTTCCATCTCATACATTGCTTCACCCGATGCAAAACCACCACCATAGTCATTACTAACCAACATCGGCTCAGCAGCGTATTGTGGCGCACACGCTGAAAGGAAAAGAAGCAGAACAGTAAGTGCGAGTAGAAATCTTGTATTCATGTGTGAACTCTCCTTCAGAATTGGATTATTACGATATTTCTATTAACGCCCCTACAGACAGATAAGTTCCCGGTTGAGCACATACTGCATTTGACAGTCAGGCTCTTCTTACGCTTCTTTTGGAAGTGCTGTGCAAAGTGACTGTCACTTACAGATCCGTCACCAGCCCGATTGAAGACGATTGATATGCCTCTCAGGCAAGCCAGCCTTCCTCATGCGTTCTTGTACGGCCGGAACATCATACTCTACACGCCGAAATTCGATCAAACTGGATTCCACATCTAACATCGCGTAGGCCGCTCTCGGATCGCGGTCGCGAGGCTGTCCAACAGACCCGGGGTTGAGAATCAACCGCGGTCGTAATTCAAATTGCGAATTTTCGATAGGGATGAAAAGATCCGCACCCACACTGCCATCTCCCTTGCGGAAAATACTCGGCAGATGAGTATGCCCAACAAAGCAATACGATGTATCGAAGAAAAAGAAATTCTCAGCCGCTGTTTGAGAGTTCAAAACATATTCCCACACAGGCTGGCGTGGGCTGCCGTGAGCCAAAGTAATATCATCTAAGTACTTGGCTTTGGATGGCAGTTCACCTAAATAATCCAGGTTGTTCTGGGTCAGGTTGTCTTGAGTCCAGGTTACTGTGTAGCGTGCTTCATTGTTGAAAGCTTCCGTACTGAGTTGGTTCAAAACAGCCGCATCGTGATTTCCCACCAGGGCTATTAGTTCGGGCAGTGCACGTATCCGCTCAACGCATTCATTGGGATCAGGTCCATAACCAACTAAATCACCCAAAAATAATACTGAGTCATATGACTCAGCATCAGCAAACACCGCTTCCAGAGCGGTCAAGTTGGCATGGATGTCAGAGATGATCAACAATCGCATTGTGATAATCTTAACATAGAATCTGAGATTGGGGAAAAGACTGTGACGTAGTCCCCCAGAACAATGCCCAGAGATCGGAATTAGCGATTTCGCAAACGAGGGTTAACGATATCGTCTAAGGCGCGCCCTACTAAATAGAATGCACTGCAAAATAACATGATGGAGATAGCCGGGGGAATCAAGGCATTCCATTGGCGGCCGAGACCAAACCAGCGAAATGTGCGCTGCCCCAGCATGATCATGGAACCCCAAGTCATATAATCATGGGTACGGCTGAAGAAAGACAGCAGAGATTCGGTGAGCACAGCACCTACAACGGTCATCACTGCGTGGACCAGGGCGAGAGGCATCAAGCTGGGAAAGATATGCTTCCACAATACATGCAAGTGACCACCACCTGCAGTGCGAGCCGCTTCAATATAGGGCTTTGATGCAATACTCAAAGTTTGCGATTTGACCACAATGGCCTGACTCCCCAGGCCGGTCAACACCCCGAAGATCAGGGCAATCAGAAACCAATCGAGGCGCAACAGCAGCCCGATGATCAGCATGATCACCAGAGCAGGCAGCAGAACAAATACATCTGAAATCCCCATCAACAACAAATCAATCACACCCCCAAAATAGCCCGCCATTCCGCCGAATATTGTTGAAAGAGTTACAGCAATAATTGCCGCGGTGAGGCCCACCGTAAACGACATCCGGGCCCCGAAAAGCAGTTGGCTGAAGACATCGCGCCCCATGCCGTCCGTTCCGAAGAAATGTACCCATGAGGGCGGTGATGGGTGCAAAAGTATTGAATTATCAAAACCCAAATAGGGATCATACAAGGATGGCCGCCACACGGTTTCCATTAAGATGGGATGTGCAAAAACCATCAAGGCAAAGAGGATGATAAATGTCAGGCCGATCACCCCCAAGGGATTTCTGCGGAATTTGCGCCAGCCATCGTGGATTTGCCCCCATCGGGCACGCCAGCCCTGCCAATAGAGTTCCCAAGGAGTATAGTGATAATCTTCTGAAACTTGAGAAGTCACGAAATACTCCTCTGGGTGTAGCGCAGACGCGGGTCTAAGTAAACGTGGAAAATATCCAATATGATATGGCCGACCAGAGCCAGAATACCAACAATGGAAAGGATGCCTAGCAATAGAGGGATATCTTGAAAATCAATCGCCACAAAGATCAATTCGCCCATAGCCTGCCACCGAAATACCAATTCGATGGCTAGGCTTCCGGTCAATACCAAGGGGAGATTGAGCAGCAACCGAGATAAAACCGGCAAGAATGCATTTCGAGCGACGTGCCGGTCTCTGACAACCTGCTCGGATAGCCCTTTAGCGCGTGCCGTGAGCACATATTCATCTTCGATGGTTTCCAACATCGTCGTGCGCATCAACAACATAGTTTCTCCAAAGGAGAGCAAAATCACTGAACCCATGGGCAGCATCATATGATCAAAAACATCGATGGCAAGGTGCAAATAGCCCAGTTGCTTCCACCAAACTGCCGCACTACCTAAAATCAATAATCCACCAACCCACAGCATCAATGACCGCCACTTGCGAAATCGGTATTGACCAGCAATCCAACTCAGCAACCAAAAACCCAGCAAAACAATCACGATGGTAACCACCATGCGAATCAACACCCAATCGATGGTCACCGATTCTCGATACCAGATATTGTGATCGACCATGCTGTGAAAAGGGAACCAACCCAAAGTCCAGCCAAACAAAGTGATCATCAGAAAACCCAAGAAAGGAGCGAATGATGTATAGCTGGCCACACCTGCCAGGGTAATGCTGAATTCAAAGAATCCCCCACGACGCCAGGCGATCAATTTGCCCAACCAGATGCCAAATACATACGCCAGCACTGCGGCCATCAGAAAGAGCACCAGGGTACGCGGCGCTCTGCCCATCAAGACGGTGGTCACTGGCGTTGGCCAGGCCAGGAACGAACGTCCTAAATCTAAACGAAAGAAGCCGCCCAACCAGGTGAAATATTGCTGCCATAGCGGCAGGTTCAGCCCCAGGTCCGATTGCGCTAACCGCCGGCTGGTAGGCTCCAAAACTAGAAAAGCAGTAAAGTCGTAGGGCAGTGCTTGAATCAAGAAGAATAATAATGTCTGAAAGGTGATGATTGCAATTACCCCACGAATCACGCGCCGGAGGATGAATCTAGCCAAAATAATCTCCAATGGTGGAATTCAGAGAATCCAGAAAATGGTCATCGAGCGAGAAATTCTTTCTTTGGTGGCAAATTAAACATCAATGAAGCAGTTAGGTTATTTCATAGATACGGCAATGTTCTAATATATTACTCGACATAAATGAGATAGGTTCAGCCGCCAATTGCAGTATACTGCTTTACCAGCTACCGGGATCGCGATATGATCGTCCGAAAGATTGCCAACCTACTTCGCAATCTAGGAGAAAACCATTGAAATCGCATCCTGCTCCAAACGTCATTCTGCTAGGCGCACTTTTCGGAACAACATTAGTAGCCTCTCGTTTTAGTGTGGGGCAAATGTCTTCGTTAACCTATGTGGGGTTTCGGCTAGGATTAGCAACCCTGGGCTTCTTGATCATCTACCTACTGCCCAATAGTAAGCGAGTATGGCCACGTGACGTAACTCTCTGGCAACGAGGCATTATCCTGGGAATTTTTGGTACTGCGCTGCCTATGGTGTCGTTCGTCAGTTCGCTTCAGTACATCTCCAGCGGATTAGCTTCTGTGCTGATGACCACCTCGCCAGCGATTACGGCGATCCTGGCCCATTTTCTGCTTCCCGATGAAAAGCTGACATTCAAACGTGGAGCTGGGGTGATGCTGGCATTTATTGGTGCCTTGCTCCTTACACTGCGCGGCGAAAGCGGTATCGCGGGTTTGACACGCGCAAATCCCTTGGGCTATGTATTTGTTTTTAGCGGAATTTTGAGCGCAAATATTATGAGCATTTACATTCGCAAGAAAATGCGCGGCTACAGCACTTTCGATGTCGGTGTGATTAGAATGATTGCTGCGACTCTCGTCGTTTTGCCATTAGCCTGGTGGGTCTCAGGTCTTGATATCTCGAGGGTGGATAGCACCGGCTGGTCGGTATTGGTTTACGCCGCAGTTATTGGTACTTTCTTTGCCATGATGCTCGATTTTTCCAACATCAAGAGATTCGGTGCTACCATCTCCGCTATGGTCACTTTCGTGATCCCAGTAGTCGCGGTGATTTGTGGCGCAATATTCCTGGGCGAACACACCACATCCAGTATGCTAGCCGGTATGTTTATGATCATCGCCGGAATTTGGCAAATAGTCCGTGACTGACGTTATAATGCTAAAGAATGGTAACCCAAATAAATAGGTATCGAGCAAAACGTTTCTGTGGAATTACCAGATGTCTAACCAAATCTGGCAAAGAACTTCAAAGTACATCCTTCGCCCTGCTGAGATCATCCAAGTATACCGGCTTAGCGATCTGCGCCCAGATCTGATAGCTGGATTGACAGTAGCGATTGTAATGCTCCCTCAGGCCATAGCCTATGCTTTGATCGCGGAGCTTCCTCCTGAAGTAGGCCTCTATTCTGCCATCATTGCCACGATCATTGGCTCCTTATGGGGTTCATCCAATCATCTTAGCACAGGGCCAACCAACACTCTTTCCTTATTGGTACTAACCTCCCTCCTACCCATTGTGAAACCAGGCTCATCTGAATATATCGTCATAGCAGGGTTGATGGCGGTGATGGTGGGGATCTTTCAATTAGCCTTGGGAGTGGCGCGGTTAGGCGTGTTGGTAAATTTTGTATCGGACTCAGTGATCATTGGCTTTACTACTGGAGCGGGAGTGCTAATTGCTACGAATCAAATCCGCCACATTTTGCGGCTGGATTTTCCCAGCCATCATTCACTCTTGGCAACAATCAGCGAGGTCAGCACCCATATCCAGGAAACCCATTCGGTAAGTCTGGCCCTCGGAGGGGGGATTTTGATCATGATCATCTTGCTTCGCAAATTTTTGCCCAAGTGGCCCGCGCCGCTCTTGGGCATGGTAGTTGCCGCCATATGTGTAGCATTTTTGAATCTCGATCAAAAAGGTATCATCGTGATCGGAGAATTGCCACGCAGCCTGCCACCACTTACAAAATTCACATTCGATTTCAACTGGATCGCTAATCTTTCATCCGGTGCACTCGCGGTTGGTTCTATTGGACTTGTGGAAAGCATCGCAATTTCTCGTTCCATCGCCAGCCTATCAAAACAGCGCTTGGACAGCAATCAAGAATTTATTGGGCAAGGTTTGGCAAACATTGCCTCAGGACTTTTTTCAGGCTACAGTACGGCCGGATCATTTACCCGCACGGGCGTGAACTATGATGCTAATGCGCGCACACCCCTTGCAGGTGTCATTGCTGGGATTTTCGTGTTGATTAGCATGTTACTTTTTGGACCGCTAGCTGCATATGTACCTCGTACAGCTCTGGCCGCGGTTCTCTTAGTCACTGCTTACGGTTTGATCGATAGAAAAGAAATCGCACGCATATTGAAAGGCACGCGCGGCGACGCTTCCATCCTGGTGGTTACTTTCCTGGCTACGCTTTTTTTGCCCCTGCAATTTGCCGTCCTAACAGGCATTTTGCTCTCACTCGCCATTCACATTGTGCGTACCAGTATTCCAAGAGTGAACCCTGTTCTACCTGCAGAAAATTTTCGCCATTTTACCTATCAACCAGATAAAGCTCCCTGCCCTCAATTAGCAATCTTTGATATCTTTGGTGACCTCTATTTTGGGGCCGTCAACCATGTAGGAGATATAATCCGGGAATACTTAGAGAAGAATCCCAATCAGCGATATCTGTTATTGAGGATGTTCAGTGTCGACAATTGTGATATCAGCGGTATCCACACACTAGAAAGTGTGGTTGACCTGATGAGAGACCGAGGTGGGGACATGTATTTTATGAGGGTGCAAGATCCTGTGATGCGTCGAATGAAATCTACTGGGTTCTGCGATCACCTGGGGGAAGAAAATTTTCTAAGCTATGACGAGGCGATTGGATTTCTATTCCACCGCGTGCTAGACCCTGCTATTTGTATTTATGAGTGCGATCAGCGAGTATTCAAAGAGTGCCAGAATCTTCCGAAAAGGATCAATCATCCCATCGAAGTGCCTATACAAACAGAGGTACCCGCCGGGCGAGTGCCAGAGATTTCGCCCAAAGAGCTATGGGCAGAACTCCACAGCGAGAAACCGCCCCAGATCATCGATGTTAGGGAACCACGTGAGTTTAAGAAAATGCACATCCTTCAGGCACAATCAACACCCCTCTTCAGGCTTCTGTCCGACTCATCAGTAATTCCTAAAGACACTCCACTCGTATTCGTCTGTCATGGCGGGAGACGCAGTACTCGAGCAACTTATCTGCTTTCAAACCAGGGATTTAAAAATATTAGAGTTTTGCGCGGTGGGATGTTGGCCTGGGATGCAGCCAATTTAATTGAAGCCGTAGACTAATAACGAGGCTCTTTGGGAAACGCCGCGGGACTATTCAGATTTAGTGGTGAGTGGGGGCAACGCCCCCCACTCACCCCGGCAATTCTTAGAGAACCAATAACGAGTTCGTCGGAGATAATACCCGTGGTTAGTTGGCCCAAAGAGTTTAGACCGAAGATAATCGTTGAAAGGTAGGGAGATGAATATGAGCGAACGTATTTCACCAAACCTTGGATTGAGTCTGGTACGAGTAACTGAAGCAGCAGCTCTGGCAGCTGGTCGCTGGATGGGATGTGGAAATGAGATGATCGCTACACGCCTAGCCAGCGATGCCATGGCATGCACACTAAAAACACTAGATATTGATGGTTATGTTGTTGTCGGCGAAGAAGGACGCCTTGGCGTTGAGTCCCCCTTTAATACTGGTGCAAAGGTTGGCAGTGGCCATGGACCGGCCATGGACGTAGTCGCAGATCCAATCGACGGCACCGCTCGTCTCATCAAAGGGTTGCCCGGTGCTCTTTCAGTGGCCGGAATTGCGCCTAAAGGCTCGATGTGGTCACCTTACCCCGCTGTGTACATGGATAAAATAATTGTCGGTGCGAAAGCAGCCGATGCGTTAGTGCCCGAATGCATGGATGCTCCAGCAGCCTGGACTTTGGCGTTGGTCGCTCGTGCGATGGAAAAACCGGTGCGCGACTTAGTGGTATTTACTCTCGACCGCCCCCGTCATAAAGACCTTATCTCTGAAATTCAGGCCACTGGAGCCAGGGTTATGGCTCATTCCCAGGGGGATATTGCGGGAGCTTTGATGGCAGCCAGTGATGATGCCAATGTTGATATCCTCATGGGCATTGGGGGAATCGCCGAAGGCGTAATTGCTGCTTGTGCAGTGAAAGCACTGCGAGGCGCCATGCTCGGAAGGCTGGCCCCTCAAACGGCCGAGGAACGCTCCGCGGTCAGAAATGCTGAGTTCGATACCCAAAAGATCTTGCGCTGTGATGAATTGGTAAAGGGAAACAATATCTTTTTCGCTGCTACAGGTATCACCGGCGGTTTCTTACTTTCCGGCGTGAAATTTCAGGGCGAGATCGCAAAAACCATGTCACTGATCTTACGTTGCGAAACAGGAACCCGTCGCATCGTGCGTGCGGAACATTTCGTGGGGTAAAAGTCTACCGGAAAGAACTCATTTTCACTACAGTTTGTCCAATGCGCGCCTCCTCAGCAGCAAAGGCCATCAGGTGACTCTCCAGTGATTGGCGAGCCGTGGATAAATGAGACGCACTTTCGCCGAAGGCGTGCGAAGCATAGCGCGTCTCATCTCTCTGTAAACTCTTTAAAAAAGCAGCCATCAAACGATCATCTCCACCCCCATGGCCCGAGTTTTTGCTCGCGCTGGTGTCGTAGCGTATCCTCCGGTCGCTGCGGTGCTCGTTGATCTCGATCCAAGAGCCCCCATAGCCAAAGCCAGCCTGCAACTCCGCCCGGGAGCCTTGAATGCGGGTGAAGCGCCCCTCGACATGCGAATGTCCGTGCATCGTCAAGCTGACAGAAGCACCTGCACCCGGTGCATCGAACAGCATATTGACTACCTGGTGATCGACAACATCATTGTCACAGTGATAGACGCAGCGGCCATAAGGACCTTCACGCAATGCTTCCATAAGGTTCTCTGGGGTTGGGTCCTGAGAAATCACTGAACGCGGCCAGCCACGGTATTCACTCATCGTCTGCAACACGGGTACAACGGAACTCAAAGCTTTGACGATATGCGGAGCACGCTCTTGAGCCTGAGCCGCCAAACGAGGGAATCCTTTGGCTGTATCGGCATAATTGCGCCATAAAGGTAGTAAGTCCACATAGAGGAAAGGGGCATAATAAGGGCAGGTATTCTCGGCTGGGCATCCATCTAAGCAGTATTTGGGCGCGCCCTCGGGGGCGTTCTCAGGTCGATAGTGCATTAGGTTGCCCACGCTGCTGAGATGTTCGCAGGTCTGACCCATCATCCAGATCAGAATATCCAGATCATGGCAGCATTTGGCCAGGATCATTGGGGCAGAATTCTCTTTCTTGCGCCAGTTCCCGCGCACAAAGCTGTGCGCCATATGCCACCAGGAAACATTCTCGCGATGGGAAACGTTGACGATCTCTCCTAACTCCCCTGATTGGATGATCTCGCGCATTTTGGTGAAGTGTTTGGTGAACCGTAAAACGTGACAGATGTGCAACTGCCGACCAGTCTCTTCGGCAACATCAACCAGTTGGCGGCATTCGTCAACCGTGGTCGCCATGGGCTTTTCGAGCAGCACATCATACCCTGCATGCAGTGCAGCCAGGGTGGGGGCAGTGTGCAGTTGATCTTGCGTACAGATGAAAGCCGCTTGCCCGAATTGGGACAGCTCGATCAGTTGTTCCCAACTTTCGAATTGGTTCTCAAGGGTGATCTTGTGCTGTTTGGCGAAACGCTGACGTCGTTCAGGGTTCGGCTCGGCTACGGCCACAAAACGAAACTGTTCCGGATTTCGCAATGCGTAGGCACCATAAACATCCGCCCCCCGCTGCCCCGCGCCGATCATGATAGCTTCGATGGGATTTTTCACTGCATGTCTCCTAAATAAAAAGGTACACGGATGACGCGGATAAACACGGATGCATTTTTATAATATTTCCGCGTATATCCGTGCATTCCGTGTACTACCTATTTCCTCAGTTCGGCTACTGTGACCCCTTCGCCACCTTCGTTATGCTTACCGGCCTCAAATGACATCACTTGCGGATAGCGCTGCAGGGCCTCGCGCACCACTTTGCGTAGCTTACCCGTGCCTTTGCCGTGGATTATGCGTACATAGGGCAAGCGCGCCAGATAGGCCCGTTCCAAATAGGTCTGAAGCAAATCGAGAGCCTCATCCGCTCGTTGACCACGCAGATCGAGTTCAACTCCAGGAGATGAATGAATGGTAGCGGATGATTTTGGCCGTTGAACATCGCTCACCGCTCTCTGCTCCCCGTTCTCTGCTGCTCCCCCAACCAGAATCAACTCCGTCAACTTTGCCCGCACGCGCAGCACACCGATCTGCACCTCGGCGCTATCTTCAGCCAGGCTACGCACAACTCCTTCTGTATCAAGAGAGCGAACGCGCACTTTAGAGCCCAAGCGGACAGGCCCACTCAGCGGGGTGATATCAGGTACCTGGCGCTCGACGGGAATCTCGATCTCCTCGACTAACTCTTCGATCTTCTCTTCAGCTTGCTGGATCACTTCCAGAGGTTGGCGGGCGCGGCGCAGTTCTGCCCGCAGATCGCGGATCTCATCCCGCACATTTTTGACTTCATCTTCCGCTTCTTGCCGGGCGTCTTCCATGACCTCACGGCGTTCATCTTCAATGGCTTCCAGGCGTTCAGCCAGTTCCGCACGCAATTCCTCGGCTTCTCGCATGGCTTCATCAGCACGCTGGCGAGACTGTCGAGAGATATCCCGCTGACGGTAAATCTCATCCAATAGATCATCAGCACGTAGTTCAGCGGGGTCGATCTCCTGGCGGGCTGTGGCAACAATCTTTTCAGGCAACCCCAGGCGCTCGGCAATCGACAGTGCATTGGAGCGGCCCGGAAGACCAATTGTCAGGTGATAGGTAGGCTGAAGGGTCTCGAGGTCGAATTCCACGCTGGCATTGATCACGCCGGGGGTGGCGTGGGCAAATGCTTTCAACTCTGGGTGGTGGGTCGTCACCAGGGTCGTAACCCCACGCTCAACCAGGTGAGTCAGCAACGAGCGCGCTAAAGCGGCACCTTCCTGGGGATCAGTCCCCGCGCCCAATTCATCCAGGATCACCAGGGAGTTGGTATCGGCGCGCTCCAATATCCGGATGATATTGGTAATATGTCCTGAGAACGTCGACAAGGATTGTTCGATGGATTGCTCATCGCCGATATCGGCGTAGATCGATTTGAAAAAGCTTATTTCAGATTCAGGGTGAGCAGGAATGTGCAACCCGGTTTGGGCCATCAGCGCCAAGAGACCCACTGTTTTGAGGGAGACCGTTTTCCCGCCGGTGTTGGGACCCGTGATGACCAGCGCCCTGGTTTGAGGGTCTAACTCGACATCGATAGGGATCACACTTTCCTGGTCCAGTAGTGGGTGCCGGGCATCGAGCAAACGGATTCGCACCCGAGGATACACGTCCGTATCACCTTTTTTCGTTTTAATAGGGTGCAGCTTAGGTTCAGCGGCTTCCAATTCGACAGCAAACCTGGCCCGCGCAAAGGCCACATCCATGTCGGCTAGAGCTTCAGTCATCTCATCCAAAGCCAAGGCATGTTCAGCAACCTGGGCTGTAAGAGCAAGTAGGATGCGGCGTTCTTCGTCGCGCTCCTCGAGCTGCAACTCTTTATATTTGTTGTTCTTCTCAACGACGCTCAGTGGCTCCACAAAGAGCGTGGCGCCGGAAGCAGATTGATCATGAATTATCCCTTTGACTTTGCCCTTGAAATCTGCCCGCAGTGGGATCACATACCGCCCATCCCGCTGCGTGATCAGATTCTCCTGTAAATAGGGACTGATATCGGGATTATTGATCATGCGCTTCAATTGGCTGAGCAAGCGGTCGTGTTCAATCTTGAGATCGCGCCGGATATTGGCCAGTTTATCTGAGGCTGTATCCAGAATTTCGCCGCGATCATTCAAGGATTGGCTAATCGCATCGACCAGGCCCGTCGATAGAGGCAGCCGCAGAGTGATCTCAGCCAGGTTGGGGTAGCGATCTCCCTCGCGCTCGAACAACCTTCGCAAAGTGCGCGAAGCAATCAAAGTGTACTTGATATCCAACAGTTGGTTGGCTTCCAGTACCACTTGACGTGTAGCGGCTATGACGGCTTCGCGAATATCACGCGCCCCGCCGATACTCGTCGATGGACGCTCATCAAACAGCTCGCGGGCTTCGCTGGTCTCGGCCAGGCTTTGACGGGCCTCATGAAGTTTTGTTGATGGTTTCAAGCGGCGCGCTTTATCAGCCGAGGCGCTGAAAGCACAATAATCGGCTAACCGGTCGAGGACCTTGGGATATTCAAGGGTACGGAATGTCTTTTCGTCCATAAATTTGCCGATGGGAGTTTACCATATCGCAGTTGTCTAGGACACGGATTTCACGGATATAAGTGGATTGAATGAGGTTGCTCATTTTAGAAATTGGCGCGATACAATATCAATCATGATGTACAGACTGGCGTTCGTCGTTTTTATCCTAGGGACACAAATTGGGCTGCGACATCAATCTGAAACCTGTGAGCCGCGACCCGATTACTGGTTTGCCGAAAGGTATGAATTTGGACCAGTGAATCTACCGCAATCTATCAAATTAGATCAATCTCCACCGAACGTCGCGCAGGGGTATTTCCAAATTCGGAATCAATCTGAATTCCCCATTTATGTCTTGCCCATAGATGCCCGTCCTTCTCTAGTTGCGACAACGGCGCCATCTATTTCTGGCGATGGCCTTTCTGACGAGCAATCACCAGAGGAAATTCTCTTCCTGGACCGAGCGCCAGAATTGGCAACCTTCGTGATTGATGCAGGGGAGTCACTACAATTGGATAACGCAAACTTTCCAATATTGATTCCATATATCGAAGAGCGCAATGTTTTGGATTTCGGCCGTCCCGCTTTTATCTACGTACCACTCACACAGCGAGGCGAGTTCCTGCTGGTTTATGATGATCAATTGGCAAAAGTGCCCTTCACCATCTCTTATGCGATCAATGAGAATTTTACCCCTGAAGTCTGTGATGAAGAGATCAACCCCATAACTCAACAAGCAGTGGCTTTTGATGAAGAATCAAATAACAGCATCCTGATCAGCACGATTGCTTTTGGAGTAATCTTATTGGTTACGGTGGGAGCAGTGTTTCTGGTTCGAAAATTAGCCACTGGTGCCTCTAATGATAAAAGTGCCAAGTAGCGGGTTCCGCAGTAATATATGGGGATGGTGGCTGCGCCACCACCCCCATATATTACTGCGAGAGTCTCTCTCGTTTGCTTTTTTCAGTGCAGTCACAGATGAACACAGATAAATCTGATAATTGAATACCTGTGTCGCCACAGGCGTGCAAAGCAATCATATTTTCTGTGGATTCAATCCAAAAGCTCTAACTCACGTGCCCGCAGTGCTGCCTGCGTACGGTCATTGACACCCAGTTTACTCAATACATTACTGACATAATTCTTGACTGTGCCCTCAGCCAGGAACAATTGCTTGGCAATTTCCTTATTCGATAACCCTTGGGCAAGCAATTTCAAGATCTCTATCTCGCGCTTGGAGAGTGGTTCTGGTAACCCGACATTGACCGAGCGCGTAGCCGGTTCCAGGCGCGCGAACTCTGCGATAACTTTACGGGCCACCGAAGGCTCGATCAAGGCACCTCCCGCGGCAACTTTGCGGATTGCCTCAGCTAACTCACTCCCCGAGACATCTTTTAATAGATACCCTAAAGCTCCTGCCCGCAGCCCTTCGAAGATGTACTCATCATCATCGAAAGTGGTGAGGATGATGACCCGCGCTTCAGGCCAACGCCCGATCATGCGGCGCGTGGCTTCGACACCATCCATCCCTGGCATACGGATGTCCATTAAAACCACATCAGGGGTAAGTTCTTCGAAAGCTTTCAACCCTGACTGCCCATCTTCTGCCTCTCCTACGACTTGTAAATCCCCTTCTAATTCCAGGATTGTGCGCAAGCCGTCGCGCAGCAATCTTTGGTCGTCAACAAGTAAGAGGCGGATTTCTTCTTTCATCTACGAGCTCGCTTCCTCAACTAGGGGTAAAACCATTTTGAGCATAGCCCCGCCTTCAGGGCGATTGCTGAGATTAACTTCACCGCCCAGTTGAGCAGCACGTTCATTTAGGCCGCGCAGGCCAAAGCTGGAGGCATCAATCTCATCGGGAATACCTACACCATCATCGCTGACAGAAAGGATGAGGTGATTATCCTCTCTTATTAAATCCATCCAAGCCTGCTGAGCATGGGCATGACGTTGAATATTAGTCAAGGCTTCTTGGGCAGCGCGGTAGATCGTCAGACGATGGGCGTCGGGAACAGAGAACTCTTCGGTCGGTAGAGTCAACTCAACCTTAAGCTCTGTGGCGCCTTCAAAGGACGTAGCCAATCTCTTCAGGGCACTATCCAAAGTGAGATCTGTTTGAATCGGCTCTCGCAACGTAGCAACCGTATTGCGCAGATCGCTCAGCGCATCCCTCACCTGGTCTCGCACCGTGCCAACCATCTGCGAGGCCTTATTCGGATCGTTGGAGATCAAACGCTGGGCGCCTTCAAGCTGCACCGAAGCCACAGTAAGGCGATGTCCCAAAGTATCGTGCATCTCACGCGCCAGGCGATTACGCTCTTCAGCGACAGCCAACTCTTCCACCTGGTCAGCATATTCTTTCAATTGCTGATGGGCGGACTGCAACTCAGTGAGCAGAGCCTGACTCTCTCTGCGAGACTGCTCTGCAGAAGCCAGGGCACGCGCAAATGCGGCGAAGAACCAGTATCCGGTCGCATAAGGCAATAAGATCAATAGCCCATCTTTCAGGGAAAATGTGATCACCAGGATTACGCCAGTCACCACAGAAAAGACCCCCACCCATATATAGCCTTCATCCTTGAGACAACTCAACATGGCTTGCGCGCTGAGCATGAAGAAGAGCATCAGAAATATGCCCGAACTGGGCTCCAAGAAAACCAAGATGCTCACAAAAATTGTTTGAACAACGAAATACCCTCGAAGTCTCAAGACTGTTCTTTCGAATCTCGCACTCAATGCGAAGAGTACTCCAAAGACCACTAACAACCCTAATGCCAGGCCGCGCTGGACCCCCGATGTAAGCTGATTGATCCCTAACAACGCAACACCCAGGATCGTGAGGTATCCAATGGCGAGCATGTATTTGCTATCTGTTGCCGAAGCTGGGGCTGAGGCAGAAGTATGGTCGGAAGTCATGAGAAAATTGTACAACCTTTCACGAAATATTCCAAACATCTTGAATGAGATTATCAGAAAAAAGGGGGGAGCGTGGAGTGCTTTGAACCCCACGCTCCCCCCTTTTTTCTATCACTCAATAGAGAACTAGATTATTCTTCATTTTTCTTGAAGATAATCCACAGCCCCAAGGCGACCAGGGCGACGGGCCAGAGGTAATTCAGCGAGCGGAAAATCTCTTCGGCAATCGGCTTGATGGCACTGGATTCGGGTGATTCAACGATGGCAACGCCCACAGAAACCAATGACAGTGCACCAGCAACGATCAGGGCCCACCATGCTTTGGCATTGGTGAAGATCATGCCCAAGACGGTGATCAAGGCGAAGCCCAGGGCCAGCGAGAGCAGGAACGTGGTGCCTTCGAAGTGTTCTGGGATGAGTCCCGTGTTATCTTCAACTAGGAACACTCCTAAGCTCATTCCGGCAAGAATTCCACCGGGGATCAGCAACCCACTATTGTGGGTAGTCGCACCCCAAAGGATGAAGAACAGTGCCAAGGCTCCGAAGAACAACCCGCCAGACAAATCAAAATCGACGAATTGCTGAAGCAATGTGAAAAGCCCAGCCAGGACCAGCAGAATGCCACCGAAGGGGAAGGCCTTCTTTTGTGTGATGTGATTGTTGTTTTCCATTTTCGATCTCCTTATTGATCTAGGTTTGTTTGGATTGAACGTCATAAGAATATCGAAAATAGGGTCATATAGAACAGTCCCAGAAGTCATATACATGGTCATATTACTGAATATTCAAAATAAAGTAACAGCTATTATTGTATACGGATGACTCTATTGCAAATACCCACTAAGAAAGTTTCCCGCCGAAATATATGGGGGTGGTTGCTCCGCAACCACCCCCATATATTTCGGCGGAAGCTCTCGTCAGGTAGTTTTTTCCGTGAATATCCGTGCTGTCCGCGTACAAAAGTATGTGGAATACCTGTGGGAAACGTGTGGGATAATGTTGGATAATGTGGGATAAGTATTCGTATTTCGCCAACTACTTTGAGTTAACTGATACATAAAATTTTTGGAAAAGCAACCACACCAGATATTCCCTTTATAAATTACCAGTGGATGTGTTCACGACTTCTTGCCGTCAAGCGAGCAAAAAGGCAACGTAGATCCATGAAGGGTAAGATTGCTCTATATATTCATTAGGTTGATTCAAAATTTGCAAACCATAAATCAACTCCAATCTTTGGTCATCCACCTATGCCAGGCAAGCTCTCGTTTGAGATGTGATGCTTTGAGATCATTTAACCAGAAATTGCAACATTTCATATATTTGAAGGCTTACTAAACGTTTCGAGATTCCAGAAAAATACCTAACAGGGTTCTGGGAAACGCCGTGAGACTATCCAGATTTTGGGGGGTCCCCCCGGCAATTCCTGGAGAACCATCGAACAATTACACTAAATTACATCTGAATAATAGTATAATTTCTTTTATACATGAAGGTATCCGACACGCCAAAAAAAGACAAAAAAATTGCAATTATCGGTGCAGGCATCTCTGGACTTGCCGCAGCCTGGTCATTAAAACGGGCCGGTTTTGATGTGGCAGTATTCGAGAAGGAAACAGAATGCGGTGGACATATTACCCAGGTTCAAGCAGAACTGGATAACAAACCTATAGCTATAAACGTCGGCAGCGAGATATTGTATGACAATTACTACAATTTGCTGGCATTTTTATTCATGCATGATCTGCCATTCCAAACCCGGAATTCTTCTATTTTTGTAGAAACAACAGATCAGATCCGCTGGGGGCAGTCAAATCGTAATTGGCAGAAACTCAATAAAGGTTCGGGAAATATCCGTCAATACGAAAATGAGTTTAACCAACTTTTTCGAGAATTAAAGTATTTATACTTGACGGATGCCGGAGATACGCTTGTTTATCAAAGCGTTGATAGCTTCCTGTATAGCAGAAAATATTCAGAAGAATTTATCCAAAATTATTTGTTGCCAATTTTGCAAGTTTTACTGATTACCGATTCGCCAAATGAAGCTTTAAGTTATTCTTCAGTGATTTTGCCTGAAATGACAAATTCCAGATTATTAGATCCCATCAGCTATATCCCAAACCTAGTTATTGATGGGGGAATGAAATCTCTGGTCGATTGTATGGCCAATACTTTGGGAGACGCGCTTTACACCCAGCAAGCGGTGGAAAGAGTGGAGATAACTCCATCAGGTCCGGTTATTCACCTGGAAGGAGCGCCTGCGAAAAAATTTGATGAAGTTGTGTTTGCCATAGGATTTGACCAAGTGGCAAAACTATTGTCAAATCCATCAAAACTCGCTGGGAATATTTTCCGCCAATTCCAATCTCGTACTACGGAAATTGTCATTCACCAAGATACTTCTGTGATTCCAGATTCTGCTCCGATAGACGATAATTTCAGCGTTTATTCAGTTGACGGGCATTACACTGTGGATTGGGGGCGATATTGGTATCATAACCCGCGCAAGATATTTGGCACTGTAATCAATAGGAAAAACCCCGCCAAAATTGACCCCAGTAATATATTTGCACAAGAAACATTTACTTGGGAAAACTTTGTGCCATATTCCATTGCTGGCAAACAATATGTTCGCCGGATCCAAGGAGAAAATCAGCTTTGGTATTGTGGTTTATCGACAATTATGGGGTTTTCTGAATTATGCTTTGCTTCGGGATTAGTAATTGCAGAAAAATTAGGTGCTACGTATCCATTTGAGGGTTATCCAGCAGCGGGAAAAGTATATTCAAAAGTAAAACAGTTCATGTCTGAGGGACATTGGAGCCTTTCCTGGTTTAGTAATTACTAAACCAAACTTCCAATAAATCTCGGTTCGAAAAACCTCTGTACAAGGGGTTTGTCATAAGCTGTGATCAGCTGCATATAGCTGTTACCAACATGCTCAGGTTGGATTGTTTTCTCTAAGTCATCCAAAAAGGGGTGGTGGAAAACTCTGCCACCTTCTCCGGGATTCTGATGTGTACAGACGTCTCCGGCCCAAAACCATACCCCAAACCAAAGCTCATTATTCTGTAATGTGAAATATTGCCCATAAAAGGAATCTTCATAATAGCGTGGATCAGGATTTGTATTCTTCCATTCTTGAATCGGCCCACCGGCAGTTCGAGCCATGCCTCCAGTTTTGTCTGAGTGGGTTTCAACAATTAGATCCTCCGCATAATAGCTTGGTAGATGCAAACGAGAAATTTCTTGATCAATGAAATTTTGGTTATTTGACCCAATCCGATGGACAAAAAATGTAAACCGGGGCATGGGCATGTCTATGGAAAGATCGGGTTGCACCATGAAGAATCTAGTGACCTCATCAAACCTGGGCTGTTCTATGCCATTGATCAGATTTCCCGGATAATAATCGTTATATCCAAGGAACATCAGCCCAACTCCTGGACGCGCTTCAAACGGCTCGATCCCTTTCGGTAGCAGAGATCGCACAATTGCAGTATCGATCTCAAAAACAAATGCTAATTGATGTTTGATATTCCAATCGATGATCAAAGGCATATCTTCAATGCGGTCAATGTTGTTTGTTCCAAGCATATCGTTTTATATCTCTAATCAGTAGCGATTTCGAAATTAAATTTTCGAGCTGCTTCCAATATAATCAGCACAGCTTGGTCAATCTGATCTCTGGTGTGTTCAGATGTCACAAATAAACGCAATCGTCCTTCATTTTTAGGGGCAGCAGGAAATTGCAAGGGGCTAGAATCCAACCCCTGGTGCTGAAGATAATTGTTCAAATCCATGGATAACTTATCGTTACCATAAAGCACTGTAACAATCCAACTCTCACTTTTTCCAATATTTACAAAATCCTTCAATCGCGCTCGAAAATAGTCCGCATTTTCTTTAATGCGTAGTCGGCGGTTATACCCTTCTTGTCCCGAAAGAAGCTCGACTACTTTAAGCATGCCCCCCGTGACAGCTGGATCTAATGCACATGAGAAGAAGCGACACTTTGCATACCAATTGATATAGCGGGTTAATTCTTGATCTGCAATTACGCACCCCCCAACTCCCGATAGCGCTTTACTAAACGTTAATACCAGGAAGTCAATTTCTTCGAGAACGCCCATCTTTTCGCTGGTTCCCTTACCGTTTTCCCCAGCAACAAAACCAGAATGCGCTTCATCTACCAGAACAAAGGCATTATGTCGCTTAGCAATTTCAACGATTTGGTCCAGTTTCCCGAAATCGCCATCTGCACTGTAAATCCCTTCAACACAGATCAGAACACGTTGATTCTTGATTTGTAAACTTTGGATCACCTCTTCCAAGTGATCCGGTGAGTTGTGGTTGAAATAAGAGATCTGCGCTCCGGCCAATTTCGCACCTTCTAGTAAAGACATGTGGGAAGATTGGTCTAACAGGATGTGACTGCCTGGGTTTGCAAAGGCCTGCAAAACCCCCAAGTTGACACCATAACCCGAAGAGAAAAGTGAAACTCCTTTGCCTTCCAGCCCGAAGAAATCCAACAAGGCCCGTTCGAATTGCTTATGAATCTGGTACGTTCCGCTAATTACTGGAGAACTATTGGCTCCCAAACCAAATTTTTCCACCGCGTCTTGTGCAGCCTGGATCACATCGGGGTGATACCCGAATCCCAGGTAGTTGTAACTGCTAAAATTAAGCAGGTGCATGGTTTCGCCGGTCTCACGCAGCAAATCTACACTGGTTGTTTGAGCCCCCAATCTTTCGGATTCAAAAGCATAGACACCGTCTTCAACAGCCTGATCAACCCATTGACTAAACCGTTCCATTTCTACCGGTCTGGCTCCCATACTGTGCATGAACATATCATACGTATAGGTTTTATAATCTGGGGTAGATGCAACTTTTCGCTGACGTTGAGCGAGCATTTCTTTAGCCAATCGTCTCTTCTCTTCAAGGTCAAGATCATTTTTCGTGGTCATGGGTAGGATAAATCCTAGGAAAAACTCAATCCAGTGTTTCAACTTCGAGTTCTTGTAGCAAAGCATCAAGCTCATCTTCTGTCATTTCATCGATTTGATCGAAAATTTCATCATCTGAACCAAATATTTCTGAGTGAATCTCTTCTGCCAGAGCACTTATCGTGATGCCCTGCATAACCTTCATCTGGTTGATCTCTACACCTAGGCTCATACGTAGGGCGCTAATCAGCTCTACGGCCATCAAAGAATCAATTCCCAATCGGTCCAAACCAGCAGAGGTTGGAATCTGCTCAATATTATTGCGTGTAATTTGAGCAATATGTTCAATGAGATGCGTTTCTATGAATGCAGCTTGCTGCTCTGATGGCAGTTCGTTCAGCTCATGCCGCAGCGGGTAACGCGTTGAATTGGCAATAAGCTCGGACGAAGTAAACTGCTCAAAACGTGACCACGTATCTTTCTTACCTAGCTGCTGCTTTAGCCGGAACCAGTTTAAATTCATGAAACTAATTTGGGGCAAATTGTGAGCTAGGATCGTTTCTAAGGCTTGCATGGCCTGTGATGATGAATAGGTGTCAACACCTAAAAGTGCAAGATGCCTTTCGATGTTTTTATCCTTTCCCACCATACCAACTTCAGAAAGTGCTCCCCAATTAATGCTAATTGCATGTAACCCCCGTGACCTCCGAAAGTGAGCCAGACCATCCAGTACTGCATTTGCAGCACCATAGTTGATCTGTCCTGGATTACCAATAATCGCGGAAACCGAGGAGAATAACACAAAATAGTCCAAATCTAAATCGAGCGTATTCTCGTGCAAAAACCACGCCCCGGCTGCCTTAGGCGCCATAACCCACTGAATTGCTGCAGCATCCAGCGATCCAATCGCCATATCATCCACTACCCCTGCTGCGTGAAAAATGCCCTTAAGAGGTGGCAAGGTTGTGCGAACTTCATCAATCAAGCCTTTCACACTGTCACTTTTCGAGAGGTCAACCTGTTTGATGACAAAATGAACTCCAGAGGATTTTAGATCAGCGACCATTTGATCGGCAGCCATGCTTATCGGTCCTCGGCGGCTTACAAGCACCAGATTTTGTGCCCCCTGCTGTACCAGCCAACGTACAAGTTCGATGCCAAATCCTCCAAATGCCCCGGTAATCAACATGCTCCCCTGATGGATTTTGTCAGCAAGGGATTCCTTTGCAGGATGAGCCATGACCATTTGATCTTTAAAATCAACAACAATTTTTCCAATATGTTTTGCCTGGCTGAAATCTCGAAATGCTTCTTTTATTTCTGAAGCTGGGTACGTTTTGGTTGGCATGGCCGAGAATACGCCATCTTCAAATAAATGCCAAACTTCGTGATACATCTGGAGGAACAATTTTGGATTATCGGCAAGCATGATATCAGTATCGACAGCCGAAAAGGTCTGATTGCGACCAAATGCAGCCATAGCCAGAGGTTGGTTATCCAAAATATCGCGTTTACCAATTTCGATGAAGCGGCCATAAGGCGCTAACAGGTTAAAACTTTGCCACAGCGCTTCACCTGAAAGGGAGTTCAAAACTACGTCGACACCCTTTCTTTTTGTCCAATCTTTTACATCATTGACAAACTGTAACGAGCGAGAGTCACTAACATATTTCACACCAATTGATTTCAAATACTCTCGTTTCTCGTTATTCCCAGCGGTTGCATAGATCTCAGCATTGCGCCAGCGAGAAATTTGAATCGCAGCAAGTCCCACCGCCCCGGCTGCAGAGTGGATCAAAATTTTGTCACCAGGCATCAATCGGGCAACATACTTCAATCCATAGTAGGGAGCAATCCAGTTAATGAAAACAGCGCTCTCAGCCATGCTGAGAGGGGAAGGTTTTGGCATAACATGCGCTTCTGGGCCGGTGATATAGCTTTGCACACCATACGTAGAGATGGGCATCACAACTTCATCGCCAACCCTAAACCGAGTAACACGGCTTCCAACCCGCGTAATTACACCTGCACATTCCAAACCAAGCCCCTTACCAAAATATGAGTCAACCAAATAATCGTCTGGCAAAAGGCCCATCACTTTCATGACATCCTTGAAATTCAAGGGGAAACTATGTACTTCAATTTCCACTTCATCTGATTTCGGCGCAACTCGAGTGATTTGCCGGTATTCCAGGGAGTCAATCTGCCCTGGATTTTTAACATATAAGGCAACCGGCACATTTAGAGACGTTTGCTGAGATTGACTTTCAGGTACGTTCCAAAGGTTAAGTTTCAGAGTAAATCTTTTTGAACCCCGCAAGGCGATCTCGAGCAGGTCACACTCGTGGAACAATTCTGCAACGAGAAACTTCGTTTTATCTTCAAAATCCCGCCCTTCAAGGTCAATCAAACGCAGCTTAAGATTCTCGCATTCATTTTCGATTGCCCGGGCGCTGCCCCAGAGAGCGTGCTGACCAATATCTTGGAGGTGGTCGTCTGGTTCAACATGTTGACTGCCAACTGTGACAACGGCCAATTTTGTTCCAACAGGTGCATGTTCATTTAAATAGTTGGCGAGATTGACTAACGCAGTTGTATTGCCCAACCCAATATCTGGTTGATCAGGATAATCTTGTTCATACGCTGGGGACCAAAAGAAAACTACCCCAGTGAGGCTTTGTAGATCTTCAACCTGCACTAATTCTTTCAGGTGATTTTTCTTCGTCAGATTTCCCTTAAAGCTAGATGCATTGTCCTTAGTGACCTTCGATCCATGATTGATACGAATATGTTTTTGGTTGAGCTCATCAAGTTGACAGATCAATTCATCAGCGTAGCCTTGTGCATCTGAGCAAACGAACCAACGCCCCTGAGAAATTTCCTCTGGTAATGAAATATTGTCAGCCTCGATCCACTCAGATTTGTAGAACCAATCGGCTGGTTGAACCTGGTGGATGGATAAATCCTGGTGCAATGGTTCGAATCGCATTCCAATGACTTCTGCTAATACACTCCCACGATTATCTGTCAGAATGATATTGCCTGTCAGATAATCTTCATTAGACTCAACGACCCGACTATAGCACCACACTTCTTTAGGCAAGGGATGATGGAGTCGGATTTGATACGCCTGAACTGGGACGTAGGTTATATCCGATTGAGCCAAATCGGTAAGCTGCAGCAGTGTATGAAAAGACGCGTCTAAAATAGCTGGATGAATCAAATATTCCCCGACAACGACACCCAGTCCTTCATCACCCTCGATGCACGCTAAAGATTCTAGATCACCGTGAAAATACTCGCGAATGTTGCGGAAGGAATCGCCCAAGAATAGGGCGCGGTTGGTCATGGTTGTAGAATAAAAATTCTTTCCACTTATTGACTCTGAACAACGTGCCCGAATTGATTCCAAATCTAGATATTCGACTTCTGGTTCAAGATATCCAGAAACTACCCGGCCAGTGGCATTCAAATTCCAGCGATCTTTCTGGCGCAGTTGGCGGCTGTAGATATTGAACGTACCAGAATTTTCATCCAGCGTTATGCGCAATTTTGGGGTTTCCTCCGTCAACAGCATGCGCTGAAACTTCAAATTTTCGATTACTGCGCTGTCTTTTCCTTCATTTTTGGCAATAGCCAATCCAATCTCGATTAAGGCAGCTCCCGGAAAAACTGGGACCTCGTGAATAACATGGTCCGCCAAAAAAGGATGATGAGTAAGGCTTATTTCTCCTTCCCATGTAGGGGTTGGAGATGTCGCAATAGGTTGAACAAATGGGTGAGAATGATCTCCAATGCGATCGAGAAGAGCTTCCTTGGTTTCGTACATAAATGGCTGTCGATCCCAAGGATAATGGGGTAAATGGACAAATTTACCCTCCTTGTAACGATCTTTCCAGTTCAAGCTAACCCCATTGACATATAACTCCCCAATAGCAGTTAGCATAGTTTGAATCTCCGGCATCTTGCGGCGTTGTGCAGCAACAGTGATCCCATCGATTCCTTGGCTGTCCATGATTTCACGGATAACACCACTCAGAACGGGGTGCGGTCCAATCTCGATAAATGCTTCAAACCCTGCTTTCAAAAGATTTTCGAAAGCCTGAGAAAACTGTACTGGAGCACGGGCGTTTTGCCACCAATAATCTACTCCGCCAGTTTCACCCGTGACCCTCTGGCCAGTCACCGTGGAATACAGATCGATCGTTGGGATGCTTGGTTTCTGGTCTGATAGCGCCACTTTGAATTGCTCTTCGAGGGGTGCCATTTGATGACTGTGATAAGCAACTTCTACTCTGAGCAGTCGGTTGAATATTTGTTGTGCATCCAATTGATTGGAAATCTGTAATAGGGCAGTCTTTTCACCAGCCAGAGTTACAGAATTAGGGCTATTGATCGCTGCTAACGATATTTTTTCATCATATGAAGGAAGTAATGACGTAACATCTTCCTTGGATAATCCCACAGCCAACATTTTTCCTTGACCCATTGTTTGTTGCTGTAATCGACTTCGATGGTAAATCAACTGCAGGGCCTTTTCGAGCGAAAGCACACCTGCAATATATGCCGTTGCTACTTCGCCAACACTGTGACCGAGGATGCCGCTTGGATGTAATCCTTGCTGCGTTAGTTCCTCTGTGAGCGCAATTTGCAAGACAAAATTAGCTGGTTGGGCATGGATGGGCTCATCCATTGGCTCTTCAGTTTGTTGTGAAAACAGTTCAAACAAGGACCATCCAGATAACTCTTTCCATATCAAATCGCATCGCTCGAGAATTTGGCGGAAGGTTGTTGATCTTTCTAATAATTCGCGGCCCATTCCCCACCATTGCGGCCCCATACCGGTGTATATAAAAGCAACTTTGCGGTTGTCTGATCCAAAAAATTGACCGCGTATGATGCCAGGTAGAAATGTAGTTGTGCTGCCTAATTGTTCTAGTTTCTCAGGGATTTCACCAGGATGCTCATACGCCACTGTAGCGCGATAAGCATGATGATCGCGTCTTGCTGAGGCAGTATATGCAAGATCAAGCCAACCGTTCCCATTCGCATGTATTATCCAATCCCTATACTGGTCTGCCAGATTTGCCAAAGATCGTTCACTGCGTGCTGAAACAGGTATAAGGCCATAAGGCATTGTGGTGGGGAGTTGACGATTTTCGGTCGATTGCTTTGGGGGTGAATGAGGTGGCGATTGGAGAAGAACCATGCCATTTGTGCCCCCATATCCAAATGAGTTGACAATAGCGCTTGCCGTTTGACTTTGATCAGGCCAGGGAGTTGGTTCCAATGGCAAATTAATATTGAGGGCATTCAGATCAAATTTCGGATTTGGTTGGGAGAAATTACGATGTGGTGGGATCGTCCGGTTACGCATCGCAAGGATAGTCTTGATAATAGAAGCAACGCCTGCAGCCGCCTCAGTATGGCCAATATTCGTTTTGACAGAACCAACCCAAAGAGGATTACTATCAGAATGTCCACTGCCAATTACAGTTCCAATCGAGTTAGCCTCAGCAGTATCTCCAGCCTGTGTCCCAGTTCCGTGAGCTTCTACATACTGAATTTTCTCTCCTGACAGGCCTGCCCTGTCAAGCACTTCTTGTAGCAATGCTTTCTGGGCTTCACTATTAGGCGAAGAGATGCCCTGGGTTTGCCCATCCTGATTAACTGCACTGGCTTTAATTACCGCATGAACCTCGTCACCATCTTCTAAAGCATCGTCGAGTGGCTTGAGCAAGAGAATACCAGCGCCTTCACCACGACCATAACCATCTGCTGCTGCGTCAAAAGCTTTACAATGTGCATCAGGTGCCAAAAATCCCCCTTTCCCCAATAACATCATATATTCCGGCCGCAGCATGATGTTGACACCCCCAACAATTGCCAATTCACAATCCCCATTTTGTAGAGCTCTACATGCTTGATGTAAGGCTACCATCGAAGAAGAACAGGCTGTGTCAACAGTAAAGCTAGGGCCACGCAGATCAAAAATATATGAAATCCGATTAGACAACATGGTCATCGATGAACTACCAGCTGTATGCTGCGTCATTGATTCTCTGTTCTGATAACTAAGTTGGATAATCTGATTATCCTGTGTCAGGCTGCCGATAAAAACCCCAATGGAAGTACCGCGCGCTTCCATTGGGGGAATACCGGCATGTTCGAAAGATTCCCATACTAATTCGAGTAACAACCGTTGTTGGGGGTCGAGTATTTCCGCTTCACGTGGTGAGATGCCAAAAAAATTGGCATCAAAGGCTGTGATGTCTGTTTGTAAAAACCCGCCTTGAGAAACATCGATTTTCCCCGGTTTATTTCGGTCCCGATCAAAGTATCGGTCTAGTGACCATCGATCTGTAGGAACTTCGATAATGGCATCTTCACCATTAATCAGTAAATCCCAATAGGAATCAATATTATGGGCGCCACCGGCAAAGCGACAGCTCATTCCAATGACTGCGATAGGTTTGTACATTGTCTATATTGAATACTCCATTACAAATGTAGGCAACTAATACAGCGCTATTAATTTTAGGACTTACGTAGTTCGGGGAGGTTATCGCTGGGAATAGATGGGCGGGGCGGAGCCCCCACCTACCAATTCCCAGCGCACCCCGCTTCAAGTGCGTTACTTCTAAACTTTATAAAAACTAATCAGATTCAGTGAATACTATTAGTAGGAAAAGTTGATCGATGAAGCGAACAGAAAACTAGTTGAAAATTTTCATTATTCTAAACAATCCCATCAAGTTACCTATTCAATCAGATCTCGATGATTTATATTGAGGAAACCTTTATCATTTCAGTGGACCGTAAAAGTTGTTTCCAACAGCATTTTCATCAACCATCAGGAAGTATTCTTCCATCATTTGGTGGATTTCTTCTCGTGATAGTCTGCCATTTCCATCTGTGTCCATTGCCGAAAAGACTGCTTCCCGATCAAATTCCATCTTTGCATTAAATGAATTTATATAACGATCATACTCATCAAATTCAATCACATCACTGTTATCCACATCCAACATATCAAAGATGCTATCGATTGCCCCATGAAAGAAATGCATGACCGGTTTCACAGAGGGATCATCTTTCTGAACCATTTCTAAAATTTTTTTCCAATATGCTTGTAATTCCTCGCGAGTAATATTTCCATCATTATTGATATCAGCCTCTTGAAATATCGGCCCATAGAAACCGTGGTACATCTCAAGTGCGTGTTTTGCTTCAGCTGATTCAGGCCCGAATCCTTCAATTGTGGAAAATGAACGTACCTTACTCAAAATATCTTCTTCACTTAAGACACCATCACCATTCATATCATAAATCCGAAAATAGTGGTTGATCTTCTTTTCATAAAAATTCATAATAACCCATTCCCTTTCTCATTAGGTTGCTGAAAATTGCTACTTGGATAATCAAAACTTCCCGTAAAACCAGTTTCCATCGGCATTAACATCATCCATCAAGAAGAACTCCTTAAAAATCTGGTGGACTTCTCCTATCGACAATTGTTCATCATTATTTTTGTCAAATGATGAAAATGCACCTTGGCGGTCAAACTCTACAATACCATCATAAGATTCTATGTAACGAACGTATTCGTCAAATCCAATGGTCCCGCTGGAATCTTTATCCATTACTTCAAATTCGGTATCAATGGTCTTATAGAAATAGTTTAGAATCGGTTTGGCTGCAGGGTCATCTTTCTTGACCATTTCTAGTACCCCGTTCCAATAATCGACAAACTCATCTGGCGAAATCACACCATCATTGTTGACATCTGCATCTTGGATAAGTTGGCCGTATACCCCTTCATGGAGCGCTTTTGCCTGTATTGCTTCCTGCGAGTCCAATGAATAACCTTCCCGCGTCATCAGGTTGTTTACTTGCGCAGAAATATCATCAGCATTGATGACTCCATCCTTCGTAGCGTCTAAAAATTTAAAGAAATGCTTCATTTTCTTTTCATAAAAACTCATGATCGACTCCATATAGGCACGTACGGATAAATTAGATAGGAATACTCGAAATATATTGCGTAATTTACCATTTGTCAAGATCATTGATAATTTGTACGGTATCTTGGAACAGTTCTACAGATATGTGATTATTTTTGGTACTACTCAAAGTGAGTACTTGAGGGAGACAGAGCTTCTTAATGTACAATAGCCCTATGCTTACGATAGAGATCAATAACTTGCGGGATTACGGGGCTATTGAGTCAGGTAGTGCAATCCAGGTGGAGATTTAAGGGAAAAACGGACACGGGACCTCGCAGGTCCCGTGTCCGTTTTTCATCAAAATTTTTGTTCAATCAACAAACTGTTTAGAGATCGTGTAGACGCAATTTTCGTCGCCCATGGCTTTACAACTGGTCTCTTGGATGCGGAATTTCTTTCCGCTTGTGGCCCACTTAGAAGCTGCGTTCAACACCCCCACACCCAGGTGACATACGGGTTCATCGGCTTTTCGCTCCCAGCACATTGGGCAGTGCTCGATGACCCAATACCAGTTATTATCATCTTCACTGATACTCACGACTTGATCACTAACAGTATTAAAGAACTTGGAGAAGAAAACCAATCCTGCTTTTACCCGCACTTCGGTGGAGCCCAGGCTCATCGCCGCTTGGGCCGCTTTCTGAACCTTGTCGTATTTTGAAAGGCTGTGCTGAAAGGTCTCTTCACCGCCTCGAATGGCAAATACCTTTGCTCCCCTGGAGCCATGCATATCGTACAAACCTTGCTGGAGGCTGGCGACATGCGAAAATGGGAAGGCTTTCTTGATGTCATCTGGCGGGAGATTCTCAATATATGAAGATAAACCAACCAGATTCAACAGAGCCTTCATGCCATTTTCCCCAAGAATATCTTTCGCAGATGTCAAAATGCTGCGTCCCCAAATATTTGGATAGAAATATTGGTCAGTCATGAACGAATTTCTCGGATAACGTTCTCATTATCTGTAGGAAATGAACCTTAAGTTTAATCAGTTGAATTATAGCTCAAGGCACAATAGGAACGCCAGTCTAAGAAAAAGTCCCCTAGGAATTCTAAAAGACTCCGAGAAAATAGTCACCGTTGTATAAAACTGAAGTGACAGTCAATTCGTGCATATGACTGTCACTTCCCGAAATTCGATTATCTTGCTTTTTTCGCTTTTCGGATACCAAAAAACTGGACGATGCCGAATGCCAGCACAATATCGGCAACAATGGCAATCGCCCATTTACCACCTGTCGTGAATGGGACCAAGTTGGTGAAGATCAACACCGCACTGCCAACCACCCAAAGCAGGTCTCCGGCGACGATGCTGATCGCAGCTCCAAAATTGATCGGTTTGGCTGTAGCAGTTCTATATACAAAGAAAGCGAAGGGCAACAAACCTACCCCGATGATCCGAAGCGCAAGTGGAGAACCTAGCCCGAGGAATGCCGCAATCGGAGCAGCATCGAAGATGAACAGCAGCCCGCTGACCGTCGAAACAATGCTGTTGCCTATTAGCGCTTTGCGCAACAAACTGGATTCAGCTGTGGTTGTACTGTGGAGGGTGGAAGTAGAAGTTTGAGTAGACATGGAAAATCTCCTTTGGAATAAGTTTGAATTTGCCCCTATTTTCCAGATTTTCCACTGCCAAGTCCACGAAAAGTACTGCCATTTACTGCCAGATTCTAAAAAAAAAACAAACCGCAGAGCCGCGGAGAACGCGGAGTAATACTCAAATTAGAAACTATATATTCTCCCCACAAATTCTTTGCGCTCTTCGCGTCTTCGCGGTGAATATTATTTCAAGCCTAATTTGGGATAATTCGCTCGCGCAAATCTTGTGCGACCAACTTTGAAGCCGCGTTCTGCCAGTTGTAAAGGGTACGCTCAGGTACAGTGATCTGGAACCATTTCAACGCTGCAACCAAGTCGTCATCCAGAACTTCTTGGATACCTCTACGACTATACGGTCGCAAGCCAGCAATGTAGGGGTAATACAGCGCATTGTAGAAACGCCACTCATCGGTGGTCCCAAAATTCTCTTCTCCTTGTGGTTTGAGGCGCGAGACTGATTCTGCCAATAGCGATTTTAATTCGGCAGCTCTCTCCAAGGTATTGTCGTGAACAGCTCTTTCCTGCAAGCGGCTGCTGATTATTGGCAAGCGCGTCAGTGGATTGGCAGCCAGTCGCGGCAGATCGCTAAAGTGGCTCAGCGCCCGGCGGGTGAGGCGTGCGAACTCAACATCATCAAGTTGATCGAATTGAAGAGTCTGATCGACTTTTGGAGCAGCGTTAGCAGCGGCGCGCATCTCAATGCGAGATTGCCTCATCTGGGGATTACGGGAAAATACCAAACGATCGATCCCTCCCTGGACAGCATTGGCGAAAGTCGTCACCCCCAAGGCCGCGCTGATGATCGT
Source organism: uncultured Anaerolineales bacterium (assembly GCA_964438295.1). Taxonomy (GTDB): domain Bacteria; phylum Chloroflexota; class Anaerolineae; order Anaerolineales; family UBA11858; genus NIOZ-UU35. The sequence goes on from CAYTKR010000003.1 coordinate 46,490, forward strand.
CAGCAATAAGATTATCATGGGCAGGGTCAACCCTGTTTGAATAGCAATCACGAAAGCCACTTGCCCTCCAAAGATCAACGCTGCCAAAGCCGAAGTCACAAAGGAGCGAGCAAAATCGGGCAATAGCGCTTCTCCCTCGTTGTAAGCATCAAACCACACAATCGCCAATCCCAATAATTCCAGATCCAGCCCAATGGCAATGACAATCCACAAATGCGGCAGCCAACCCAACTGCAGTAAGATCAACCCGCTCCCCAATGTGAAGAATAATGTCGCCGCGATCAATGCTCCAGTGGCCTGACGTGGTTTCAGCTCCTCTCGTACATATCGAATCAGACACACGGTAGCAATCAGAGGGAGTACATTCGCCAGCGCGAACAGAACAAATCCCCAGGGTAGAAATCGACCAGAATCGGGGGACCAGAATGTGTTGGTGGCGAGAACCAGGAGAAGAGCAATCCAGCCAAACGGAAAAACCCCCCAGCGCCAAATTTTGCGCAGTGAGTCGCGATTGGGCGCGCTTTCAGGATGAAGGTTGATGACTGCCCCAGCCCAGAATATGGGCGGCAAGAATAATGTCCCCCAGTGCAGTCGATTTAACAGAACGGCACTGACTGGATTGGTTGCATAGATCGCAGCGAGATCAAAGGCCAAGGCAAGCGCGTAACTAATTAAGCCCAAGCCCGAGAATCTCAATCGGGGATTGGATGGATCGCGGGCTAACAAATACAAGCCAAACCAAAGGGAAACCGCATAAACAAGAATCTGGATCATAATGCACTCGATGAATCAGGCACAGAGTGCATTATAACAAACGCTAAATTCACTTAGAAATTCATGACTTTCCAAATCTCCTCCGCATAATTGTAGGGCACAGAAATATGCCCATCTTGCGGAAAAAACCTAGCTTTACAATTGGGAATACTATCTGCGACGCGGCGCGCCATTTTTACAGGAACATCCACATCTAATTCCCCATGCCAAAGATAGATATTGTTGCAAGTAATCTCGTTGAGGTGAAATCCCCAAGATTGTGAAAGCAATCTCCCATCGAAAGCTACTCCTCTCATCCCATATCGGAAGGCTTCCATGGTTGCTGCTACCAGATGCTTTCTGACTTCAGGGTTCAGGTATAGTTTCTGATCCGGAGCAGACATTTCTCTGACCATCTTGAGAAACGAAGCATCAAACTTTGTTTCGTTCTTCCTATATCTTCCGATAATTCCCCACAGCAATGGCCGGAGCATCCAAGGAATATATTTGGCAACCATCAAAGCCGCACGATTCCTTAATTTCATTCCCGCAAGACCCCCTTCCAATGACCCCATCCCCGAGATGAGACTGCACGCTGTCAACCGTTGGGGGAGTTTGTAGGCACAGGCAATTGCATAAACTCCCCCTGAAGATATCCCCTCAATAGCAAATCGATCAAACCCTAAAACGTCGACTAATTCGATCACATCCGCTACAAAATCCAGGATCGTGCGTCCAGGCATGAAATCAGAAAGGCCCATGCCAGGACGATCAACGCCGATCAGTCGTACATCCGCTTTGGTCGCGGCTTCTGCCACAAGCCTGGCCTCTAAGCGCGACCCAGGCCAACCGTGGAAGTGCAAAAGTGGACGTCCTTCAGGGGCGCCATATTCAGCATACCCAAGAGTACGGCCATCGCGCAATCGGATAAATCTTTGGGTATTCGATTTGTTCCGAGCGACTATATTTTCCAAGGGGCACTATCTGATTACATTCATGCCAATTTCTCTACGATCAGCAAGAAATCGACCTGCGCGTGTAAGGTTATAGGAAATGGAGCAACATTGGGAATAATTGCCACCACTTCGCCGCGCAAATTATTCAAGAATTCTTCCAATCTAGCCCGATCTTTGGTCATTTTCAGGGGGAATTGATGTACTTTGTATTTCATACTGTCACCTCGATTACTTCATACTTCTCCAACAAATCGACAATATCCAAAATCTCTGGGATCACGTCTTCATCTACGCCCGATTTTTGGATGATCTCAGCGATGGTCAATGCTTGAGCATTCGGAAAAGGCAAATGGTAAAGGAATAGACCTTGAGCGCGGGTCAAGCTGATTTTTCGCTCTTTCCGATCCCGACCATCACCAGTCCAGAGTGAAACATGACTGATTAATTCACCACCGCGAGCCAATGAGAAATTTGCCCCAGAATTCGATTTTTCCCGCAGCAAGCGTGTCAAATCCTCGGGTGTTTGCTTCTGTTGGATCTGAGTCAGGTCAATATCCATACTGATACTCTGAGTTTTGAGTGTATACCGAAAATAGGGACGTTTCTTCTCAAAAACTTCCTCCTTGTCGAGAATACCAAGCTCAACCATAGCTTCAAGGAAATCTTGAGCGGTCCGAATGTGCAAACCTAAGCGAGATGCAGCTTCTGAAGCAGAGATATCCTGATAATTGACCAGCAACACAAAGAAATCCTTTGCGTAATCTTTGGCAAGATAACTTCCTAATTTGGCAGCTTCTTTAAATCCCATGAGAATCTCCTACGAGAAGATGCCAACGCGAACATCGTCCATTCGGGCAATGATGCGAACACCTTCGCCGCGATGATACGATTCGATGAACTCAATGAACAGGTTTCCAAGTGATGAACAAAGCTGGTCAAAGGAGAGAGCTTCTTTGTATTCCAAATAGTCGCGATGAGAAATATTTACGGTTACATTACCATCGAAATCAAACGAAACCCATGTTTCATCAATATAGTCGCTCTTCAACCCTAAAATGAAGCCGAACTCACGCCCCATCATTACTGGCACAAAAACGATTTTATCCTCACCAACATAAGAAACCGCGATCAGATTTCGGCGGGCAAAATTAGCAAATTCCATGATCTGTTGTTTGCTGAACTCGGTCCTGCCACCTGGGAGCGGCCTCGATGTGTATCCATTACCGGTATCTTCAACAGGGGCGGCAGCCAATTCCATAACTTCGCGTCCGCGCCATTTGACCTTTTTTGTGATTAAAAGGTAGATCACTCCAAGCAAGAAGATCCCAGTGAAGAGTAGCGCCAGCTGCATTAGTGTCGTTGGATTACCCCGATGATTAGCTTCATAATTAAATAGCACCATACCCCCAAAGATTTGATAAAACATCGGAATCAAAAAATAAGCGTTCCCTGTGCGCAGAAATCCTATGAACGTATACGCAGCGAATGCCCAAAAGAAAATTCCGAGGAAAGTAAAAGCTGCTTCCCTGCCATAGAATATTCCCAACAAAGCAGCAGCAGCTAAAGAACTTAGGGCAGGGATTAAGCCAGATATTGATTTGTCTGGCTTAAGTTTGTGAATAGTGAACATAAGTATTTCCTCCGACAACTTCAATGCGCCTATACTTCATATATTTTGAAGTATATAGATTGTGAACTATTTTGTCAAGAGGAATTTTGGCAAATTGTCCCCCCTACAGCAGCAACTCCAGCGCGATCCAGCCCAAGTAGGGGAAATCGAATCCAGGCATCGAGGCGGTTAGCAAAATCCCTGAGAGCGCCGTAAGGCCCAATTCCGCCCGAAGCGGCAGCTCTGCAAGAGAATTTTTCTGAAGATCAGTCATTGTTCAACATCTCCAACACGCGCTCAACTGCATCCTCGCCCTGGTAGGTTCCAGTGAGATTTCCATCTTTGTCGATCACAGCAACACCGGCCTTCTCGTTGACATCTTTCAGCCCGACGGCTTTGGTCACACCCCCATCCCAATCGGGCAGGATCAGCACGTATTCCGCAGGGTCGATACCTGTGGGTAAGCCAGCCGCGGTCTCTTCGTAAGAACCCCGCATAGCGCGCTCGGCAAAGTTTCGGAACAGCTTTGGCACGGCATGCAGGTCAACCACGTTGGCGATCATCAGCGCAGCGGCATCCTGATAGGCATTTACCTCACGCAGGGCTCGATTTACTGCCCCAGCTTGATCAGCGGTCTCCTGAGTGTGGAAAAGCAGGACAGTCGGTTTCCCCAGAACCCCTAAGGCAACCTCGCGTCCCGAACCGGCAGCCTTGATCGTCACAGCAGGCAGCTGCCCCTGTGACGCGGATGGCTGACTGCTATCAACTATCTGCTCTCTATCTTCTGCCCACTGCTCACCCTCCACCGGACCAATTCCCGTCATCAATATCACCTCCTCATCTTCCAGATAACCCCGCACACGCCTGGCGGTTTCACGCCCAGAGAGCAACGCCGCGCTCATTCCCCCAGCGAAAGTCCAGGCTCCCGCCAAAAACAAATTTGGGATCGGCGTAGCTGAATTCAGGCGGTTGAAGTACATATTGTCTACTGATTGCTCGCTGCCATAGATGCTTCCGGCTGGGTTGAGGCTGTAGCGCCAGTTGGTCAGGGGTGTAGCAACTTCTTTATATTTTATCGCCTCTCGCAGGCCGGGGATCAACTCTTCGGCCCGGTCGATCAGCACATCTCCGGCAGCATCTTTGAGTTCAAGATATTGCGGATTTTTGCCATATCCATCGAGATTTCCTCCCGTGCCCCATTGATCAAAGGTATCCCAGTGGGCCAAAGAGAAAATCCCTAGAACAGAGCCACCTTCAGGGGAGCAATTCACGTCCACCTGATCATAGTGCGTGATCGAAATCCCAGTCCGCTGGAATTTTCCATCCAAAACATCCTGATAGCCTTCATCCAACTGATAGCTCTGATTGACAAAGATCTCATGATGAGACCAACCTTCGGCCTTGAGATCGCGGTCCAGCCCAAGGTAGACCACTAAGTTCGAGAGAGAGGGTTGAGCAGACTCAATTTGGGCTTGATACTGCGCAGGAAGGTGATCACGCCCCACAAATTTGAGCAGCGTATCCGGAGCGTTGGCGTTGCTGACTACCACATCCGCCTCTACGCGGGCGCCTTTTTCGGTTTCGACGGCAACAGCTTTCCCATCCTGGAGTTCAATACGATTGACGGTCTGGCGGTAACGAATTTCACCGCCGTTTTCGAGAATGGTCTGTTCCAGGGCGCGGCTCATCGCCATGCTGCCACCCTCAGGGTAGAAAGCCCCAAACAGGTGGTAGCTGACCCAGGGGAAAATGAATGTTGCCGCGTTGAGCTGGGAGGGCGGCAGGCCGTAGTATCCCCACAGCGTAGAGAAGACTGTTTTGAGCTGCTCGTCGCTGATGAAGCGCGCCATGAAATCGTCCCAACTGATGGACATGGCCGCCAGCATCTTTGGATATTGCGCGGGGATCTGCTCGATGGGCGGGCGCGTGCCGAATCGGACATCTTCACCAAAGCGGCGCACCTGCCAATAGGTTTCGACCATCTCGGCAATCAAGTTATGGATACCGTCTTTTTCGTGAGGGAAGTTGCTGACGAGTTCTGCTTCGAAGGCTACCGGGTCGGCGTAGGCTGTAATTTCATGCTCTGGGAAGCGCACGGTGTAGAATGGGTCCATGCGCTGAAAGGGGACTCGCTCGATCACGTCTAGATCCTTGAGTACAGGATAGGCCCAGCCTCCTGGCGCAACGCCATCAAGAGCATGCAAAGCGACTTCAAAGCGATACTTGCCGCGCCTGAATTCGTGGGCATATCCACCTGGGACGCTGTGATGCTCCAGTATCAGCACCTTCTTGCCAGCTTTGGCGAGGTAGGCCGCAGACGACAATCCCCCCAAACCTGCGCCGATGACAACAACGTCAAATTTTTGTGTGTTCATGTTTCACTCCTTAGATAATTAATGATATATAAATAGTGATATTAGTATGCAAAAAAAGAGGCTTGATAGAGTTTGGGGCTAGGAGTTAGGTATATGATCTTCCTAACTTCTATCTCCTAACGTTCCTCACCATGCCTCCACCATCGCAATGGTTTCATCCAACCATGTGATATACATTTCTTCGTAAAGCACCCCAAAGCGGCGAGTGGCATCCCAGAGCTGGGCATCCTTTTCCAGGTGGGGCATACCTTCGGCGACTTGGCGGATAAATGCGTGGGTTTCAGTTTTGTAATGCTCCAATTTGCGCTGGTGCAGGTCGCGCAGAAAACGCAGTTGGGTGAGCATTTTCTCTTGATCGTTGTTGGCAGCGAAGAACAGCTTCACCAGCAACCCCTCTTTGCGCAGCGGAAGCTCGGTTTCGGGTTGTGACAGCCAATCCTGCAAGTCGGCGCGCCCGGTTTCTGTAATGGTGTAGACACGTCGGTCTGGACGGCCTTCTTGAGGTTCGATATGCGATGTCAGCAGATCGGCTTCTGCCAGCCGCTTCAGGGTAGTGTAGATCTGGCTCTGTTTGGCGTGCCAGAAATTCACCGTGGATTCATCCATGAACTGTTTGATTTCGTAGCCCGTCATCGGAGCATAGTTGAGAAAACCCAGCAAAACATATTTGAGCATAAGATACTTCCTATATATAATTATTTATATATCAAGAATTCTATTTTGTCAAGAGGAAATTTGCAATCCATTCTGCCAGAATTTGATTATCCGGAGCGCCATTGTCGATAGAACTCGTGGCAAGGCCGCAAAGTCCCGGACCGAAGATATCTGCGCGCGCAGCGATGATCTCGTGCATGATCTCCGCGGTGAACTCTGGATGACCCTGAACCCCCAACACTTGATCTCCAATGGTGAAGAATATATTCGGGCAGAAATCGTTGCCGCCCAGCAGTTCCGCTTCGGGGGGAAGTTGGACGACCTGGTCTTGATGGACAAAATGTAGAGAACTCTGCGACAAGTCAACTGTCATCCAAGCTTTCTTCTCATAGATCTCGAAATCCTTCAGCCCCAAGCCCCAACCTTTCTCTGATCTTTCACTGTGGCCGCCCAAGGCGTGTGCCAGGATTTGATGCCCAAAGCAGATGCCAACCAACTTCTTCCCAGCCTGATAGGCCTCTCGAATGAAATCTCTCAAGTTGGGAATCCACTCGAACTCATCATAGACACCCTTAGGGCTACCGGTGATCAGATAGGCATCACAGGCATCTACCGAATCAGGGAACTCCATGGCAGCCACATCATAGCCAACATACTTGAAGGGTGGCTGGGCCAGTTCTAAAAAGCGAATATATGCATCAGTGGGGGTATCTTTCCAATCGATGATGCTCTCTTCCGGGGGGAAGGCGTTCAAGATACCTAGTTTCATTGGATGATCTCCTTATCTCTTTGGACGCAGATGAACGCGGATTAGCGCGGATTTTAATAGAATTTATCTGCGGAAAATCTGCTATTCCTGCGTAATCAGCGTTCCATTCGTCTCTACAATTGGCCAGCCTCCATAGCAGCGAGCAGGACCATTTTCTTGTGAACGGGATCAGCGGAGACTTTTGTAGATACCGTATCGGCCTGGCGTTGGGCTTCAGTCTGGACGGCGGCTTCATCCATGGTCAGCACCTGCCGATCGCGCATGATGATTTTACCCGCGACCATGACTGTCTTGACCTCATGTCCGCTGCCAGCGTAAACCAGGTTCGGCACAATGGTGCGGATGGGCGTGTCCATCGCCGGGGTCAAATTAGGGGCACTCAAATCCACTAAGATCAAGTCGGCCTGTTTGCCGGGTTCCAGCGATCCAATTTGATCACCCAGGCCAATGGCCTGGGCCCCTTCGATGGTGGCCATACGCAGCACTTCCCAGGCTGGCATCACTTCAGGATCGCGGGCTTTGATCTTGTTGAACAAGGCCGTCAGCTTCATCTCATTGAAGATATTATTGCAATTGTTGCCAGGAGCCTGGTCTGAGCCTAGGGCAACCAACCCGCCAGCTTCCCGAAAGACGCGCGCCGGGGGCACAATGCCGTCGATTATGCCGATGCTGCCTGAGCACAAGGCCATTCTGGTTCCGCTCTTTGCGATGAGTGCAGTCTCTTCATCGGTGGCCTCGGTTAGATGTACGGCTAGCAACTGCTCGTCCAGGTATCCGAGCTCATCGAGGAATTGTGGGGTGCGTTTTCCAAAACGTTTGACCATCTGGTCGATCTCGCGGTCACCCTGGGCCACGTGCATATGGATCATCAGGCCATGCCGCTCGGCCAGTTGTTTAATTTGCATCAACTGCTCGGCAGAGATCATGTCCGGGGCTTGAGGACCCAACATAACGGTAACCCGTCCGTCCGCAGCCTCGTGCCAGTCATCCACGAAGGTCATTGCCGCGTCGATAGCATCCTGGCCCACAGCATCATCCAATGGGTACAGATCGCCAACTTTCCAGCCAGCCATCCCCCCTGGCGGCAGAGAATTAATGGTTGGAGTCAACCGGGCACGCACACCGGCCTTTTCGAAAACCTCTGCCCATCCATCAACTGGATTCGCAAAATCCACCATCGTGGTAGTTCCTGCTTTGAGGGCTTCCAGTACATTGAGACGAGTGCCAGCCAGAGCTGCCTCGGGCGTGATGTGCCGCCAATAAGGTGCCAATGCCATCTGCATCCAGTTGCTGACATCTTGGGCGACTCCGCGCACTACTGCCAGGGGAGTATGCATATGGGCATCGATTAAGCCGGGCAGTACCGCACAGCCGCGGGTATCGATGGTTTCAGTAGGTTGGTATTTGGATTTCAATTCAGAGGTAGGTGCAACTGCAACAATTGCCCCCCCTCGAATAGCTACTGCTCCATCGGGAATATAGCCCACGCCACTCCCTTGCATGGTGAACAGGTGAGCGTGGATGAGGAGGGTGTCTATCGCTTCGGTCATATTATTCATCTCCGTTTCCAAAATACGCTTTGATTAAAGCCACAATGCCAACCCCAATGAATATATCCATCAGCAGTGCGGGAATGGCAAACACAATTCGGCCAATCATCGAATTGAAACGATCAACAGATAGGGATAAAAACGGAATCCCAATTCCGCCACCGAAGATTCGTTCGCCTGGCCCAAAGGCCACCCAGTTCAACAAGCTGGCAAACATCAATGGAATAGAGAGCAACACCGCTGTTTGAAAATAGGCGAACCATAGCTCTGTGCGGATCTCATTGAAGATGGAATCCAACAACAATAGTGTCAGGCCAGCATTGAAGAACATCATTAGAAATAGGAACACGATCCATATGGGAGCTTCCGACTCAGCGCGCAATGAGGCAATTATCAGAGCTGTAACAGGGATTAGAACAAGCAATCCTAACCACAGGGCACCTTTGAAGTAGGGTGTTTGGTTTTCAGACATTTTCAGGTGAGACCCTTAGGGTTTTGTGATGATTTAAATTTTCTCAATTCTAGCACGGACATGAGCGATGACTCCCATTTTCACTGTCATTGCGAACGAACGCCAGGGGCGAGCAATCTCTCACTTATATGAAGTTGATTGCCACACTCCACGGAGTTTACCCTGATCTTGTTGAAGGGCTGCGTTCGCAATGACACAAGAAAGTTCTACGTCGTCACGGTTCCACCGCAGTACCCCAAGGGCATGCTTCGCGAAGCGGATGGAACCAGGGTTTCTTAGTACCCGCCTAAGACGGGGGTTCGGAATGACAATTTCTTCCACCATTTGGACGATTCCTGCTTGACAAATCAAGCCATTCTCTTTACCCTGACCAATACAATCAAAGGAGAGAACATGAAAACAATTCGGGGCAAAGTCGTTTTACTTACGGGTGGCTCGAGGGGATTGGGTCCGTATATCGCCAACGCATTGGCCAAAGAAGGCGCCGATATTGCGCTGACAGCTCGTACGGAAGAGACTCTCGATTGCGTCATTGGAGACCTTGGCCAACTGGGCGTAAAGGCAAGCTGTTATTCCGCCGATATCACTGACCCGGAAAGTCGTCTCAAACTGGTCGAATCTGTACGGAGGGATTTTGGGCAGATTGATATCCTGGTCAACAACGCCGGCATCGAATGGATCAGCGCCTATGCTGATTTGGAGCCAGGCGCCATCGAGCAGATGATCACCACCAACCTGATAGCTCCCATGCTACTCACTCGTCTGATTTTGCCTGAAATGCTTGCCAGGGAGAGCGGATACATAGTCACGATCTCATCATTAGGCGGCTTCAAAGGGTCGCCTTACTCCGCCACGTATGCGGCTACCAAAGCCGGCCTGATCGAGTGGAGCGCGGGCTTACGCGCAGAGCTTTATCAAACCGGGGTCAGTGCAACAGTGGTATGCCCAGGCTTTGTCTCTGAGGAGGGGATGTTTGCCATCCACCATCGAACCGCACCAGGGATTGTTGGGGAATCGACTCCCGAGGATGTCGCCAAAGCCGTAGTGCACACCATCCAGAAAGATCGCAACAAAGTAGTGGTCAATCCTAAACCTATTTGGCCTTTGAGATTGCTGGACATCCTCCACCCAGATCTGGGACCATGGATCCTTCGGAAAGCCGGTGTGTACGAGTTCTACCGTCAATTGGCAGAAGGTAACAAAGGTTTTATCGAAGCTGGTGGGAATGTGTTCGAACGAAGATAAACGATCGAAATTAGGCAGCAATATTATTTCTTGCACTCGTTAAAGGAAAAATTTTAGGGTATGATATATCAGAATTCAGTTACCAGTAATCAGTGAACAGTATACAGGAAACAATGCCTGCAATTATTCGCTGACTGATTACTGTCCACCGACAACTGACCACTAACCATTGATTCCCGGAGGTTCAAATGCAACCCGACCTGACCAAAGAAGTCCTCGAGTTGGTGCGTTTTACATCCACCAATTTACCCCCAGACATCGAAAAGAGATTGCGCGCGGCCAAAGATGAAGAGGCCGCTGGTTCTGCTGCTGAGGGCGCACTGGACACGATCCTCAAGAACGTAGAAATGGCTCGGGAGAACTCCACACCCATTTGCCAGGACACTGGCACACCCATCTTCCACGTTCAATATCCTGAGGGGTTTAGCACGCGTAAACTCAGGAAACAGATCCAAGCCGCGGTGGTAGAAGCCACACAAAAGACCTATCTGAGACCCAACTCAGTTAATACCATCAGTGGGAAGAATACCGGTGACAATACCGGAGACGAGCATTATCCCACCATTCACTTTGAAGAGGTCGATGAGGGTGAACCATTGGTCATCGAATTGATGCTCAAAGGGGGCGGCTGTGAGAACGTCGGCGCGCAGTACAAGCTACCTGAAAATCGATTGGGCGCGGGACGCGACCTGGAGGGTGTTCGCAAAGTCGTGCTGGACGCGGTCAACGCGGCCCAGGGCAAGGGTTGTGCACCCGGGGCTTTGGGCGTTGCCATTGGTGGTGATCGCGGCTCATCGTTCCTGGCGTCCAAAGAAGCGCTCTATCGCCAACTTGATGATACCAACTCGGATCCAGAACTAGCCGCTTTGGAAGAACGCATTACCGATGAAGCTAATCAATTGGATATTGGACCCATGGGATTTGGGGGCAAGACCACGGTGCTGGGCACCAAGATCAAAGGGCTCCACCGCTTGCCCGCCAGCTATTTCGTCTCAGTATCCTACATGTGCTGGGCGTATCGCCGCCGGAAGATGGTGGTGCAAGACGGGCAAGTAACGTACGAATAGGCACAAATTAGCCAGCAAACAACATAATACAATTATATGACTTCCGAAGTTAAATAAACTTCGGAAGTTTGCGCGTTCCCTCGTTTCTAAATCGCCAAAAGGGGGTTATAGGCTATACGTCACCCGACGTCGCTCGAAGGGAAAAGGAGATCTCTCATGCAAGCAACTGCTACAAAAACATCGGTCACTCGGCGAGAGCGCTGGGCCTGGTACTCCTATGACATCGGCAACTCTGCCTATGCCGCGGTTGTCATTCTGGCCATCTACGCGGCGTACTTCAAGGGGCATGTCGTTGGCGGGGCGGAGGGATCGCGCTTGTGGGGCATTTCTGTAGGGATTGCTATGCTGGTGGTAGCAATCACATCCCCAGTACTTGGCGTCATTGCCGATTTTGCAGGCAGCAAGAAAAAATTCCTCTTGTTCTATACCATCATGGCCTGTACAGCGACCGCGCTGCTTTACTTTGTAGAGAAAGGTGACATCTTCATCGGCATGCTCTTCTTCATCCTGGCTGAGATCGGCTACCGCAGCGGACAGGTTTTCTACAATTCGCTGCTGCCTGAAATTGCCGAGCAAGATGAAATTGGCCGTGTCTCAGGGTACGGCTGGGCTATCGGGCTGATGGGCGGCATCGTCTGCCTATTCCTGGTCTTAGCGCTGGTGATGCTCAACGAGAGCACCTGGATCGTACGCTTATCCCTGGTGATTACAGCGATTTATTTTGCCATTTTTGCCTCGCCAATCTTCATTTGGCTGCGCGAGCGCGCTGAACCTGAGCCGATGCCGGAGGGCGAGAACTATCTCACCATCGCTTTCAAACGTCTCAAACACACATTTTCGACTGTGCGAGAATATCGCGAATTCATCAAGTACATCATCGCCTTCCTGATCTACAACGACGGCATCCTGATGATGCTCAATTTCGCCGCCATTTTCGGGGCCGTCATGTTCGGCCTGGACCAGCAACAGATCATCATCTTCATGATCATCGTGCAGTTGACCAGCATCGTCGGCGCATATGTATCCGGTTGGATGGCCGATCGGGTTAGTGGGAAGATTTCATTAGTAATTTTCATCGTATTAATGATTGCATCGGTTATCGGTCTATTTTTCAACGAAACTGAGTTGGGTTTCTACATTGTAGGCGGCGTTGCCGGGTTGGCCCTTTCGGCAGTACAGGCTGTTAGTCGGGCGATGGTGGGAATTCTGGCACCATTAGGCCGCAGCGCAGAATTCTACGGATTCTTCGCGGTGGCAGGGCGAACATCCTCTTTCATCGGCCCCACGATCTACGGCATTGTTGCCGCCGAAGCCGCCCTACGTTTCGAAGCCCAAGGCGCTCAAGCTTCGTTCTTGTGGTTCAAAGCCTTGGAGAGCGGCGCTCCATTTGCGGAGCAGTTGGGCCAACGCGTGGCGATCCTGCCAGTGATCGCCTTTTTGGTGGTAGGATTGGTGCTGCTGCTCTTCGTAGACGAAAGACGCGCACTAGAAAAATCTTGAATAGTACACGGATTCAACGGATTCTTTAATCTAATCCGTCCGATCCGTGTCATCCGTGTACAATGATCTTGGGGAACGAATTCACGCTTTCCGGTTTGTCCGATAAAATATAGCCGTCATGGGAAAAACTCAGCGGACTCTCTTCATATTGGCAGCACTATTCCTGGGATTCTACGCCCTGGCACTGACCATTTCGCCAGCGGTAGTAGCGCGTTCCTGGGACGCGTACGCGGATTACCGTTGGAGCCATTGGCTGGGGTATTTCGTCTGGCTGGCTGGTTTCACAATAGCCCACGATGAAAGTTGGCGACGGTTGCCCCGGCACGATCGCTATCTTTTACCACTCATTGGGCTGCTGTCGGGTTGGGGGCTACTGACCATCTGGCGCTTGACGACGCGCTTCGGTGTACGGCAAACCATCTGGTTGGCTATTGCACTCGGTGTGATGGTTGCTGGAATGCGGCTGAAATCTCCCTTGGCCATTTTACGACGCTATAAATACCTTTGGTTGACTAGCGGCCTGCTGCTCACCGCCCTGACGCTGATCTTCGGCACCAACCCTATGGGCTTTGGGCCGCGTCTGTGGTTGGGCTGTTGTGGAATATATTTCCAGCCGTCAGAACCGCTAAAATTGCTACTGATCATCTATTTGGCAGCCTATTTTGCTGACCGTTTACACGTCCAAACGTTCAACGGTCAACCCTTCGGTAAACTCAGGGCAGGCAGTTTAAACGTGCTAATCCCAACAATTATTATGACGGGCCTAGCTTTACTGCTCCTACTCGTCCAGCGCGATTTAGGCACGGCCTCCATCTTCATCTTTATCTACTCTGTGATGATCTATCAAGCCTTGGGTTGGCGATTGATTCCGCTTTTTAGTGCGTTGGGGTTGGGACTTGCTGGAGTAGCGGGATATGTGCTCTTCGATGTGGTGCGTCTGCGTGTAGATGCCTGGCTCAATCCCTGGCTCGACCCCAGTGGGCGGTCCTACCAGATCGTGCAATCTCTAATCGCCATCGCCAATGGGGGTATTTTCGGCCGCGGTCCGGGGATGGGGAACCCAAATGTTGTGCCCGTTGCCCACTCCGATTTCGTCTTCGCCGCCATGGTCGAGGAGACCGGTCTCGTGGGGGCATTGGGAATAATTGCGCTGCTGGGGCTATTGCTTCACCGAGGTATGCGCACTGCCGTGCGCACGCAGGATTCCTTCTCCCGTTACCTGGCCGCAGGGCTGACCGCGTATCTGGTTGCCCAGAGTGTACTGATCGTAGGTGGCAACTTGCGACTGCTGCCTCTCACAGGGGTGACTCTGCCATTCGTTTCATATGGGGGTTCGTCGCTACTGATCTCATTTATCGCCATTTTGCTGTTGCTGCGTGTTAGCTCTCAAACCGATGACCACAGACCGATGACCGCGGTCAGCCGTCCGCCGTCAGATATCGCACCACTCCCCGCTCAGCGCTCCCCGCTCCTCCCTCTCACCGCACTCCTTTTCACCGGCCTTGCGGCCACGGCTCTGGTCAACGGCTGGTGGTCCTATCAGCGCGGCCCCGACCTACTCACCCGCACCGACAACCCTCGCCGCGCGATCGCCGATCGCTCCGTACAGCGCGGCGCCTTACTCGATCGCCACAATACGCCCTTAGTCGAGACCATCGGCCAGCCCGGAGAGTTCATCCGCACCATCCATGCTCCCGAACTCGGACCTGTGGTCGGGTACAACCACCCGGTTTACGGGCAAGCCGGCCTCGAAGCCAGCCTCGACCCGATCCTGCGCGGCCTGCAGGGGCAAGATGCTCTCACCATCTGGTGGCACCACTTGCTCTACGGTCAACCGCCCCCCGGCTTAGATGTACGCCTGACCCTCAACCTCGAATACCAGCAGATCGCCAACGACCTACTTGACGGTCATTCGGGCGCGCTGGTTCTACTGAACGCCGAAAGTGGGGAAATCCTGGCAATGTCTTCTTACCCCACTTATGACCCTAATTTATTGAATGATACTTGGGATGTACTGGTCCAGGATGATCGCGCCCCATTGCTCAACCGTGCCATCCAGGGGCGCTACCCGACTGGAAACCTGGAGTTGCTCCTGTTCCCTGATGGGGCGCCTGCCTCCCAGCTGAATCAAGTTCTATTGCGCCTACCCGAGAGCGATACATCCTTCGAAGATGGAATTGCCAACCCTATGGCTGTAACGCTGATGGCCGCGGCAGTCAGTAGCAATGGCATCCAACCGGCACCACACATCGCCCAGGCTTACCTCAACCCCAATGATGAATGGGTACTATTACCCGCTTTAGGGGAATCCGAACAACTCATCGACCCCAATTTTGCCTCGGCGCTTAGTGCGTCTCTAAAAGATCCCAACACCCCAACCTGGAGTATATCCATAACTCCCAGTAATGAGACCCTTACCTGGTACCTTGCTGGCACCACATTAGATTGGGACAAGGAGCCGCTCGCAATTACGATTGTTCTCGAAGAAGCCAACCCACAGCTTATTGAGCAGTTCGGCCAGGCAATCTTGGAAGCCGCGATGTTGCCCTGATATATCGAAAACCAGGTTGAAAAGACCTGTCAGGGGGAATAGACGACGTGCTTCTTCTCACAGGTCACTGAGAAATCCTTTAGCTACAACTCAGCCGGGTCGTACCATTCTGCTTCTGGGGTAACCTTTTCATCTGGAGCTGGGCCGGTGTCGCCATTCCATTGGGGGGTGTTCTCTGCAGTAACGAGCGGCCTGACGACCATATCCCCATCAACCACGATCTGACAGGCCAGTCGGACTTTCCCTAACTGGTCACCGCTTTTGAGTTTCTCGTACTCGGCGCGCGTCATCTTGGCCGGTTCACCGCTTTCGAATTCAACGCGACAGGTTGTGCAGCGTGCGTTGCCCCCGCAGCGATGCCCAATGCCTACACCGGCCTCTTCGATGGCCAAGACCAGGCGTTTTCCGGCTTCGACTTCGATGGTCTTTCCGTTGATTGTTAGATTTGGCATGATCCTCTCCTTTTTGTACGATAACCATTATAGCCTGAGTTGAGAAAGCAAAATTTCTGGGTCTCTGGGAAACGCAGTGGGACAATCCAGATTTCCTTCGACATCGCTTCCCCTTTGGGGATCCGCTCAAGGAAATTACTTTCAGAAGTTCAAATTCTGCTTCTCTCACCTTTTATCTTAACAGTGCGCTATGTGACGATTTGACGCTCTGAAGTGTACTTCTCATACAATTTCAATGTAACAATTTCACGCATCCGATCGAGGGCACGGTGAATCTCTTCATAGGTATTGTAAAGCGGCGCGACACCCAAACGGATATTATCGGGTTCGCGGAAATCAGGGATGACGCGCACAGCCGGCGGAGGGCTTTCGATGAGCGCTCGATTGATGCGGTAGGCCTCAGGATGCCGCAGAGAGACATGTGAGCCGCGCATCTCAGGGTCACGCGGGGAGCCCAAGCTGAAACCCAATGGATAAAGCCACTGTTCTGCCAGATCGATCAGGTATTCCGTTTGCTGGATGCTCTTGCGTCGCAATCGCTGCATGCCCACTTCATTGAAAATATCCAGGGCTGGTTCGATGGCCAGCATCGATAAGATGGGGATGCTGCCCACGCGAAAGCGCGAGATATTTTCAGCCGGAGTGAAATCCAAATCAAATGCAAATGGATTCTCGGCTGCAAACCAGCCCCAAAGCGGCGAAATCAACTCCTTTTGCAACCATCTGCGGACATAGATAAATGCCGGGGAGCCAGGACCACCATTGAGGTATTTATACGTACAGCCTACCGCCAAATCCACACCCCACTCATTTAGATGCAGCGGCACCGCTCCAACAGAATGACTCAAGTCCCAGACCATCATCGCCCCTGCCTGTTGAGCCATTTTGGTAATGCGCGGCATATCGTACCTGAAGGCGCTCTTGAAAGCCACATGCGTCAGACACACCAGGGCGGTATCTTGATCCACAGCACGTTCAACGGCCTGAGGCGAAATCGAAACTGAATCTTCAGATGGGATCAATTCAAGTTTATGCCCACGATCAAGCAGATCGATGATCCCTTGCAAAGTGTATAAATCCGAAGGGAAATTGAAAACATCGCTGACAATTTTATTTCGCCCGGGCCGCTGACGGAGAGCCGCGGCAACCAGTTTGAACAGGTTAATCGATGTGCCTTCACTGACTAACACTTCATCAGATTGCGCGCCAATAAGCGGGGCAATTTTCTGCCCTAGTTTTTGAGGCAGATCAACCCAGCCATCCATCCACCCCTGGATCAAGCGCTCTCCCCATTGACGTTCGACGCCATCTTGAAGGGCTGATACCGTGGATTTGGGTAAGCGCCCCAGGGAATTTCCATCCAGGTAAATCAGGTTTGGGTCCGAAATTATAAATCGATCTCGAAAGGTAGCCAGTTCATCTTGTTGATCGAGTTGTTGGGCGTGTGAGATCTCTGCAATAGGGAATTGCATTGAATTTCCTTTTGTTTCAAGTTGAGACAAAAGTTCGGACAAAATCAATATATACTTCGCTCTGCCTGTCATTACGAGCGAGGCGTGGCAATCTGAATCTACGTTTCGGATTGCTTTGCCCCCTTACGGGAACTCGCAATGACAAAATGTCCGATCTTTTGTCCGAATGTCAGTTTTGTCTCTTGACATTAACGTTACGTCATAGTTTAAACTTCTTTTTGAGGTTGCAACCATGGTGTACACCGTAAAACAACTTGCCGATTTGGCGGGCATCAGCCCACGGACATTGCATTATTACGATGAGATCGAACTTCTCAAGCCCTCATCGTATGGCGAAAACAGGTATCGATACTATGACGACCAAGCCATGTTGCGTTTGCAGCAAATTCTATTTTACCGGGAAATGGGATTAAGTTTGCAACAAATTCAAGATCTGTTAGATCAACCCGATTTTGATGTGCTGGAAGCATTGCAGGCTCATAAGGCTGCACTTGGAAATCGAGTTGAACGGCTGAACCGCCTGATCAACACCGTAGACAAAACTATAAACTATTTAATTGGAGGTATCGAAATGAGCAAGAAAGACATCTTCGCTGGATTCACTGAAGAACAACAAGAACAATATGCCGAGGAAGCGCGCCAGCTGTGGGACCCAACAATTGTGGACGAATCCATGAATCTTTGGAAAAGTTACTCTCCAGAGAAGCAAAAAGCCATCATCGCTGAGGGTGGTGAAATCTATACTGGGATATTTGAAAACATGGAGCAGGGGTTGGCTGCTGATGATCCCGAAGTACAGGCAGGCGTGGCCAAATGGCACCAGAACATGCGTTACTTCTATGAACCGACCTGGGAAATCCTGCGCGGCCTGGGTCAAATGTACAAGGATAACCCCGACTTCCGGGCGACCTTCGAGAAATTCAGTGCCGAGTTCCCGGAGTATCTAAGCGAGGCCATTCAGATTTATTGTGAGGGAAAGTCATAAAAAATAGCTATGGGGTAATATATGTGACTTTGTCATGCTGAGGCAGGATGCCGAAGCATCTAGCAAAGCGAAATCTACGCCGTGATGACGCTTTGCTAGACCCTTCGGCTCCGCCTCAGGGTGACAAAAATATGTGTATCAAATAATTTCTTGGTAAACCACGATTATTTTTCCACGTCCATCATAATGAGAAAAGCCCCCAGACCATCTTTGATATCCTCGGCCTCGTAGGCCAGGGTGAAGATCAGTTGTGAGCCATCGGGGCTCCATGAGCTATCGGAAACAACCGCCCGAACAGTGCCGTTGGTCATTTCCTGTAGCCAGGTATGGTGAGAATGTCCTGGTTCATTGAAATAGGTGATGCGTTGCTGGTCACTTCCATCGGCGTTCATCATCCATAGTTCTGTGGTGATGTATTCCTTCCAATCCGGCCACTTGACAGAGGGGAACTCGACATCCAGCTCCGCGCCGGACATCCAGGCGATTCTACTCCCATCGGGGCTGAAATGTGCATGCTCGTCCCAATCTGTGGATGTTTGGGTAAGGCGAGTTAGCTCGCCTGAAGCAGCGTCCATGCTGTAAATATCCAAACCATTGGGGGGATGATACCCCTCTTCAGGATTTCCGCTGAAGATGAGTTTCGAGTCATCTGGCGACCAACCATGACTTTCATAGAAGCGCGGGTGTGGGCCGGGTTGGGAATAAACGATGTTCTCCAGGCGGGGTGTACCGTTCTCAATCACAAAATCTGCAATCGCCAATTGCCATTTGCCCCACTCTTCTCCAGCGACGGGGCTGTATTCGCCCAGGGCCTGAGCCCAAAAGAGTCGCTTTCCATCATGAGAGAACTGGGGATGGATTACTCCCTGTGGTGTGCGATTTTGGGTTGGCAAGTCGGTCAACTGCCAGGCCTGCTGGCCATCAGAGGTCATCGCCCACAGGTTGCAGTTCAAACCCACCCCTGGAAGGGCAACAGAATCTAAGAAGTCGCCTTGGGTGTCTTCATTCTGGGCCGTAAACACCAAGTACTCCCCAGAAACATGCCAGGTGACATTGCCATTGTGCTTCTGGGGGAAGTTATCTCCACAAGTGATACAGTGCCTGCCGGTGCCATCGGGGCGAATCAGCCAGACATCGTAGTACCAATCCACCGGATTACGCCGGGGATAAGCAATCCAATTCCCACCAGGTGACCACTCACTATCTTTGGCATTACCGTCGAGGACGGTGAAGCCTAGTTCAGAGTTATCAGTCGTATTCATGTCCACTCGTTTGGAAGCACGATTACACCCCAGGATAGGAATGCTCAATGCCACAATGAGTATCGTTAACAGGGTTGAGTTCCATTTACCAGAAGTATTCTGATGCTTTTTCATAGCTGCCTCCTAAAAAATCTTTATAAAATGTACCATGAACGGGGGTCAAAAGTTGCAGTGGGGTAGATGAAAAAGGATGTATTCTATCGAGATTTTACATTCTTCTTACATCTCTCTGAAAAACACATCATCGCTGAACAATACAATCTTTTCAACACTTCTATTAGGCAAGGAGAATATTATGAAAAGCAGGCGAATTCTAATCCCAGCACTCGTTATGGCGATGCTCACAACCCTGCTCATCCCGACAATCGCTTTGGCAGCATCGGGGGGTGGGACAGGTACGTTGACCGCCTGGGGAACAGGGAAAGGAGTCGTCAAAGGTGATGGGAGTATTACCGCCTCGGGTAACGGCGACTTATGGGTCTACGATGCCGCAGGAGACCTAGACATCGATATCCAAGGCACCGGAGTGAAAACCGAATTCCCCAGTGGCTGGATCCACTACAAAGGCTTCAATGGTCGTGCCGTGATCACCGGCAGCCAGTTCACCGTGGTAATTTCAGGCGTTCATATCAGGCTTCATGCCAGCGGCCATGGGCGTTTCGCCCTACGTGGTCAGGGCGGGTATCATACCTCGGGATCAGGTTGGACACTGGACACAACTTTGATCGAGTCAACTCCAGGTGAGGTTTCTTCAGAGCAAAAGTGATTAAAGATCGTAAAATGTACACAAGCTTTCCAAAATATGAAGTGCGCAGTCTGCTACGTTGACTGCGCACTTCATAATTCGGGGAAGAAACCGATTGACTCTAGAGTGTTAGAAAGCCATCATAGAGCAGCTTAATCCCCGCAGCTAGCAAGAAAATATATACCAGATTATAGAATACCCGCTGATCGAAGCGGCCATGCAGTTTAACTCCCAGCCAAATTCCCAATGGAATAAGTGGGCTGAGCATCAACGACGTAGTTAGGTTATCCAAATTGAGTTGTCCAAGAAAATAATAAGGTATCAACTTTACATAGTTCAGGATGGTAAAAAACACGACATTGGTACCCACAAAGATGGTTTTTTCCAGTTTTTGAGGGAGCAAATAAACGCTCACCGGTGGCCCGCCTGCATGCACGCCAAAACTGACAAAACCCGCGATTGCTCCCCAAAAACTTCCCTTAACGCGATCAGGGCTGGTTTTCTCTTGCGTAGCGCGACCAAAGAAGAAATTACCCACAAAAGTCACGGCAATCATCCCGATCAAGATACGAATATGAGCGTCACTCAAATATCGAAAAGTAAAGGCACCCAGAAGAATCCCGGCCAAGGCTGCAGGCACCAGAATTGTCATATTCTGGCGGTCCCAAGTACGACGATAATGCCAGATATTAAATAGATCAATGACGCACAGAATGGGCAGCATTATAGCTGCTGCTTGCGTCGGGGGAATTACGATAGCCATCAGGGGAACGGCAAAGACACCCAGACCCGTACCAAAACCGCTTTTGGATATCCCTGCGAGCACAACAGCAATCGATGCAAAGATTAAAAAATCAGGTTCTAGAATCATTCAGTATATACCCAAATACCGAGAAACCCGGTTTTTCAGCATCCTTCGGATGTGCTACGCAAAAAAACCGGGTTTCTAACTTAATCAGTCACATTCAAGAATTTTCGCCGACCTACACGCAGCACGCCTGGGCCTGGGAAGGGAGCTTGGATATCGGTCAGTTTCTCGCCATCCAGGCTGACAGCATTTTGCTGCACCATGCGGCGTCCCTCTCCACGGCTGGGAACGATCTTGCTATCGGCCAGGACATCTAAAACCGTCTGACCACCCTCAAGCTTATATTCGGGCATGTCTTCAGGCACATCGCCTTTTTGGAAGATACGTTTGAAGGCAGTTTGCGCTTCTTGAGCAGCATCCTCACCATAAAAAATGGCAGTTATCTCCTGGGCCAACCTCATCTTAGCATCGCGCGGGTGCAGTTTTCCCGAGGCCACATCTTTCTCAAGAGCTTCAATCTCAGCTGGGGTCCAGCGGGTTGTTAGTTGTGCATATTTCTCCATGGCAACATCTGGCACACTCATCACTTTGCCATACATATCTTCTGCACCGCTGTTGATAGGGATGACATTGCCCGTGGATTTCGACATTCGCTGCATGCCATCCGTGCCAGGCAATATCCCCATGATAATGCCTACTAATGGCTTCTGCCCCAACGCCGACTGCAATTTGCGACCAGCGACGATAATATTGAAGAGCTGGTCGGTACCGCCTACTTGAACATCCGTCTCCATGGCAACCGCGTCGTATCCCTGCATCAGGGAGTAGAAGGTTTCATGCAGATAAATTGGTTCTTCCGCTTCGAGTCGCTTAGCGAAATTCTCACGCGCCAAAAACTGTTGCACGGTAAAATTCTGCCCTAAGCGGATCAGATCTATCAGCGAGAGATCAGAGAGCCACTCACCGTTGTAACGCACAATCGTTTTGTCCTGATCCAAAACGCGAAAGGCTTGCTCAGCGTAAGTTTGGGCATTCGCCAGCACTTCTTCCTCAGTCAGGATGGGACGGGCTTTGTTTTTATCGGAAGGATCGCCAACGAGCGCGGTGTAACTGCCAATCAAAAATGTCACTTCGTGACCCAATTCCTGGAACTGGCGCAGTTTCCGCATAGAAATCGTGTGGCCCAGGTGCAGATCTGTAGATGTAGGGTCATACCCGCAATACACGCGCAGTGGCCGGCCTTCTTTTTCGGCTTCAATCAAGCGCTCACGCAATTCATCCACCATGGCACCCTTGAGCTGCTCATCACCATATTCAGTGCCTTGCATCAAAAAGGCAACCTGTTCATCAATAGACAATTTCGTTTTACTCATATCAACCTCCACAAAGAAAACGCCCTCGGTGGGGAGGGCGCACGTAGGACCGTAGCAGATGCATCCAGCATCGCCTCGTTCCTACGGACGAGAATAATAGCTAGATTTTTCGGTCGTCTCCATCTTCTGCAATCCACTTGATTCCAGAATTTTCTTTAAGATGTACTCGCCATCGGCGAACCCGATGCGTCCCTTCAGTTCACCTTGCATGATGACTTCTCCCAATGTACGGAAGGTAAAGCCTGTCCTGATCCCCAAAGGGGAGGACGAAGTGCTGGTTGCCGGGCCCCGAACCTGGACTCTACGCCCCCAGGCAGAGGCCAGCACACGCACTTCCCGAACCTCATCCCATTTCAAAAATACATTCCGCAGCCCATTGCTGAAACGAACTCCTTGGGTGTTCAACCTCAGCACGGTGTTGCGGTCCACCCAATTGCCCAGGGTGATGCTGCCCGCAGACAATATCATCAATGAAACAAAAATTATTGCTACCCAGGTTAGGCCGTCATCACTCCAGATCCCAACGCCCAAGTACACCAGGGCTAAAATCAACAACAGCCAGGCAATGCGCTCTCCTTTGCGCGGGATCAATTCTGGGCGGTATTCTTTAGGTGCTTGCATCTCAAACCTCGCGATGCGGAGTATAACATAAAGTGCTTTCGTTTAACTTTGAACATAAACTCTTGGTACACGTGTGTTGATATTGGTCAAAATCTCATAGGGAATGGTGCCTGCCCATTCGGCTAGATCTTCGGCAGTGACTGCCTCGCCATTCATCTCGCCTATCAGCAACACTTCATCGTCATTATAGGCGCTCTCCCACTCGATGTTAACCACAATCTGATCCATGGAAATGCGACCCACCACCGGGTAGCGTTTGCCGCGGATCAACACATGGGCTTTGTGTGACATGGAACGAAAATAGCCATCGCCATAGCCGACAGGGATGGTCACTGCCCGCACAAAATGATCCGTCTCCCACGTCGAGCCGTAGCCTACTGGATGACCAGGTTTGATGACTTTAAAGTAGACCACGCGCGACTTCCAGCTCAACGAAGGTGCCACATCGACGGTGCGGCTGGATTCAGGAGAGGGATAAACACCATAGAGTAAAAGGCCAGGTCTGACAATATCATAATTTGCTTCGGGTAACTGCAAGATGGCTCCGGAGTTGGCCATATGCCTCATGCGGGGAGTTGGTAAGTTATGCTGCCCGTAGAAGCTCAACACTTCCTCAAAGCGTTCGACCTGCAAGCGGGCATGACTGAGGTCAGTAGCATCGGAATTAGCAAAATGAGAGAAGATGCCTTCCACATCCAGATGCTTGCATGTCACTGAAGCTTCCAATAGCTCCTCGGCATTGTAATAATGCACTCCGATTCGCTCCATGCCCGTATCGATCTTGAGGTGGACTTTGGCTTTCAAGCCCAATTGTTCAGCAATCTCATCGATCTGCCAGAGCTTCTCGATCGAGGAGGCAGTGATGGTCAGGTCGTGCTTGAGGAAGAAGGGCACCTGATTTCCAAATATTCCCCCTAGCACCAGAATGGGTGTCTTTATGCCATGTTCGCGGAGTAGAATCCCTTCCTCGAGCACAGCCACTCCAAGGTAGTCGGCTTCCAACGATTCCATCAGGTGTCCAACCTCCACCAACCCATGTCCATAGGCGTTCGCCTTGAGAACCGGCATCATCTTTGCTGGGGCAATTTTTCTCTGAATGGCGCGGTAATTCTCTCTCAGGCGGCTTAAATCCACCTCGACCAGAGTGGGACGCACAACCTCGCTGGTTGTGATTGTTGGGCGGTTGATTTGCGAATCAGCTTGCATCGTTTGAATTATACTGGGAATGACTTGTTCTGGCACACTTGCGCACACGCATCAAAAGTGCCGTACAAGTTTCGGAAGTCTTAGTCACATATTATTCCGGAAAATTGGAAGTTTCCGGGATAATCGGTTGCCCAACTCGTTATTTATCATAATCCCAATAGAGTACTTCAGTGACCGTCACTCGAAAGCCCGCGGTGCTCTCGCCCTTGATGAAAGCGCCAAACTTACCCTCGCTGAGACGATCATCTTCGATATCTGCTAATAGATTGCCATTGGCATACAGGGATAGTTTGTTTCCTTGGGCTTTTACCCCTAATCGGTTGAACACACCCGGACCGGTGTTGATGAACTCGGTTTCCGCCCAATCCTGCAACGTGGTGAACTCATTACCATCCCAATAAAGCACCCGAAATGCGCCATCGCAACTTACCCCAAAGAGATAGCCTTCATTTGGGGTCGGAGCGCGCACCACCATACCATAGCGATCCCTACCAATACAATCCCTGCCCGTGTTGATTGTGTATTCAAGATAAAAATCGGAAAGAACAGGATAGGAAAGACCCCAGACCTCGGAAATATCTGAATTCTTGCCGGTCAACACCAGGGTCCCATTACGTCTGAGGATGCTGGCATTCTCCGCATCAAAGGCATACCAATCGGTTTCAAGAGTGAAATCCGCCTGCCAGTCTGGGACGCCTAATTCTCCACGGGGGTCGCCGGGGACAAATGTGGGTTCTGAAGTAAAGGTCGGTAACGGCGTAGTCGAAGGCGGGCCGGTTTCTGTTGGGGTCGAAGCTAGACCAGTTTCCGTAGGGAGCGAAGTATCAGTCGGTGTTGGGGTGGGACCAGTGGTTGTTGGCGCAGGCGGTGTGAATGTAGGCCAGCTTGTGGGAGATGGTACTGGTGTCCATGTTCCCGCGACGGATTGAGTCAATTGAGCAATGATAGTCTGTGCAGACTGGGTGAGTGCAGCATCGACAACGGGTTCGGTCGCTGTGGCAGTTGGCTGCTCCGACTCAGACCGGCAGGCTGTCAACACCAAAATCATTGTTATCGTTAATATTAGGAAAGTTTTACCTTTCATTAATAGCTCCTCTTCAAATTGCCTAATCCCTGCTGGATTCGCCGACGTGCGAAAAAAACACTTTTGTGCAGTAAACCACTTATCGAGATATTTCTATTTTTATGATACCAAGGGTTTAATAAACAACGAAGTGGTTAGATCTCTGGTAATTCCCTGGGGTGAACTCCAGATTTGGGGATATGGGTCGGGCGGAGCCCGACCCATATCCCCAAATCTGGCATCTTTCACGGCGATTCCTATAGTACCAGTAAATTATTCAGTAATCTCGAAAATCAATCCAGCACTATTACCCTGGACTTCAGGGAAATAGAATTGCCAAGCTCGAGCGGGGATGACGCGGTATTGGCCAGGCTGGTTGAGCACCAGGGTGTACGTCAACTCATAGGTACCGGCAGGCAGATATTTCACCGCCCAAGAAATATGCTCGTCATAGATCTGGGGGGTATTGAAATACCACCAACCCCAGCCATCCTCAAAGGGATCCCTGAGATCATACTCACTGAATTGCTGGCTTGTTTTCAAACTGGTGTCTACGATCTCGGCACCGGCGGGGATATAGTCCTCGACCACCAAGTAGTATGCCTCGTTTTCCAGGTTGAGGGTGAGGTGAACTTCTAGCGATGCGCCTGCCGATGCGGTTTGAATGGCATCTACACCCGCGTCGCTGTCGAGGTCCTCATCAATCAGCGTATACGATCGTTCTACGCTGATCCCAGCATCCAAAGATGCGACATCCTCGATGGGTCGGAGCACATTCAAGTGGGCGGTATAGTACAACCGTCCAGGACCAGCATCCCGTTGAATGGTGAGAGCGTTGGGGTGTTCGGCAAATAGATGTTCGATTGGCAGAGAAGAAGTCACAGCATTGAGACGCGTATCTCCGCCAGCCTGCCCCTGAGCCAATTGTGAGCCATTGATATCCGCAGAAAAACCAAAATCTCCGGCGAGCTCGCCGGTTCCCTTCATCACCTCGGTGAGGGCCATCAGGGTCCAGGAAGTGTCAAAGGTCGATGCCCAGGCGCCGCGGGTGTCGCGATGGGCCATCAAATAGCGGACCGCTTCTGGCAAGCTGACCGAGGCAGGGTCGTCGTACGCCAGGGCATAGATCACGACCGCGCTGTTGAAAATGGCCGTTTCCATATTGCGCCGCGCAGCACTGCCTTCCCAGTGAATCCCAGTCGCGGTGCGAATGGCGGCAGAATTCAAGTCTGAGAAGAGCGTTCTAACACGCTCGTCAGTAGGGTTGATGCCGTCGAGGGCTAACGCCAGCATGGCTTGGCCCCAAGGGCTGAGGCGGTCACGATGGAGATACAACTCAGCAGCATCGATAGCCACCCGATCAACGCCGCCCTGACCGGCTTGAACCAGCACAAATTGAATGAATGCATTGCGGTCCAGCCGCCAGCTTTCCAAATCTTCCCAAAGGGTAGCTGTGATCGTGAGCAAATAATTGGACGCATTTTGAAGTACAGCATCATCGACAAAAGCCCCAGCAGACTTGGCACGGCTCAGGCCAAAGAGCACATACGCCGTAACGAATTCATCGCTCTCCCCCTCGGGCCACCAGCCCCAACCGCCATCTTCATTTTGAGTTGTAACCAGGCGATCCAAGCCTTCGTCAAGGGTGTCCTCAAGACGGGTTTTCAATTCTGGGGCATCTAACCCCAGGCTTTGAATAGCGCGGTAGGCTTCCAAGTTAGGGAGAAAACGCGAGACGGTTTGTTCGGTGCATTCGAAGGGGTAATGCTCCAACACATCCAACCCAGCCGTCATGGCTGCAGCCAGAGAGGGTGCCAATTCAACATCCAGATCGCCAGATGTGGCATCGTAGCTACGCGGCAGGCTGACCGATTCCAGGCGCTGGCCCCCTTCATCGAGGACTCCAGCAGTGCCAAAGGTCTGCGGAGCCAGATAGCGCACCACTGGGATGGCTCCACCGCCCCAAACTGGCTTGGTAATATCCTGGTATTGCAGATTCCCTTGAGGGTCCTGCCCTGAGGCAGAGAAGATCATCGTCACAGCGCTGACATCTTCAACAGTGCCCCACCAGATCACCTGTTGACGCCCGCCAGATGGAACTGAATATTCTTGTAATTCGCTTGTTGGGTCGTCCAAAACGAAACCGGCTGCCTGCAGGGCTACATCGACCTGCAAATTCTCATCACTGTTATTGTGGACAATGGCCGAAATGCGTAGGTGATCACCCACGACCATGAAGCGCGGTGTTACCGGTCGCACCAGCAAATTCTTACTGGTGACAACATGAGTTTCGGTCTGGCCAACGCGGGTATCGGTAGTCAGGCCGCGGATATCAACGTGCCAGGTCGTGAGACTGTCGGGCAAGGTGAAGGTTGCCTGGGCTTTTCCATTGGC
This sequence comes from uncultured Anaerolineales bacterium, assembly GCA_964438295.1. GTDB lineage: Bacteria > Chloroflexota > Anaerolineae > Anaerolineales > UBA11858 > NIOZ-UU35. Next base: position 74,372 of record CAYTKR010000003.1, read on the forward strand.
ATCGGTAACAATCTCTGCATTCCAGTAGGCAGTGTCAGGAAAATCTTCCCGCACGAATGGCACAATGCCATCGCCACCGCCACCGCCCATTCCACCAGGGACAAATAGCTTGCGCTGTACATACATCGTCAGCGCCATGCTGGTGTTGACTCCCAACGGCTGTTTCCCATAGAAAGCCGGCATGATGTCTAAAGCATAAGGATCTGCTAAAGCCAGAGCAGCCAGATCAGCAACAGCGAGGGAGAATTCGCCTTGCACAGGATTTCCGTTTGAATCCGTGACCAAAAGATCGAGGGTGACTTCCTGACGTGGTTCCAGATACTCGGGGCAACTCGCACCAGAATCGCAGGTTACATCGGTACCAGCATGGACAGCGGTCACTTCCACGTTGAGTTCTTGCGCTCCAGGGTCGACCAGCAAATTAAGATACCCTTGCCTGAAATCAAGGTTACCTTGAGAGTTTTTCCCGATCAGGCTGACCGAAACATACACATTGGGAGCATCATCATCGCTCAGAGGCAGAGGTAGGGTATATCCTGATTCGTCCAGGGCGTAACGGAAATGACGCGATATCAATCCCCGTTCCACGGTTACCAAAGCCTGGGTGCCTGCTCCAAAGGGGTTAGGGATGAAGATCTGCGCGGTTTCACCGGGTTCATAGCTATCTTTGTCTGTGCTGACTCGCAGGCGTTGGTTGGGCAAATTGGGCCAGACAGCCTGTCCCTGGCCGCCAACCCATACCAATATCTGGGTTATGGCCCCATCGTCGCTCAGAACATCTAATTGATACGTGCCAGCCTCGGGCGGAGTGAACGCCAGTCGGGCGAGGCCATCAGCTCCGGAGCGGAAATCGGCGCTGGAAATCTGCGTATATTGGGGCACCATCTCGGGTGGCAGATAGGGGTCATCGGGATCTTCACGCACCCAAGTCACTTCTTGGAAGATAGCCCGTAGGGCGCGGTCGGGGGCAGTATTACGATCCCAATCAACAGTCAGCACCTCGAAAGTGATCTCATTACCAGCCTGCCCCAGCCAGGTATCAGGCCGCACACCGATATAGAAATCGGCGGGGTGCACGTTGAAATCTGTGCGGGCGCTAACGGGGAAGCCGCTCTCGTCGGTCATGGTGACTTCGAGCGTATATTCGTGGATATCCTCTTCGGGAGGAATCTCAAGCTCGATGGCCAGGATCCCCTCTGAGTTGGTCCGTCCCTCCCCTGAGGCTACATGTTCCCCATAGAACCCAAAATAATGCCTCATCCAATAGGGATACATCCACCCGTAGCTCTCCTCCCCCACACGATATCCAGGCAGATAGAAATAATTTGCCTCTTTGAACAGACTCCAGCTCAGGGTCAGATCATCAACTGGCGCATCGAAAAAATAACGCGCCTCCACCTGTGCCTGAACGATCCTATCTGACAAAATATCTTCAATCCCATCTACTGTAGAAACTTGTAGATTTATCTCTGGCTTGCGATATTCCGCCACATCGAACAGTACCCCACCATATTCGGTGCCGATCTCATACGTACCGGGTTGGGCATCTTGAGGCAGCGTGTATTGACCGTGAGCGGTTCCGAAGCTAGACAGGGAATACTCTCTTTCGAGAATTTTAGTCATGCTCTGGTCGAAGATGGTAACGGGTAGCGACTGCAAATTGGCGGGGGTATAACGGCCGTTATAGGCCTGGCGCACAACGGCACGGAAAGAGACCGTCTGCCCGGGGCGATAGATGGGCCGGTCCGTATAGACATAAGCATCGGTTTCCGGGCCACGGAAATTGGCAGACAATCCGAAACTGTAGGTGCTGATACCCTGGTTCCAATTATCGAGGCTGAAAGCGAAATTTTCATCGCCGGGTTGACCAAGCATGGCGTAGAATGTGGAATAGATATCTTCCTGCGCGGATATGGCTGACTGGAAAATACCGTCTTGGTCGGTGACGCCACTGGTAAGGAGTAACCCATCGCTGGCATACACTCCAATGGGCGCTTCAGCAACCGGTAGGTTGGTTCGCAAATCGATGGCCCAAACAAATGCCTGTGTAGCACTCAGTTTGAAGGTCAGGTTTATATGGCTTGCAACCAAAACAAATGGACCGGGGGGGTACTCTACTCCAGGCGCGCTCAGAGTAAGATGGTACAGACCAGGTGATAAGGAGCTTCCATCTGGTTGAACAGGAAGCTGAACTGTATAGATGCGGTCGCCAGGCAAGTTTAAGGGGTGATTCCAAATCTGCCAGTTGGTTGGCTGGTAATCGTGCAATCGGTCGTACCCACCCGAGCCCAGGAAACTGAGCAGATCGGCATATGTCACATCTCCCAACACCATATCTACGCCGCCGATATTGGTCGCTTGAGCTGTAAGCCCAGAATCTTGTGGGGTGATGAACAGATAAGATGAGTATTGAGAGAAATTTAGCCGCGTATCCAAGGCACGCGTCTGGAAATTGTATTCGAAATCTTCTCCCAGCACCCCACTCCACGCATCGGGCAAGTCCGCGTCAATGGTGACAGTGTATTCGGTTTGGGGATCTAAATCACCCCGAAGAGTTAACCTTTGATCGGTATCCCCCAACCAGTAATACAGGTCCGGCACTTCTGGGGTGATGGAGAGGTACTCCAGGAGATCCTCGTCCGCTGAAAGCGGAGCGCTGAAAATGATCGCGGCGCCTTCGTAAATGCTGGTCCATTGCCCTTCAAAAGGGTCTGTGGAAACGGCCATCAAGCTGGAAACAGTGCGCACTTCAGCGCTGTAACTAACCCCCAAAGGCGTGCCACCCAGTGCCTGGGCACCAAAGGGCAACTGTAAAGTATATTCTGTAAAACGGGATAGCCTTTCCGACGGCGTAAACACGACTACGCTGTCACCTTCTTCCCATTCAAAGGTCCCAGGGATAAATTCACCATTCGCATCATGCAAGGTGATGTGCCCTTCCACATTGATCGTATCCATGGGCTGGTTGAAGGTCAGAGTGAAGGAACTATCCAGGGGGACATCGATGCTGCCATCTCCCGGTTTAATAGAGACCAAGCGTGGGGAGGCAGTGATGAAACTCCATTCTTGGGCTGATGAAAGCGAGACTCCGCTGATCGCGTTCAAATTTGGATTCACGCCAATTGAATAGGTGGCGCCACCAAACAAGGCTGTCTCTGGGAAGAAGCTATAAGTGCTGGTGTTGACCCATTCACCCTGCCCTGCGACAGGCGGATCGATGATCAGGGCATCAGGCAAGCTTGCTGGATCAGCCCCCAGGGCGACTACCGGCTGGTTGAACGTCACGACGATGGCAGAAGTAGGATCGACATCCGCGACGCCGGGCTCTGGCAAGAACTGCACCACTTCCAAGGGGGGCATGGTGGAGAAATTGACGCTGACCGGGTTTTCCAAACTGAGCCCATTGGCAGCAAGAGCTGAAGAGTCGATCTCAACCAAAATATCCGACGATGAAGGCAACTGGGTATCGAGGGTATAGATCAGGGTGGTGTAATCTACCCAAGAGATATTCCCTGATAATGACTGCAATGCTCCATCTTCCGAAGCATAATTTCCTCCCAAAGCAGCTTCAACCGAGGCCCGCACCATCTCCTGGTTGAAATAGAAGGTCATCGACCCACCCGGAGGTAATTTGCTCCCAGAGGGTGGATCGACTTCCACCAACGCCGGGGGCAGCGGTTGGGGTGTTGGTGTGATTGTCGGGGGTAGAGCTGGCGCAGATGAAGTTTCTTCGCCAGTAGCCAGGGATTGGATAGCAGATGGGAGGCCACAGGCAAGTGTAAGCAAAAATATGCCAACAAGGGTAATGATCCAGTGGCGTTGCATAGAAAGCGTAGCTTGGTTCGTTTTCATGGGAAGCTCTCCTGAGAGAGGGACGATACGTCAAAGAAAATTGTTCCACTCCACATTATACACTCAGAAATTCTCACCAGACCCTAAAGGTTTTGCAAACTTTTTCAGATGATCATTTGGTAAAATGACTCTCACTGCATATGCCTAACTCCACACTCCATCCTCTCCAACGGATATTGATCGTCCTCATTGGCAGCGTAGGGTTTGCCTTTTTCGCGCTGTTCCTGTTTATCATTGGATTCCAAATCAATTACTCTGGGCGCATTTACCCAGGGGTCAGCGTGGGGTGGATCGATCTTTCAGGGAAGGCACCTGCCGAAGCAGCCTTGCTGTTAGCGACAGAGTACAACTACCCTCACAACGGGCAGATCTTGCTGCGAGACCGCGATCAGCTTTGGGTAGCATCTCCAGTAGATGTGGGGCTGGTTTTCGATCCGGTGGTCAATGCCACAAATGCCTACGCGATCGGACGCAGCGGTTCCCTAAGTGAACGCCTGGGGGATCAATTCCAGGCCTGGTACAACGGCTTCTCTCTGCCCCTGAGAATGACCTTCGACCAGCGCATCGCCTCGCATTATCTGCAAACCATTGCCATGCAAATCGATATCCCTACTATCGAAGCCTCCCTGCATATCGATGGTCTGGATGTGGTTGTTCAGCCCGGTCAAATCGGCCGCCAGGTGGATATCCCTGCCACAATGCAGGCCTTAGAAGCGCTCACGCAATCGATGATCGATGGGGAAATCGCGCTGGTTGTTGATGAAGATCCTCCAGTCATCATGGATGTGGAGGCCCAGGCACAAATCGCTAGAACGATCATCAGCGCGCCGTTGACAGTCTACTACCCAGGTGGAGGAGAGGACGACCCTGGACCGTGGGCCTTCGCCCGCGAAGATTTGGCTGGGATGTTGGTCATCGAGCGGGTACCTACGCCCGAGGGAGCCGAATATCAAGTGGGCCTCAGCAATGAACGTTTACGGCGCTTCTTGAACGAAATTGCCCCTGGTTTGTGGAAAAAGGCCGAAAACGCACGCTTCATCTTCAACGACGATACTCGCCAATTAGATCTCCTCCAGTCAGCGGAATATGGCCAATCCCTCGATGTGGAAACATCCCTTCAAGCAATAAACCAGCGCGTTATGGCCGGGGAGCATGAAGTCACCCTGGATATGGAATACAACGCGCCACAAGTCACAGACGAAACATCAGCGGAGGAGCTAGGTATCAGTGAGTTGGTCAACCACCATACCACCTACTATTATGGCTCCGATAGCTCGCGCCGTCAAAATATCGCGACCGCCGCCTCGCGCTTCCACGGCTTGTTGATCGCCCCAGGGGAAACGTTCTCCATGGCTGAGGCCCTAGGCGATGTCAGCCTGGATACTGGCTATGCCGAAGCCTGGATCATCTATGGCGATCGCACCATCAAAGGTGTCGGAGGTGGGGTGTGCCAGGTCAGCACCACGCTCTTCCGCACAGTTTTCTTTGGGGGCTATCCCATCGCTGAACGCCACCCGCACGCCTACCGCGTCTACTACTATGAACAGACTTATGGCGGCGGGCATGATGCCAAATGGGCTGGCCTGGATGCCACGGTCTACGTACCGGTGGTCGATTTCAAATTCACCAACGATACCCCCTACTGGCTCTTGATGGAAACCTATATCGGGGGAAGCTCCCTGACTTGGAAATTCTACTCCACCAGCGATGGACGCACTGTCGATTGGGATACAACCGGGTTGACAAATAAACAAGACCCCCCAGAGCCGCGCTACGAAGTGAATACTGATCTTGGCGAAGGACAGATCAAACAGGTCGATTGGTCGGTTGAAGGCGCGGTTGTGACTGTCACCCGGGATGTGTGGCGGGGCGGACAAATCATCGACCAGGACACTCTCCAAACGAATTATATGCCCTGGCGCGCCGTCTGCGAATATGGGCCTGGCACCGAGGGTATGCCCCCGAATATTCCCGATCCTGATAATCCTTGCAGACCTGATAATTAATGACAACGCCCAAATTGAATGCGCTATTTGGGGAAACCCAATAGCGCATTCAATTTGGGGCTCTATTTACTCTCCAGGTCCGGGTTTAGCCAGAAGGCTGGCAACCCCGCGCAAAGCCAGCCACCACTGTTCCCTGGGGCGGTTATACTCTAGATCAACCATGCGCTGAAAATCGCGCATATCGTGGTGTTTGTACTTGCCTTCTTCCAATCCAATGAAGGCACTGTGAGCAGAACCTTTTCCACACTCGTCGATTAGATAATCAAGGCACAGGCGTGCCAGGCGCGTAGCCTGGATGCGGTCAAACGGCGAAGGATCGCCGCCTTGTTGTTGATGGCCCAAAATTGCTGGGCGAACGTCAAAGAGGTCGCGACCTTCCTCTTCGAAGAGCGCGCACATGAAGCCCGTGGTGTAGATTTCATTGGCGTACTCGTTGCGGATCATCAATCCCAGCCTCTTCCCAGACCGGAAACCCTCGCTCAAATTCTCAACATCCTTTTGCAGGTCACTCAGGGTAACACCTTCTTCGTGCAAATACACGCGCTCTGCCCCTGTAGCTAACCCACCCAACAATGCCAAGTAGCCGCACCAATGCCCCATCACCTCCACGACAAAACAACGCCGTGTGGCCACTGCCGATTGCTTGATCTTATCTACCGCATTGACGATGCTGTTGAGCGCCGTATCCGCTCCGATGCTAAGTTCTGAACCCGGAAGATTGTTATTTATCGAAGCTGGCAAGCATATCGTAGGGATTTCAAATGCAGGGAAATTGGACCGCTCGGTGAACAATTTGAAAGCAGCCTCATAAGCGTTCCAACCCCCAATTATCAGCAAGGCATCGATCTGATTGACTTCTATGGTGCGGGCAATGGCATACAGGTCTTTGCCCTTAGGAACCAGGCGGCTGGTGCCCAAGCCAGAACCACCCATCGAGGCCCAGCCCCCCATACTCATCCAGTTGAGCTCTTCTACTTCGCTCTTCGCCATGCCCTCGAAACCGTTGTAGATCCCCAGCATGATATGGCCTTGGTCTAGCCCCAGGCGGGTGGCAGCTCGAGATGCGGTATTCATTCCCGGAGCAGGCGCGCCGGCATTGAGAATGCCAATGCGGAGACGTTTTTGATCAGGGTCAGGTGCATGGGGAATGGCGCGCACCATGGTTCGCAGTGTGCGGTAAGCGTCTGTAAAACTCGAACTGCGCAACTCCATAGCTCGTTTATAGTCCTTAGCCTCTACCGCATCAGCGACAGCGTGCGTCTTCTCCACACAATCCATTAATGGCAGCCTGACGATGCGGTTGCCTCGGAATCCCACCTGTAGCGGTTCGTCTTCTGGTTTGGCATCAATGATGGCGTTGACAGCATCGTGGCCCAATAGGGTCCCCAGGTTACGGTCGAAGGCGCTGGGGCGTCCGCCGCGCTGAACGTGTCCCAGAACCGTCACGCGCACATCCTCGCCTAATTTCTCTTCTAACGCCTTAGCGACATCGCTGCTGCCAATGTAATTGCCATCCCGATCCCGGGCGCCCTCTGCCAAGATGACGATACTATCACGGCGACCTGCTTGACGGCCCGCTTTCAAGCGCTCCGCCATGACCTGGCGCCAATCATCCACATCGGGCGGATTTTCGGGGATCAACACCCAATCCGCCCCGCAGGCCAGGGCGCCCATCATCGCCAGGTAGCCACAGTTGCGGCCCATCACTTTGACTACGAACGTTCGCTGATGGCTGGCAGCCGTGCTGGTGATTGCATCGACAGCCTCGGTGATGCGGTGCAGCGCGGAGTCTGTGCCAATGGTCATATCAGTGCCAAAGAAATCATTATCGATGGACCCTACCAGGCCAACGATTAACAAGTTGGGATAGGCTTTGCCTTCATCAGCGCTTATCTCTCCACTTTCAACCAGTTCGGCCACCAATGATTGCCACTCCTGGCGGAAAAGATTGGCACCCGTAAGAGAGCCATCCCCGCCGATAACGACCAATCCCTCGATACCGCATGTGATCAGATTCTTGGCTGCAACCAGACGACCCTCTCGGGTGCGGAAACGCTCACAGCGGGCCGTACCGATGACTGTACCCCCCCCTTGCAAGATGCCGCCCACGGAATCCCAGTCCATCTTCCGAATGCGGTCGCCACCATCAACCAGACCCTGGTAGCCTTCATAAATGGCATAGACTTCCAAACCGCGGTCCAACGCGGTACGCACCACAGATCTCACGGCAGAGTTCATGCCCTGGGCGTCGCCCCCGCTGGTAAAAACTGCAATTCGTTTTATGTCCATTGGTCACC
>CAYTKR010000004.1:0-81736 GCA_964438295.1 uncultured Anaerolineales bacterium
ATTAATTTCCTAATATTAATTGTACAAGCAATCAATCTGTAAACAAGGGTAAATGCCCAAGGGATACCACATCACTCCATTTTTCCTGATCACCCTCGGTTAGAACTGCAGCCTTCGCGACGACTTGCCCTTGAGTTTTTTGTATGATCTGCTGCATTCCCTCGAGAGTCGAGCCTGTGCTGATGACGTCATCGAGCAAAACCACGTTTTTCTTTTGAATGAGTGCCAGATCTTTTTCGTCCAGATAGAGGTGTTGAGGTCTCCCTGTGGTGATAGAGATCGTTTCAGCTTGAATGGTCTTACCCATATAGCTACGGTAATGTTTGCGCAAGATCACATAGGGTTTGCCGCTGACTTTGGATACCTCGTGCGCCAGGGGAATACTCTTTGCTTCAGCCGTTACGATAACGTCATACTCGAGAGCGGATAGTTTTTCTGTCAGGTCCTGGGCACAGGCACTAACCAATTCTGTATCTCCCAGGATATTGAGCACAGCGATTCTCAATCCAGACTGAACTTCGAAGAGAGGCAGTTCACGGTAAACACCAGCGATCTCAATTGGATAAACAGAACGATGAGAAGTCATTTAGTAGGGGGCTCCTTGAATTCTAAACATTCCAATAAATGTGAATGCGCAGGGATCGGAACCCCCTGCGCAAGCTCTTTTTCGAGGCTACCTTTCGTTGATGGCAGATTCAATGCAAATGGATAGTTTTCAGAAATCAGGTCTCGAGGTAGTCTCGGAGGTGGCGGCTGCGAGTGGGGTGCCGCAGTTTTCGAAGGGCCTTGGCCTCGATCTGGCGGATACGTTCTCGGGTGACATTGAAGTACTGGCCAACTTCCTCGAGGGTGTGATCTTTGCCATCCAATAAACCAAAGCGCAATTCTAACACCTGACGCTCACGTTCGGAAAGGATAGCCAGGGCATTTTTTACCTGCTCCCGCAGCATCTCGCGCGCCGCTGCGTCCACCGGTTGCATAGCCTCCTCGTCTTTGATAAAGTCCCCCAATTGATTGTTATCTTCATCGGTACCTACAGGGCTATCTAGGGAAAGCGGCGCCTCTGATGATTGCAAAATGCGAGTTACTTTCCGAGTTGCGCGACGTAATCGACGGGTCAGCTCTAGAGGCAATGTTGTGCCCTCAGATGCCGCACGCTGAATCATATGCACATCTTCCGGTTTTAAGAAGCCAGATTTCAGAGTAACTTCTTCGTTTGTGGGCTCGCGGTTGAGTTCCTGGGTCAGATCCCGTTGAATGCGCACCAAACGGTTGATGGTCTCGTGTACGTGCACCGGAATGCGGATCGTGCGAGCCTGATCGGCAATCGAACGGCTGACTGATTGGCGGATCCACCAGGTGGCATAGGTACTGAATTTATAGCCCCGCGTGGGATCGAATTTAGAGACAGCTCGCAGCAACCCAACATTGCCCTCCTGAATCAGATCCAGGAATGAATTTCCTCGCCCGGTATACCGTTTGGCTACGCTGACCACCAGGCGCAGGTTTGCTCGGATAATGATATTGTGAGCCTCGCGAGAGAGATCTCGCAAATTCTGCACATTCTGGTTTAGAACATCATCCGATGGCAGGTAACGTGAGAAGGTCCGCTTACTGGGCAGTTTATGGCTTTTCTCTAGATAAGCACGTAACTTGGCTGATGCTTCGTCTGGCAGTGCGTAGAATGATATGAATATTGTAAAGGCATAGCGAGCAACGGTATCCCAGAATGTGTCTTTCCCCCACATGCCGTTATCCAAATAATTTCGCAAATAAGAAGGTTGATTGATTTCCCAGGTTTCTCGCAAATTTCGGGCTTCATCTAGGATCGATAATAAGTCGGGGCAGGCGAACTTCCAACGTTTAATGTCATCCCGGACTCGGTTCCAGGCTGTCCGCAGCTCCGCAAAGACCGCCCGGTACATGCCCTGGACGGGAGAAACACCCCGGCGAGCAATGGGATGTTGGCGACTAATCACATCTATTCTCCGAACGGCTAACATGCGCGCCGCCAGCCAGAACTCCTGGTCTATGCCCAGCAAATCAACTTTGCCTATATCGTTAAAATACAAGCGGATGGGGTCGCTCTCTAACCTGGGAAAAGCGTCTTGTCCGGCAGAAATCGTGTTGACAACCTGTACACTTGCCTCATCCGCTTCTCCAACCTCTTCGACCTCAGTAGTATTCTTCGGGAAGGGCTGTTCTGGATGCAAGCTATTTTCCCCATCTACTACGGATAGATCGTCCTCCAGAAACAAAAGCTCATCATCCGAAGAAATCTGGTCATCTGGAAGACCGGGAATTGGGACGGGTGGGGGATCTGGGTGGGTCATAGCAATCGCCTTGTTCGTTAGTTGAGCGAATGGTTTGTGTACCGGTTTTGCGCTCGATGCAATCGACCCAGCAGTGTGACATATTGAGCCATCGATTTTTGATATTCTTTAGCTGTGATATCTCCCTGCTCTTGGGCTGTTTCCTGTAGATAGCGTAAGTGGTCTAGCTGTTGATTCAATCCTTTGGTTCTCAGACGGAGTAATGCCCTGAGCAGATCTTCTAAGATATCCTTTCCAAAAGGATCGATCTTCTCAGTGCGTTCCAGGATGTTATCGGTCAGGTTCATGATCGTTTCTGGTAGATGGTTGAGCACGAAATGCAAGGGTTCAGTTTCTCCTTGGTGAAGGGAGTCTTGAACCAACCGGAAGAGTACTTGATGATCCGTGTGCTGGAAATCTTGATGGTAGATACGGTTGAGACCGTCTTCCTGGAGTTTGCGGTCTATGTGATAAATTAAATCGGGGCGGCGTAGCAATACTCCCAGCAGATGGATCTCACGAGAATAGATTGCCTCCAAGGGCGTAGCAGAGATCCCCGATAATGGAGTCTGGACGGACGGAGGCCGTTGGGCAGGGTACCTGCGTCTTGGGGTGGTACGCCTCCCACGCGTCTCCAGCAGAGAGCGCTCATCTACCTTAAGCAAGCGAGCCAATTGTTGTCTGTATGTGTCCCGTTCGATGGAACTGGGCACATCTTCGATCAACGGCATTACCTGCGTGGCAATCTCGGTCTTGATCTTGGGGTCGTCCAGATCGCGGTCTGCGGCCAGGGTTTCCATCACATGAATTACAATCGGCTTAGCCCCGGCAATGATCGCCTCCCATTCGGTCGGATCGCGATTAATTACATCGTCCGGGTCCATGCCTGGGGGTAGGCTGCTGACGCGGATATCAGCCTTGAGGCGCCCTTCCTGGTGCAGCAGTCCGCGCGCGTCGAAACGGATTTCACCTTCCCTATCCAGAGTTTGCCTGGCCACTTCAAGCCCACGCAAGGTGGCTTTCGTTCCCGCGGCATCGGAATCCATCGCCAGGATGATGCGCTTGCTGAAGCGTTTGATCAAACGCAAGTGATCTTCGGTCAGTGCCGTACCCATGGTGGCGACCACGTTGGTGTAGCCATGTTGGTGTGGAGCCAGCACACCCATATACCCCTCGACGATCACCACCTGGTCTTCTGAGCGGATCGATTTGCGGGCTTTATCCAGGCCGAAAAGGATCTTGCCTTTATCGAAGATCTCCGTTTGTGGCGAGTTGAGGTATTTGGGCAGCCCCTCGGGGTCCAGCGTGCGCGCCCCAAAACCGGACATGCGACCGCGATCATCGCGGATGGGCAGCACAATTCGGTTCCGGAAGCGATCATAGACGCCCCCAGACTCTCGCTCCGAGACCAAACCGGCATCTATCAGATCAGCCTCTGTGTAGCCCTTAGCTTTGAAGTGCTCCGTGGCAGCATCCCAGGAATCTGGGGCGAAGCCGATGCCGAAATTCTCGATGGTTTCATCACTCAAACCCCGTTGATGAAGGTATTCCAACGCTTTCGCTCCCGCCGGCGAATTGCGCAACTGGTGTTGGAAGAAGGTCAGCGCGGTTTCCAGCAGTTCCCGCAAGCGGTCATACTCTTCATAACGTTCCTGCTCTTGGGGGGTCAGCGGTTTGAGTTCCACACCAGCCTGTTCAGCCAGTTCCTTGAGCGCCGTCGGAAAATCCCAGCCCTCTTTCTTCATCACATAGCTGAAGATATCGCCGCCCTCGTTGCACTCACCGAAGCAGCGCCAGGTGCCCGTATCCGGGAAAACTGCAAAAGCCGGCGTGCGCGTGTTGTGGTGGAAGGGGCAAAAGCCAGAGTAGCTTTTTCCCGCTCTCCGTAGTTCGACGCTATTCGAGACGATATCGACGATATCGAGTCGGGCTTTTATTTCGTCTATGGCAGTCATTTTTCAGCGGAAAGTGTTCCGTGGACGGAAATTCGTGAAATCATTATACCGCGCCCTGAACGATCCCACCGAAATTGCTCGACAAAAAAGGGTGTTTTTGGCGCTGTACGCCGAAAACACCCTTTTTTGTCAAACTTATTTCAAAATTACTAAATTGTCACACTGAGGGAACACGCCGTATGTGGGCTTTTGGCTGCTACCGAAGTGACCTTCGATCTCGGGCTTTCAGATTCTTCGCTCCGCTCAGGATGACATTGGAGAGTATTCCTAATTATCGCACTTTACAGACCAGGTCCCACTAATGGATTCAGGGGGTTGTCCAATGTAGGCGAAAACATTGCCGTCGTTGCCTGGGAATACTGTATTCGGTTGCTCGAATTCATCCAATAAGAAGGTGCATTTGTTGGGATCAGCCCCCTGTGGCAAAGGTAATGAAAGCTGGCCATTTGTAATAACATTGCCGGTGATGGAAATTATCACTGTATCCCCATCTTGCTCTAGTGTAAGTTCACCATCTCCCAAAAAATAGCTGGGATTAAAACACAATGTGCTCACACACCAGGGAGCGGGTCCTGCACTCGTAACTTTATTTACAACGGGATTCGATGGGTTTGGATCGGGAAACGGGCCTGGATCCCCTCCACCCCCGTCTCCATTACCACCTGCATCCCCATTTCCTAAATCCCCATTCCTATCACCCGGTGGTAGATCAGGAGCTTCACCATTCGCCCATACGATGCTCATTGGAAATAACATGAATAATAGAATAGCGATTATCATTGAAATTTTAACGAGTTTCATTTCCTGTTCTCCTTTGTTGATATATTGACGGAAATTACGAGTATTCGCTATTCTATGTGAATTATATAACAGGCTCAATAGGGCTCTATTCCTATTTCATTGAATTCAAGTCCGTGAACTACGAATGAAATCTTCTCTACCTAGCTGTGGTTTTATCGAATAAATATTGCTGCTCAAATTACTCTTGGCGAAACTGCGCATTGCATTATTAAATAATTTGTTGTAGAGTATATTTGATGCCTAATCCAAAGCCAGAATTCTATATCTCTGTTGATGTTGAAACCGCGGGGCCAACACCAAGTTTATATTCTCTGCTCTCTATCGGAGCTTGCGAAGTATTTGATCCGGGTGAAGGTTTCTATATCGAAATCCAACCCGTGAATGATGCATTCGTCCCCCAAGCATTGAAAGTTAGTCAACTCAATCTCGATGAACTTCAAGAAAATGGGCTAGCCCCTCAGGTTGCCATGATGCGTTTTTCCGAATGGATCTCATCAGTCACTCCCCAAGATAAACAACCCGTATTTGTGGCTTTCAATGCTCCCTTCGATTGGATGTTTGTGAATGATTATTTCCATCGATTTTTTGGCCATAATCCATTTGGCCATAAAGCTTTGGACATTAAAGCGCTTTATATGGGCTTACATAGCGTATCCTGGAGGAAGACCGGAATGAATAGCGTTTCACAACATTATCTTGGAGATCGTCAACTCGCCCACCATGCTTTGCAGGACGCTTTGGATCAGGCGGAGATATTCTGCAAGATTGTCGATGAAATGAAGATGAAATAGATTTCACCTGTGTGAGGAATAACCGTTGTTAATGGTTATGATACCTAGCGCTTATATGAGGAGGAATCATGAGTGACCCCAAAATTACACCCCCCGTTGAATTACAGCGGATTATCGATTCCGCAGAACGTCTCGGGGTTGGAATTGATGAAGCTGAAGCCTTGCGCTGGCTAACGGCCATGGCCGCTGACCAAGAAGACGATATTGTGTATGATGAACGCGAAGGGATCTTTGGGCATCGCGTTACCATGCTCGATTTTAGCCCTGAAGATCTAGCGCATTTTCGGGAACTGGGGCGGCTAGTTGAATTCTTAGATATTCCTGGGAAAGTGGAAACAGCCCTGGCTCTCTCAGGTTCAGCAGCCCAGTCCAAAATGCAAATCTATCCCGGTGACGCTGATTACTTCGAGCGGATAAATATTATTGCTGAAACCAAAGCGGAAGCTTGCCAAATTCTGGCTGATATCATGCGTGAAAAAGCGCTAGAAGCTGCGGTTGGCGCTACGTATCAATTGATGGAAGTTAAATTGGGTAGCTTTCCTCAGGATGTGATTGTGCAGGGTCATACGAAAAAAGCGGGCACACCTATCTCATGGACGGCAAAAGATATTAAGGCCAAGCAGATCGACGCTAAAACGCCAGATGGTGAATCAATTTCCATTCAATGGGATCAAGCGGCTCTGGACCCAGGCTGGTGCAAGCTCGATTGGGTGGTGGCTGATCCTGCGAGAGGGCAACTAGTAAATGCCAGCAATATGCTGGATGTCACCTGGGAAGCCCCCGATGGCACCATCACCCCTCTGGATGGCTACCTTGACCCATATTTCCAGGAGGTTTATTTGGAAGCGGAGTCTGTGCCGATTTTTTCTAAGCTAGCTCAACATGTCTCTGCAAATGCCATCGATGAATACGTCGAGCGGCTTGAAGGGGAAGTCAATAAATATTTGACCAAAGATATCAATTACGGGAAAGCCGCCAAGCGCATGTACAACATATTCCGCCTCGATGGACGCTATGAGGAGGCTGCCTTTGTGCGGGAACTCTTCGACGAGCCGACTTCGATGCTTTATCAGGTTTGGTCGCTGATCCGCACGGTGGATGAATGCAGTCAGCCTGGAGCGGTTATTGACATGGAGAGCGTTCAATCGCAAGCTGACAAACTCATCCTGGCAGTTATTGAAGCCCTGGAGGGTGACGAAGAGGTGACAATTGTTCGCTATCTATTGCGCTTGCGGAATGGCCTCGAAGAACAAAAAAGCGGACAACCTTTGATAGCTGAAGTCGAGGCTGCCCGTGCAGAAGTGATCAACATCGTCAACAACTTCTTCTATGAGAAGCTTACCGGCTTCCCATCTATCAAAGCGTATATCGACGATTTTCAGAAATGACGAAAAAAACGGGCTTCACAGCGAAGCCCGTTTTTTCTAAATTCATTTGCAGCGTCAATATCAGACCTGCTGTTCAAGATACTCTATTACCGAACGTATCCCAAAACCTGTTGCTAGTCTAATTCCTTTGGTTTTCTCTATGGTCGCAGTCCCCGCGATATCAATATGCGCCCAGGGGATTTCATCGGGAACGAACTGCTTCAGGAATATGCCCCCCACAACAGGCGCGGCCAACGGCACACCAGCAGAGTTTTTGATATCGCTGTCGGTTCCCTTGATGAGTTCGAAGTACTCGTCATCTAAGGGCAATCGCCACAATCGTTCATGAGTGCGTTCCCCCGCCTGGAAAAGTTCATCAGCCAGCTTGTCATCATTGGACATCAAACCTGCCCGCAAGCTACCCAAGGCCGTTCTGACCCCGCCGGTCAGCGTGGCCAAGTCGATGATGGCACGCGGCTCGTATTGCTTGGTCGCGTAGGTCAAGGCGTCAGCTAGTACCATGCGTCCCTCGGCGTCGGTGCTGATGATCTCGATGGTCTTTCCTGAGAGGCTGGTGATGATGTCGTTGGGGCGATACGCGTCTTGGGAGATCATATTTTCCGCCGCAGCCACGATACCGATCACCGACATGGGGAGATTAAGCTCGGCCACGGCTTGCATAATGCCGATGACGTCCATGCCGCCGCACTTATCGAATTTCATCCCCACGATCCCCGCTTTGTCTTTGAGGGAGTACCCGCCAGTATCGAATGTGATGGCTTTGCCCACAATCACCACCGGTGGGGCAGCGGATTGTGCGCCGCTGTGTTCAATAATGATCATTTGAGAAGGGGTCTTGCTGCCCAGCCCCACTGAAAGGATTGCACCAGCGCCCATCTCGCGAAGGTCTTCTTCCCCAAGGATCTTGCACTTCAGCCCGGCTGCCGTCGCCAAAGTTTTTACGCGCTCCCCCAGAGATACCGGATTGATGATGTTGGCGGGTTCGTGACTCCACTCGCGAGCCAAATTGACGCCGCTGATGATCGCTGTGACGCGGATTATCTTGTCTGATATAGGAGTGTTGTCCCCTTCTGTCAGCACATGAACATTCACTACCTGTTTCGAATCGCCTTCTTTGGCTTTATACCGATCGAACCGAAATGCGCCTAACAGCAGCCCTTCACAGAATGCTTCTAGGGCATTATCGACACCAAGGTTATCAAAGTCGGTGACAAGTAGCCCAACCTCGTGAATCTGGTGGTCGATAAGCCAGTTGCTGGTTTTCGCCCCAGCGCTACGCAGTTCCGCTTGGCTCGGCTCACTTTGCGAGCCAAGAAATATCGAAAGAGTCTTTTCTTCGCCCGTTTCCCGGAGTAAAAGGTCTCCGGCTCTATCTGAGGTTTCAGGATGGATATAGAGATTTCCATCCCAAGATGATTGGAGTATAACGGTCAGGTTTAATCGAGGGGGAAGTTGAAGCTTTTTCATTTGAATACTCCAAATCAAGATGTTGTAAAAACAGGGTGGGTGCAGCGCAAAGCGCTAGCGCCCACCCTGTTTTTACTACGGGTTTGGAAACGACGAGATTACGTTCATCTAAAACATAAGCTAGTTTTGTTTTTCCGGATGACTTGCTAAAACCCTTCTAACTTACTCATGTCAGCGACGCCATCAGCCAAAGCAGCAATCCGCTGCAGCAGTGCCAGACGGTTATCGCGTACCTTTTCGTCCTCGACCATCACCAGCACATCCTCGAAGAATTTGTCGATGGCGGGAATCATGGGTTCGAAGGCGGTCAAGAAATCATTGACGGAGCCAGGAGGACGCTTTGCTGACTCTGCTGTTTGCAGCGCATCAAATAACCCTTGCTCTGATGCATTTTCAAAAAGTGAGGTGCTCACTGCTGACGGCTTGCTTTGCACGTCTGCGCCGCCGCTGACGGCTGACCTCGTAATACGCACACATCTTGAATACGCCGGAAGAATGGTGTCCCAATCGTCGCGCGCTACCCACTGGCTGAGTTCCTTCACGGCTAGGGCGGCTTTGGCTGGGTTGTAGCCCAGGGCGCTGACCACGGCGTCTACTACGTCGTAGGCGTAGCCCTCCTCCAGGAAGACGTTACTGAGCCTCCTGACGATGAAATCTTGGCATTCGGTTTGGGATCCCGCTGAGGCTTCGATGGGCAGATTCTTCGCTGCTGCTTCAAGCCCAACTCGGATATCGAAATCTATATCCCAAGCGATCAGGTTTCCGACGAAACCCAGGGCTGCTCTGCGCTGCGCAAAGGGATCCTTGTTCCCTGACGGAGCCAGACCCGCTGCAAAGAGACCAGAGAGAGAGTCCAGGCGATCAGCAAGTCCAACAGCCAGACCTGGCTTGTTCTCAGAGGTCGCATCACTGGCCGAACGAGGCAGATAGTGCTCGAAGATTGCTGTGGCAACTTCTGCGGTTTCGTCTGAATGTAGTGCGTAATCACGGCCCATAATTCCCTGCAAGGAAGTCATCTCGACAACCATCTGGGTAGCCAAGTCGGCTTTGCTAAGATGAGCAGCCCGACGAGCGGTTGCGACCTCTTCGGAGGTAAGATCAAGCATGGGGGCCAACACATCAACCAACCCCTCGATGCGCTTTGTTTTATCCAGCATCGAGCCCAGATCAGTCTGGAATGTGAGTTTCTCCAGTTGAGGGACGAAGTCCTCTAATTTGCTTTCCATATCTTCGCGCACGAAATAGGCTGCGTCGGCAAAGCGCGCTCGGATGACGTCTTCATTGCCCCGAATGACAAGATCATAGGCACCATTGCCGGGTTTATTGGCGACGGTGATGAAATAGGGGATCAACTCACCGTTTTTCTGGATGGGGAAATAGCGCTGGTGTTTTTTCATCACGGAGATGAGTACTTCGTCCGGGAGTTCGAGGTGACGGGGGTTGAACTCACCGAGAAGGGCAGTTGGCGCTTCAACTAGATGTGTGACTTCAAGCAACAAATCAGGGTCGTTGGGGATTTCACCATCGACCTTTGCCGCCAGTGCGTGGATTTGATCTTCGATGACAGCCATGCGCTCTTCTGGATCTAGAAGGATACCTGCCGCTGCAATCTCATTGAAGTAGTCGCTGGAGCTGTTAACGGGGATGGTTTTATTTTCAGTGAAGCGCAAACCCTGCGTGGTGCCCTGAGCTTGGAGCCCGGCGAATTCAAAGGGGATCAGGGCTTCGCCATGTAGTGCCAACAACCAACGGATGGGTCGTGAGAAAGCAGTGTTGGTTTCATTCCAGCGCATGGTCTTGACGAAATGGATCTCAGCGACCAATTTGGGCAAGGCCTCGGTTAGCACCTCGATGGATGTGCGGCCGTCTTGTTTCACCACTGCAACAACATATTCCCCGCCGTCGATCTCACGAGCTTCTAATTGGCCTACATCAATGCCCTTAGAACGGGCAAACCCTTCGGCGGCCTTGGAGGGAACACCATCGGCGTCGAAGGCACGATTGGCAGGGGGGCCCTTGACCAATTCTTCAATATCTTCCTGGTTGGGGGCCAAATCTTCGACGTGGATGACTAAACGTCGGGGCGTGCCTAAGATCTTAATCTCACCATGCTCAAGGCGAAGTTCACCCAGCAAAGCGGGAACGCTCTTTCGTAACTGTGCCAGGGCATCTTCCAGGTCACCTGGGGGAAGTTCTTCGGTACCGATTTCTACAAGCACAGGTGCAGGGGTGTCAGGGTGGTGGGGTGCCGACGTGCTTGCATCCCCCTTGCTCCCACGTTCCCTTGCATCCGTGCCTTCTTCTCCAAGCCAGGGAAATTCCAAACGGGTGCGCTGTTCAATATATTCGTCCCCAATGCCACGTACCAGAGAGCGCATTCGGCGGAAGAATCCCGCCCGCTCGGTCACGCCAATGGCACCGCGTGTGTCGAGGATATTGAAGGTATGTGAGCACTTTAGCAGATAGTCGTGGGCTGGCAGCACCTGATGGTTTTCCAGGCAAACCTTGGCCTCGGCTTCGTAGAGATCGAACATTTGGCGCAAACGATCGACATTGGCCAGTTCGAAGGCATACTTGCTAGATTCTTGCTCGTTTTGCAAATAAACATCGCCATAGGTCATGCTCTGGTTCCAACGGATGTCGCGAAAATCGCGCACACCCTGGATAGCCATGGCGATGCGCTCAAGCCCATAGGTCAGTTCAACGGCCACAGGGTCTAGTGTTTGCCCGCCAACCTGTTGGAAGTAGGTGAATTGTGTGATCTCGAGACCATCCAGCCAGACTTCCCATCCCAAACCCCAGGCAGAGATGGCTGGTTGAGCCCAGTTATCTTCCACAAAACGGATATCATGTTTGTGGGGATCGATGCCAAGAGCAACCAGGGATTCCAGATAAAGCTCTTGGGGATTTCCAGGGTCGGGTTTGAGTATGACCTGATATTGGATGTGCTGGTAGAAACGGTTGGGATTTTCTCCGAAGCGACCGTCATCGGGTCGAATGGAGGGTTCTACGTATGCGACGTTCCAAGGTTCTGGCCCAAGGACGCGCAGTACAGTGCCGGGGTTCATAGTGCCAGCCCCGACCTCTGTGTGATAAGGCTGCCAAATCAGGCATCCCTTGTCGTTCCAGAAATCTTGCAGTGCAATGATGATTGATTGAAAGTCAAGTGGTTGGGTCATAGATTGGATATTTTGTTTTCGGTATCAGGAATTAGGTATTGGGGGGGATTATACTCGGAATTAGAACGTCAGCCAGCCCATCTCAAAGCCCAGGATTGCTGTTCCAATAAGGATAGCAATGATCGTGAGGATGATGCTCAGGACTGTGGCGAAGGTGATCGCAGAATCACGTGGTTTTTTCCCGCTGACCTCCCCGGTTTGGCCGTTGACAAGAATAGAATAGGATTGGCCCTTATAATGGTATGTTCCCACCCAAATTGGGAGTAATACATATTTAAAGGTCATGCCACTCCATTTGTGGTGTCCGGTTGAAAGATTGCGTTTTTTGCGATGAGGTAGGATCTTGAGATGCATACTATTGCGAAAATTACCGATGATCAATTCCCGTGCGATCAAAGTTGCATCTGCTAATGAAATATCATAGGTCAGGGCTGGCCAACCAGCCAAAAATTCTGGTTTGAACTCGACGACTTCTTTGAGTTTGAAAGGGCGGATATCTTCTGAATGTTCCCGAGTGATAGATTTGCTGCCGGAGACCAGCATATCATCGAATATTTGATATTCTACCCCTGAGCGTGATACCCAATGAGGATTATCATCGCTGCCTTCGTTGACTTCGCAGCGCCAGTGCAATTCCAGGATGCCGTCAAAGGTCCAGAATGGATAATACGCCGGACGCAAAGCCGTCTCTTGGGCGGATATGGAAGTTGATAGATCATCCGGCGTGAACCAGCCTTTTCCCAGCCATTCTTCAGCCAGATGCAAGGCTTGTTTTTGATCGATTTCTATGGGCCCAATAACTTGGGGATCAACGAGGTTCTTTGTTTCTTGGGACTCGATCAACTGGTTTGATCCACAAAATGGACAGCGCAAGGCTCGTTGACCGGTTGGCCAGAGGCTGTCAGCACCGCAATTCTGACATTTGAGGTGATGCTGGGCCTCAGCCCACTGGTGTCCCCGTCGGGTTGGCAGCACAAATTCAAGCACCTGCTCCCCACTATCAGCTGCGAGTTCAGCATCGATCTCTCTTTCGAAGCCACAAAACAAACATTGCAATGTCTGGCTCTGGGGATTGAATTCGGTTTGCCCTCCGCATTGGGAGCAGGCCAAGGTTTTTTCAGTCTGAGCAGCTATGGGTTCCTGGTTTTGGCGCGGCTGCACCCCCTCACCTGTGGGCAAGAGATCCTCTGCTTTGATCTTTCCATCCAACAGGGCGATTGCTCTGCGGGCGACTATGTTATAGGGGTCTGCTGCAAGGGCTGATTCAAGACAGGCGCGCTTTTCGTCGGGGTCGTCGGTGATTTCGGTCAGCCAAAGCCAGGGACGCGCATCATAGGGGTCCATGCGTATGCAACGTTCAAGCAATCGGCGTGCCAGTTTGCGGCTGTCATTTTTGGCAGCCGTAATACCATCTCGTAGGGTATCTTCAAATTCACCTTCTGGCGAAAAGCCATAGGAAGTCATACTGGAATTATAGCCTCAATTAAAAAGAATACACCGCCGAGAAGAATCTCCCGGCGGTGCAATTTCTGAGAGCTGAATACTGCTAACTGGTTACTGTTTACTGATCACTGATTCCTGTTCACGGAATCTCCCCAGATAGTTCCTGCTCGATCAAATTCTGGAAGACTTCAAAAGGTTGCGCCCCTACTAATGGAATACCATTCACGAAGAAAGTCGGCGTAGAGCGCACACCCAGGCTGGCAGCGTATTCGTAATCTGCCATAACCTCTTCATTTTGGCGACCGCTATCCAGGCAGTCTGAAAAAGCATCCAAATCCAGGCTCAAATTGCTGGCATACTGTTCATAGGCGTTCTTATCTAAGCCTAATTCCATACTGAAGAGTAATTCACTGAATTCCCAATAAGTACCCTGTTCTCCAGCACAATTTGCTGCTGCGGCAGCCGGAGTTGCGTTGGGATGGATTGTCGTGAGCGGAAAGTCCCGATACACCAGTCGTACCTGATCGGGATAGGATTCTTGAATTTGAGGCCAAACCTCTAAATGCCATCTGCGGCAGTAGGGGCACTCATAGTCACTGAACTCGATAATCGTAATTGGTGCGTCATCAGATCCCCAAACTGGGTCATCATCTTCGGGAATGTCGTACCGCTGAACTTGTTGGGGTTCGGCCTGAACCTGTGCAGCCTGTGCGGGCGCGGCATCCGCAGTAGTTGGGGCTGTTGTCTCTGGGATTGTGCGTCCCCAAAAGATATAGCCTACAGCCAGTCCTACGACGAAGGCCAGGGGCAGCAGCGCGGCGTATACATGGGAACGCTTGAAGGTCAGTGTGCCAGTTTCAGAAGTTTCGTCTTCAAGTACTTCATCAATTTTGGGTTGGTCGAGGTCTTTTTCGATGACTTCTTCAGTGTCATCGATTTTGGCTTGGGTAGTGGTGGTCTCTTCTTCCATAGTGGCGGGGATTATATCATGGTGAAGATTGCTGATTGATGAATGGTGAATTAGGAATGTAGCTAGGGATGGTATTCATCTTCCCTTGGGGCCTGATTGACCGACTCGATAATATCGTCAAGCAGAGATAAGAACTCTTCTGGATGAACGCTGGTGAGGAGTTTTTTTCGGAATACCTTCGGGAGCCGATAGGGGGTCAGGTAGCGCACAGCATGCTTACGGAAGAGTACCAGGCCGATCTCCTCTCCATAGAATGCCAGGTTGCGTTCCAGGTGTTTGAGCATCATCTC
Organism: uncultured Anaerolineales bacterium; assembly: GCA_964438295.1. Taxonomy (GTDB): domain Bacteria; phylum Chloroflexota; class Anaerolineae; order Anaerolineales; family UBA11858; genus NIOZ-UU35. The sequence continues at coordinate 14,597 of CAYTKR010000004.1, forward strand.
GCGGACTTGCTCGAAGCTGACTTCTTCCCGGTCGAGGCGGTGAAAGATCCAGGGATTGCCGATGGCCGCACGCCCGATCATCACGGCGTCGCAGCCGGTATATTTTTTCATGCGATCGATATCGTCGGCGGTTTTCACATCACCATTGCCGATCACGGGGATATTCACGGCCTCTTTGACCTCGGCGATCGCCTCCCAGTTGGCTTTACCCCTATAGCCTTGCTCTTTGGTGCGCCCGTGCAGGGCGATCAGCGCGCCACCGTTCTCTTCGACGATGCGGGCGATGAGGGGGTAATTGCGGCAGTCATCGTCCCAGCCCAGGCGGATCTTGCCGGTCAGGGGGATCTCTAAGGAGGCAGATAAGCGCTTGAAAATGCGCGCCACCTTCAAGGGAGTTCGCATCAGGCCCACCCCGGCGCCGCGGTTGGCGATGGTCTTGGACGGGCAGCCCATATTAATATCGACGATGTCTGCCTCTAGCTCCTGGGCGCGCAGAGCGGCGGCCAACATCACCTCGGGATCTTCGCCATAAATCTGGATCACCACTGGGCGTTCGTCTTCTTCATAACGCAATTTGTCTGCGATCAGTTTGGGTGGCTTGAGAATCTCTTCGGCCTTGACGAATTCGGTATAGCTCATCGCCGAACCCAGCTCGCGACACAGGGAGCGGAAGGGCCAATCGGAAAAGCCGTCCATAGGTGAGAGGATGGCATCGCCGTGGATGGGGATGTGACCGATGTGGAAAGTGGGTGCGGGGTGCGGGGTGCGGGGGGGCATGGGGGATTAGTGTTCAGTAACCAGTAAACAGTAGTCAGTTTGCCTTATCTGGTTACTGATTACTGGTCACTGGAAACTGCTCAAAGCAGCCTCATTTGTGAACTCTGCTTCGTGATTTTCTCGGGTGTGAAAACGGGCATTTGGGTGGCGATACCGTATTTGTAGACTGCTTTCTGGAAGAGATCATCCAACTGGCGCCAGTTGGGGGCGTTGCAGATGTAGCGACTTCCGTAACGCTGCACGTAGCGCTGTTTGACGCCAGGGAAGAGCTGATCGAGTTTGTCGTAGTAGTAGTCGCGGGAGCCCTCGCGCAGGCTCATGCCGAACCAGGGCAGGATGTAGGAGGCGCCGTTTTGATGGGCCAGTTCGACGATATTGGAGATATTTTCAGGGGTGTCCTCGATAAAGGGCAGGATGGGCTGCATGGTGACCCCGGTGAGGATCCCGGCATTCGAGAGCGTTTTCATTGCCTCCAAGCGCGCAGATGTCGGCGGCGCTGCGGGCTCGAGCTTCTTCGCTAAAGCATCATCCGCGGTGGTGATAGTGAAACTGACCGCGGCGTAAACCTGGTTGATCTCTTTCAGAGTTTCCAGGTCGCGAATAACCAGGTCGGACTTGGTGATGATGTGCACGGGAAATTGGTTCCTGGCAATAACTTCCAACGCCTGGCCAGTCAGGTTGACCTTGGCTTCGATGGGCATATAGGGGTCGTTCATCGAGCCGGTGCCGATAGTGCCTCGCACGCGCTTGCGGGGCAGCACATCTTCCAGCAGTTCGATGGCATTAGTCTTGATGTGAATGTCAGCGAAGTTCTCGATCTGGTAGCAGGTGGAGCGCGAGTCGCAGTAGATGCACTGGTGCTGGCAGCCCCGGTACAGGTTCATGTTGTACTTCAGCCCGAAGTAGGTATCGGGCTGTTTGACATGATTGAGGATGGTCTTGCGCTGGATTTCGGTGATCATGGATCTGAAGACTTCCGAAGTCTCCGAGACTTCGGAAGTCTGATTACTCCTCCACCAACGCCTTTTTCAACGCTTCCCTAAGCGACCTTACTTCCACCACTTCAATTCCTTTGGGCCACTTCTGGCCTTTACCAATTCGTCGGGGCACGACTGCTGTCTTGAAGCCCAGTTTTGCTGCCTCGCGCAATCGGGCTTCCATCTGGCCGACCATGCGCAGTTCACCAGACAGGCCCACTTCGCCGATGAGCACGGTGTCAGCCCGTACAGGGGCGTCCTTGACTGAAGATGCAATAGCGGCAGCGACGGCCAGGTCGGCGGCGGGTTCGCTGATCTTCAGGCCGCTGATCACGTTGACAAAGACGTCCTGTTCGGCCAGGCGGACTCCAACCCGGCGGCTGAGCACGGCAACATTCAGTAACAGGCGGTTGAAGTCGATGCCGTTGGGTGTACGGCGAGGGTTGCCAAAGGAGGTGTGGCTGGTCAGGCCCTGGATTTCGACCAGCAGAGGACGAGTGCCCTCCATAGTCACGGCGATAGCCGAGCCAGGGGCGTTGACCATGCGCTCGGCCAGGAAGGCCTCTGAGGGGTTGCTGACCTCGACCAGGCCGCGGTCGCGCATCTCGAAGACGCCTACCTCGGATGTGGCACCGTAGCGGTTCTTGACCGTGCGCAGCAGGCGGTATACCTGGAAGCGATCTCCCTCTAGATAGAGCACGGCGTCGACGATGTGCTCCAATACGCGCGGCCCGGCGATGGTGCCTTCTTTGGTGACGTGCCCGATGATGAAGACAGTCACCCCGCTGGCTTTGGCCAACTCTCTCAATCGAGAAGCCGTCTCGCGCACCTGGGTGACAGAACCGGCAGAAGATTCCAGTTGAGGGAGATAGGTGGTCTGGATGGAATCCACTACGATCAGTTGGGGCTTTACCACCTCAATGTGCTCCAAAATGATATCCAGGTTGGTTTCGGTGACCAGGAAGAGATCATCAGGTAGATTGCTCTTCTCTTCACCTGATTCAGGAGACAGTAGCCGCATGGCGCGCATTTTGATCTGCCGGTCGGACTCTTCGCCGGAGATATACAAGACGGTGCCCTGGCTGGCCATTTCTAAGGTAGCCTGCAGCAAGAGAGTCGATTTGCCGATGCCAGGGTCGCCGCCGATGAGCACAACGGAGCCTGGGACGATGCCGCCGCCCAGAACCCGCGAGAACTCTTCGATGGGCACTGGGATGCGATCTTCGACATCGCCGGTGATTTCGGAGAGGCGCCTTGGGGTGGAGCGTTCTCCCATGCTGGGGCGGGCGTGCTTTGCAGATGGAGTGGTCTTTTCGATGGTCTCTGCGACCATGCTGTTCCAGGAATCACACTTGGGGCAGCGGCCCATTTGCCGGGGCGAAGTGCGCCCGCATTCCTGACAGACATATTGTGTATACGTTTTTGCCATAATTTAAATTACCTGGTGTTTTTTGGAACGTTGAGCAAGACGGGGGGATTTCGGGAAAATAGGTGTGGGCAGCGCCTAGCCCCTGCCCACACCTATTTTCCCGGATTAATTTAAGTCTCGCACCAGATCTCTAAGAGCGAGAGCAATATCAACCAGTTTGCTCGGGTCAACGATATCGGGGTGATCTTTGGGGGTATGGGTGATATCCACAGCGAGTTGTTCCATGAATAGGCTGGATGTAATCGCCAACGCGGGCACCTGGTGTTGGATAAACATGGAGTGATCGCTTTGATACCACTGAGCGCCCTCTTCGATCCCATTGTGAGGGGCAAAAGCCTTGTGAATGACATCAACGATTTCTGGCGGGGGATTATAAAGCGAGTATGCTGTATCCCTGTCATGGTACCCGGCCCCATCCATGTTGACCGCCAGGAGGATCTCAGAGAATGTGTGCGACTGCGTTTGCAAATAATGCATCTCTCCAGCCGCGGAGTAATAATCTTCACCGTTGACGGCCAGGATTTCAACCCCCAGTTTTCCTTCATATTCGGCTAGAAATTCAGCCAGAAGTAGTAAAATGACGATCCCCGTGCCGTTGTCGATTGCGCCTGGGGTGTTATCCTTGGCGTCGATATGAGCGACGAACACGACCCTGGGTTGAGTTGAGGCTCCCTTTTTAGCAATTACATTGCATCCTTTAGCTGGGGCGCGTTCAGCGTTGATCTCAATAGATACTTCTTCTCCCTCGAATTGTGCTAGACGGTCACCTTCGACATCCTTCATATATACAGAAGGGATATCGAAATCACCATCCTCGATCAGCGGGAAGGGATACATCCCGCCCGCCAGTTCTGGGTTGCGGGAGGTTGCCGCGATGATGGCAGCAGGTTTCTTCTCCTCGAGCAGGCGGACGATCTTCTGGTGGTGTTCAGGATTGTAGAAGATGAAATTTTTGGGCATCAACTGCTCATTGGTGATCTCGCCTTTCAAGAGGATTATCTTCCCTTCGATTTCAGCAGATTCTAGCTCTTTAAAGGTGGAGATGACCACAAGCGGAGAGTCTTCCTTGCCTCCCAGAGTATAGGGGCTGACGAACGCATTGAATGACTCCCTGCCAGCAGAGAGCTGAGCGCCACCCTCCGACCAGTCGATGCAGTCGAATTCGGGTTTCGTTGTTTCGAAACCAAAAGAGCTGACAATTTCTGCGAACCACTGGGTGGCCTGACGATTTCCCTGGCTGCCGACCCGCCGGTTAGGGATTTCGAGACATAGTTTATCGAGAAGGGATTTTGCCCTGGTGATCATAGAACCAATTATAAACGAACAGGGCACGGAAACCTGTTCGGGTATTCCGTGCCCTGTTTAGTTTTATCGATTGCTCGGGCGAACACGGTCAGGAGACCTGTTCGAGCAGTGACTGCGATTGACTAGGCCGCTACAATCTCTTCGGGTTCGTCCTCGGATGAGTCTGCTTTGCCTTCAGCAGGGAGCAAGACGATCTCAGGTTCATCGTCCTCGGTGGGCTCGATGTCCACCAGCACGGTATCTCCAAGGTCGAACTTTCCAGCCAGGATCGCGTCCGAGAGCGGTTCCTCGATTTTTTGCTGGATCACGCGTCGTAACGGACGAGCGCCCATGTCGGGGTCATAGCCCAGGTCTGCGATTAGGTCAATTGCCTCGGGGGTGATATCCATGCTGATAGCGTGTTCGACCAATCGTTCGGATACTTTGCCCAACTCCAGGCCAACGATCTCGCGGATATCTTCCTTGGCGAGCGCTTTGAAGACGATCACGCTATCCAGGCGGTTGATGAACTCAGGGCGGAAGAGGCGCTTGAGGGATTTCATCAGCTGCTTGCGCATTTTCTGATACTCCTGGCGCTCTTCGGTTTCTTCGTCACGCTTGAGTTCGAAACCCAATCCGGTCTGGCGCTTGATCATATCGGCGCCGACGTTGGAGGTCATCACGATGATGGCGTTACGGAAATCGACCTTGCGACCCTTGGCATCCGTGAGCTGGCCCTCTTCCATGATCTGCAGGAGCATGTTGTGAGCTTCGGGGTGGGCTTTTTCGATCTCGTCGAAAACGATAATTGAATAAGGTCGCCGACGGATTGCCTCGGTGAGTTGACCAGCTTCGTCGTAGCCGATATACCCAGGAGGGGCACCGACCAGCCGGCTAACCGAATGTCGCTCCATAAACTCAGACATGTCCAACTGGATCAGGGCATCCTCGCTGCCGAAGAGGAAACGCGCCAGGGATTTGGTCAATTCCGTTTTTCCGACGCCGGTGGGGCCAAGGAATACAAAAGTTCCAATAGGCCGACGGGGGTCTTTCAACCCAGCACGAGCTCGGCGGACGGCTTTTGAGATGGTCTCGATGGCTTCATTCTGACCGATGATGGAATGTTTTAGTTCATCCTCCATCAACAGCAAGCGCTCGGATTCTTCCTCGGCCATCTGCATCACCGGCACACCGGTCCACATGGCGACAACTTCAGCGATATCATCGGGTGTGACGTTGGGGCTGTTTTCTCGGTCCCAAGTTGTGCGCAACCGTTCGAGTTCGGCTTCGATTTCAGTGCGTTGTTTTTCCAAGCCTTGGATATCGGCTTCGAAGGCCTCACCTGCTGTATCTTCTTTGGCTTCGTCGACCTTTTTGCGGATATCCCTTAGTGCACTTGTTAATTTTTTTGTGGTCTCAGCGACAGGGCTTTTGTACATGCGTACGCGTGAGGCGGCTTCGTCGATCAGGTCGATGGCTTTGTCGGGTAAGAAACGGTCAGAAACATAGCGAGTTGACAGGTTGGTGGCCGATTCTAAGGCTTCGTCCAAAATGGATAGCTGATGGTGAGCCTCATAGGCCGGGCGAATGCCGCGCAAGATTTCGATGGTCTCTTCCGGACTGGGCTCTTCAACGAAGATGGGCTGGAAACGGCGCTCGAGAGCTGCATCACTCTCGATGTGTTTGCGATATTCATCAAGCGTGGTCGCGCCAATCACTTGCAATTCACCACGTGAGAGGGCGGGCTTCAAAATGTTGGCTGCATCCATGGCGGATCCAGCCGAACCGGCCCCCACTAACATATGTACTTCGTCGATGAAAAGAATGGATTCTGATGTTTTAAGTTCTTGGATGACGCGCTTTAAACGGTCTTCGAACTGGCCACGATACATGGTACCGGCGACCAAAGACCCCACATCGAGTTGCAGGAGGCGTTTGCCCAAAAGGGGGATGGGCACATCGCCCTCCAAAATCCTTTGAGCAAGACCTTCGACAATGGCGGTCTTTCCAACGCCAGGTTCGCCGGTCAGGGCCGGGTTGTTCTTCGTCCGCCGAGCCAGGATTTGAACAACGCGCTCAATTTCCATTTGACGACCGATGACCGGGTCAAGTTTGCCGTCTTCTGCCATCTGGGTCAGGTCGGTGGCAAGTTGGTCAACCAAAGGTGTCTTGGACTTAGATTTGCCCTTGCCTTCGGTTTCCTTTGCCTTTTGACGGCGTTGCTGCCGTCGCTCGCGTTGAGCGGACTTGGTTTCCTTGAGAATTCGATGAGTTTGGCGGCGAACCTGCTCAGGCGTGACGCCTAACTGCCTTAAGGCATCGAGGGCGATGCCCTCATTGAGTTCGATAATTCCCAGGAGCAGGTGCTCGACACCAATATAATGGTGTCCGAGTTGACGGGCCTGCTCGACTGCCAGTTCGAGAACTTTCTGTGTGCCAGGGGAAAGGGTCGGTCGCCGGGTGGTGAATTCACCTAATCCAACCATTCTTTCTATTAGATCTTGTACCCGGTCGAATTCCAGGCCGAGTTCGCGCAGAACACGCCCGGCAATACCACCGTCTTCCAGCATCAAACCTAAGAGAAGGTGTTCAGTTCCAATATGACTGTGCCGCATTCGCTCGGCTTCTTCGTGGGCCAAGCTAAGTACCCGCCTCGCTCTTTGTGTAAATCGTTCCATGTTAGACATGGCACTACCTCCTAAAACTATTAATGAGCGGGTGATCAAATAACCAAATATTTGGTTTCACAGGATCTCTAATCCAATTGTATAGTTGTTTTGGGTCAGTGATCCCTTACATCCTACTTTCAACTTCTACTCGCAGTTTTCAATTCTACCAGAGTTAGTCCGATTTGAATCTCAGGGGAGTGAATTCTTATAAATATCTAATGCGTTTTGAATTTTCTGGAAATTGGTTGAGATGAAAAAGGCGCACCTGATTAGGTGCGCCTGGAAGTGTCTTTGACTTACTCTTCTTCGGGTTCCGGTTCTTCTGCCTCCGCCTCAGTATCTTCGGCGTCCTCGGCATCTGGTTCTTCGGCATCATCAGGAGTATCTGACTCGGGTTCCTCAGCTTCAGTTTCGGGTTCTTCTTCGGCTGCTTCCTCATCAGCTTTTACTTCAGTCTCCTTCGCATCGGCATCCGCTTCGTCTGCTTCAGCTTCTGCTTCGGCATCAATTTCTTCTTCGACCTCTTCCGTCTCGGATACCTCCACTGCTTCAACAACCGTCTCTGTTTCTGCCTCGATTTCTTCGGCTTGTGCTTCGACAACAGGTTCTTCAGTCTTTTCAGCTACAACGTCTGCTTCCGCTTCTTCGTCATAGGGAGATTCGAAGGTGGAATCTACTTCTTCTTTGACCATCTTCCAATCCAGGTCGATGTAGGCCCCTGAGTCTACCTTGCGCAAGCTGAGACCGATGCGGAACTTCTCACGGTCGATGTTGATGATGCGCAGGGTCAGGGTATCACCTACTTTGACGACCTCTTTGGGATGCTCAACCCGGTCAGGGCTCAATTCAGAGATGTGGATCAGACCTTCGAGGTCGCGCTCACCCAATTTGGCGAAGGCGCCAAAGTCGGTGAGATGAGTGATGGTACCTTCAATGAGTTGACCTTCTTTGAGATCCTTTATTTTGACCAGCCAGGGGTTTTCCTGGAGCTGACGGATGGAAAGACCGATGCGCTTGCGTTCCTGATCGAGGCTGATGACTTTGACCTCGACTTCTTGCCCGATCTTGAGGACATCTTTTGGATGCTTGATGCGTTCCCACGAGATCTCAGACAGGTGAACCAAGCCGTCGGCGCCATCGATATTTACGAAGGCACCAAAGTTGGCCAGGCTGGTAACACGACCCTTGCTGACCGTACCAACAGCGAGTTCATCCAAAAGGCGGTCTTTGAGGGTCTCACGGGTTTCATTCAGTGCCTTGCGTTCTGAAAGGATCAGACGGCGGCGAGAGCGATCAACCTCGATGACGGTAACCTCTATGGGTTCACCGATCAACTTGCCCCAGCGTGTCTCAGGGGAGTCACCAGTCGTGCGACGGGTCAGGCTAATCTGTGAGCCAGGGACAAAACCGCGCAATTTGCCAATTGGAACGAGAAGCCCACCTTTATTGAATCCGGAAATATGACCTTCATAGCCATCACCAGATTCTTTCAACTGTTCAACGAGTTCCCAATCGAGTTCCTCTTGCGCGCGAGTGAAAGAAACAGTCAGGTTTCCACTGCGGTCTTCGGGTGTTAGGACATACACCTTAATTGGTTGCCCAACTTCAAAACTTTCCAAGATCTCAGTATCAATTTGGTCAAGTTCTCTTCCAGCGATGATTCCTTCAGATTTTGCACCAATGCTGACCAGGATTTCAGAATTCGAGATGGCGGCGATTACTCCTTCTCTCATTTCTCCGGACTTGGGCAAATCGATGTCTAAGCCCTGCTCATCGAGCAGTTCTTCCATCGATGGTTGGGGTTCGGGCGCTTCTTCTACTTCTTCCTCAACAATGTTTTCTTCAACGAGAGCTTCACTATCTTTCATCTTGATTATTCATACACTCCAGGTTTATAGGATCGACGTTACATTATAAGGGCTAAGGGATAACTTGGCAACCTTTGTGGTAAGATTGTCGGGAACTTTTAATATAGAGAGAAATAAATCAATGCCAACCATTTACCCCTTTACAGCGATAGTCGGCCAGGAGCGCATGAAGCGTGCGCTAATTTTGAATGCAGTTTCTCCCCGAATTGGTGGAGTTTTGATCCGTGGCGAGCGCGGTACGGCAAAATCGACAGCAGCGCGAGCTTTGGCCGCTTTGCTACCTCAAGTCAAAGTGATCAGCCAGTGCCGCTTTGGATGTGACCCTGAACGTTCGCATACTTGGTGCACGGAATGCCGGGAACGCGCCGATCAAGAATTTGAGATGCGCACGACTCCTTTCGTGAACTTACCTGTTTCTGCGACAGAGGATCGTGTCGTTGGCACTCTGGATATCGAGAAGGCAATTCAAAAAGGTGAGCGACATTTTGAACCAGGTGTGTTAGCAGCAGCCAACCGGGGTTTGCTGTATATTGATGAGGTCAACCTTCTGGATGATCATGTGGTGGACCTCTTGCTGGATTCTGCAGCGATGGGCATGAACATTGTCGAGAGGGAGGGCATCTCCTTCAGCCACCCGGCGCGCTTCATTTTGGTAGGGACCATGAATCCCGAGGAGGGGGATCTGCGCCCACAGTTATTGGACCGTTTCGCCTTGTCCGTAGATATCTCTGGTATCCGATCCCCACAAGAACGTGTCTTTATCATGGAGCGCAACCTGGCATTTGAGTCTGATGCCGATGGTTTCCGCGATCAATGGATCGACAAAGAGCAAGAACTTTCGGAAAGAATCAAACGTGCCCGCCAACTCGTCGGGCATGTGAAATACACTCGCAGGGATTTACTCTCGATAGCTGCCCTGAGCGCGTCTTTGAATGTCGACGGTCATCGTTCTGACCTGGTGATCCTCAAAGCGGCGCGCGCTCATGCTGCCTTTGAGGGGCGTACCCAAGTCACCGAGCGAGATATCGCCCTGGCGGCAGAGTTGGCATTCCCACACCGCATCAAGCGTGGCCCTTTCGATCAGGCGGATATTGGCTTCGACGAATTACAAGAGCGCATTGAACAGTTGCAAGGGGCTTCAGCTCCTTTAGAAGAACGCCAGCCTGGTTCCGACGATCAAGCAGTCGACGAAAAAAAAAAGCCGTAGCTGACAACGTCAGCGAGGAAAAAGAAGAATCAACCCGCGCACCTGCCGAACCTGCCAAGCAGGATGTGTTCGACTCGGTATCTTCGAACTGGTGGGATGGGGGGGAGAAAGTCAAACCAAGCGAAGCCTTTGATGCAAGGAAACTTGAGACACAGCTGGACCGTCTCTCACGGCGGCGCAGCGGCCGACGATCGCGCACGCGCACCGAGCGTAAGCGCGGCCGCTATATCCAATCTCGTCCTGCTCAAGGCAAAACCTCCGATATTGCCTTCGATGCCACCATTCGCGCTGCGGCTCCATACCAAAAAGAGCGCCAGGAGCAGCGCAAAGAAGTGGCTTTCGCCATCCGGCCCCAAGATTTGCAGCAGAAAGTACGTGTCAAGCAGACAGCCAATTTGGTGATGTTTGTGGTTGACGCCTCATGGTCTATGGCGGTTGCTGAACGTATGGCAGCTACGAAGGGTGCCATCCTCTCCTTGCTGACCGACGCCTACCAACGACGAGATCGTGTAGGGCTGATCGTCTTTCAAAAAGATCGCGCCACACTGATCCTTCCGCCGACCAATTCGGTACAGTTGGCTCAGCATGCCCTTACCGATATTCCCGTGGGTGGAAAGACTCCCTTAGCAGCAGGTTTGTTCCTGGCTCATCAAGTCATTCAACAGCAGAGCATGATCTATCCCGATGTCGAACCACTGATGATCATGCTTACTGATGGGGCCGGCAATGTCTCTATGGGGGATCAACCTCCCCAAGAGGAAGCGCATAAATTGGCTGAGAAGATTGCCCTGGATGAGATCCGTAGCGTGGTGATCAATATGGAACACGCTGCCTTCGACCAGGGTTTGGCCCAAGAGTTAGCCAATCACCTCGACGCACCTTGTTATACACTGCACGAACTCAAAGCGGAGACGCTGTATCAGGCTGTACGGGATGAGATGGACTCATAAGTTCGGTTCGTGTGTCGTGGGGAGCGGAATTAGAAGAGTATCGAAATTAGATATTGGGAATTCGAAATATCGAAAATCCCATAGCTAATCTCCAAGATCTATCAGAAAGGGAGCAAATCCATGTCTGAACAAGAAACTAGGGAAGAAGAGCCAACCCCCAAATACGAAGACAATCTCTCCATAACCCATCATACGGTCACCATAAATGGGAAAGAAATTCGCTACACCGCCACCACGGGCACGATGATCTTGAAAGAAGAGGTCGATGAGTCCGGTGATGGGAATGAACAGCGCCAGACCGAGAAGCCCAAAGCGGCCATCTTTTTCACGGCTTACACACTGGATAAAGATGAAGCCACTCCCAGTGCCGAACACCGAAAGATACGGCCACTCACCTTTTCGTTCAACGGTGGACCAGGGTCTTCGTCGGTGTGGCTGCATATGGGGTTGCTGGGGCCGCGCCGGGTCAAGATGAGCGACGAAGGCGAAATGCTCCCACCTCCCTTCGAGTTGGTGGACAATGAATTCTCCTTGCTGGATCTTACGGATCTGGTTTTTATTGATCCGGTTACCACAGGTTACAGCCGCACGCTACCAGGAGAAAGCTCCAAACAGTTCCATGATTTCAAGAAAGATATTGAATCTGTAGGGGATTTCATCCGCCTGTATACCAGCCGCTACCAGCGCTGGGTCTCCCCCAAGTTTTTGATTGGTGAGAGCTATGGAACCACGCGCTCCGCCGGTTTAGCCGGATACCTGCAAGAGCGGCATGGAATGTACCTCAATGGCATCATGCTAATCTCCTCGATCTTGAATTTCCAGACAGCGCGCTTCATGCCTGGTAACGATTTGCCATATGTTTTGTTTTTGCCCACATATACTGCCACAGCCTGGTATCATGGCAAACTCGATGCGAAGCTGCAAAAGAACCTGCGCGATACGTTAGATGAAGCAGAAATATTTGCCCTGGGTGAATACAACTCGGCATTGATGAAGGGGGATGGGTTGACCCTCAGTGAGAAGAATAAGATCATTCAAAAATTGGCGCGCTATACGGGTCTTTCTCCAGAATATATCCGACGAACGAATATGCGCGTGGAGATCATGCGCTTTACCAAAGAGCTGCTGCGGGATGAGCGCCGCACGACGGGCCGTTTAGATACGCGTTTTAAAGGCATCGACCGCGATTCTGCCGGAGAAGGCTGGGAATTCGATTCTAGTTTGGCAGCAATCACCGGGCCGTATACCGCCACGCTCAACGATTACCTGCGTTCCGAGCTGGAATTCGAGAGCGACCTGCCCTATGAGATCCTGACCAGCCGGGTGCAGCCTTGGAGCTACGACCAGCACCAGAACCAGTATGTCAACGTGGCCGAGACTTTACGCAAGGCGATGTCGATCAACAAATATTTAAAGGTCTTTGTTGGCAACGGCTATTACGATTTAGCAACACCTTACTTTGCCACGCTCTACACCTTTGATCACATGGCATTGGATGAGAGCTTGCGGGATAACGTATCGATGGGTTTCTATGAGGCTGGGCATATGATGTATATCCATCTGCCATCGTTGGATAAATTGAAAGGGGATTTGACAGAGTTTGTCAGATCGGCTCTGTCATGAAATGGATTAATGTGAGAGGATAGTTGAACGCAGATTTTCTACTGAGAGCCTAACTGCTCAGGCTAAAGCCTTCGCAGAGCGAATTCCGAAAAAAGGGTGTGCGTGGAGTGCACTCCACGCACACCCTTTTTTCGCTTCCTTCGGTTCGATGTCGACACCAACCATAGATCAATATCCAGAAATTGATAGGAGAGGCAAATATGAAAATCTTGATTGCTGCGGATATGGAGGGAATTTCAGGGGTTACAAATTGGGATCAGGTTGATCCTTCAAAGGCAGAGTATCCCCGCTTTTGCGAGATCATGACCGCCGATGTCAATGCTGCGGTGCTGGGCGCTTATGAAGGCGGGGCTACGGAAGTCGTCGTTTCGGATGGTCATGCGGGTGGCTATAACATTTTGATCGAAGGTTTGGATCCGCGCATGCGCCTGAATTCGGGCAATTCGGCGCCCTTTGCGATGGTCCAGGGAATGCAGATGGGAGATGTTTCCGGAGTGATCTTTGTGGGCTACCACGCCCGCAGTGGAACAGAGAAGGCGGTCTTAGCGCATACCTGGTCCAGTCTGCGCATTGCCAATGTCTGGCTCAATGATACTCTGGTGGGAGAGTGTGGCTTGAACGCCGCGGTGTGCGGAGCGTTCGGCGCGCCGGTGCTGATGATTACGGGGGATCAAACCACCATTGCACAAGCAGAAGAGTTGCTTGGCTCCTTGGAAACAGCGGTTGTAAAGCACTCCACGAGCTTCTCTTCCGCAGAGTGCCTTCATCCGCAAGTCGCTCAAGGAATGATCCGAGATGCCGCGCAACGGGCGGTGTCCAAATTGAAGGAGGGCAAAGCGCCTCTGCCCTTCACGGTTTCCGAGCCAGTCCAGGCGGTCATCGAATTTCGATTGTCAGAAATGGCGGACAAAGCTGGTCGCCTTCCTGGAGCAAATCGTATAGATGCCACGCGCATCGAATTGTCTGCACCTGATATGCCCACAGCTTATATCAACTTCCGGGCGGCCGTGCAGGCAGCTTGAGATTTTTTACCCTGAGTTTACAAATCCTATAGGGCTTGTGAACAACCCTTGGTTAGAATGAAAGCAAATGAAAAGGAGATTGCTATGAAACGTTTCGCGTTGATCATCTCATTTTTGGTTCTGCTTTCGATGGCCTGTTCCCTGATCAATTTTTTCGATCAGGATCAGGAGAGTCTAAATACTGAAGCGGCACAACCACTGCCTGAAGAGCCGCCCCAGCAGGGTCAGTCTCAACGTCGTTGTGGGGATGGAGTCTGTGATGGGCCAGAGAACAAGGAAACCTGTCCGGATGACTGCTCCCAACCCAGAGCGGAGTCTGAGCAACCAGGCCAGGGAGCAGTTGAAGAGCATTGGGTCATGAATCCCACCACTGGGGTGGAGTTGTATGTCCACATCACTTATCCCACAGGGGAAGGACCGTTCCCAGCCTTGGTCGTGGTCCCTGGCGGCATCGGAGCGGGGAATAAATTCCGCTTACCTGGTGCGATGGCAGAAGCATTGGCCGATGCAGGAATTGTCGCTGTGACCTTCGACCCCGATGGCCGCGGCCAGAGCGGTGGCGAAGAGGATTACAACGGTCACGCCCAACAAGACGGGTTGGCCGCGGTGATCGAATTTGCGACGGCTCTTGTCAAAATCGATCCCCAACGCATTGGGTTGGCATCGTTTTCGTACGGCATCACCATGGCATCCGGGACGTTGGCCCGATACCCTGAACTGCCGATCATGTTCTTAATGGATTGGGAAGGCCCCGCCGATCGTTTCGATACCACCGTCGAATGCAGCAATGGCACCAGAATTGATTTCAACCCCTGTGATGATGATGCCTATTGGGCGCAGCGCGAGGCTCTGACGTTTATCTCCAATGTGCGTGTTGCGTATCAGCGGCTGCAGAGCGAAAAGGATCATGTGCAACCCGATGTGAGCCATGCGATCAATATGATTAACAACGCGGTGAACGGTGAGGCACCTTGGGCGCGGCTGAACGATTTACGCCCTAACGAAACCTATGACCTTGATGCCCCTCCAGCGTTGATCCCTGATGAGATGGACAAGGGTTTGGATTTGTTAGCGGTCCAATATGCTCTGGAGTTGTTTACGTTGCATGGCATTCCCTGAGATGGATATTTAAGTTGATGATGATTGTGAAAACAGGGTTTCAGTAGCTTTTGCGCCGCTGGAACCCTGTTTCGCGAAATAAGCCCCGATACGCGTTCCTGTCATAACGAATATTATGTGGGGGATTTTCATGTTTTTGTTGAAATACCCGAAAGAAACTGGAATTCGATATTGACAAAGTTTGCTTTTTGTGTACAATTATACAAAGATACAATCATACAATAATACAAAGATACAATTTGGCTAACCAACATAGTACTCGGAGTGTATATGCAAATAGAAATCGATCTGCTCTCGAAAATACCAATTTACGTGCAGATCATCGACCAGGTCAAACACATGATTGCAACGGGCAGTCTGAAGCCCGGTGACCAGCTCCCCACTGTGCGGCAAATGGCGACAGACCTACGGGTAAATTTCAACACAATTGCCCGTGCTTACCGGATGCTGGATGAAGAGGGTCTGATCTCTACCCAACATGGACGCGGGACCTATATCTTGCCGCCATCTTCGGAAGAGAATGGGGAGCGCTTGCGTCGCCAGGATATCGAATGGTTGACGCGACATTTTTTGAACGAAGCTGCGGGTCTAGAATACACGGCTGAAGAAGTTAGAAAGATTTTTGAAAGATATATCAATCAATGGATTGAAGGAGGCGCCCCACCTCCAGAACACAATCAGTAAATAGAGAGGAATATATTATGAAAAACCCAACGTACCAACGTATGCGAAAGTCCGATGTCAACGATCCCCGCATCAATGGCGTCGCAGGAGTCTTATTTGCCTTCTTTCTCACCATTGCGACCGCGGGCGCGGTGATCATGGGGATAGAAAATGTAGATGCCTGGGTGATAATCGTCTATACCTTAGCATTCACTTTGGTCGGCCTTTACTTTATGTTTGCATTGAAGATCGCTGACCAATGGGAGAAAGCCGTTGTGCTGCGTTTTGGACGCTACCGTGGCTTGCTTGGCCCGGGGCTGTTTTGGATCATCCCTATTGTTGATACGGTCCCCGAATGGATCGACCATCGTGTGATGGTGACCCCTTTCAGCGCTGAAAAAACATTGACCAAGGATACTGTTCCCGTCGACGTGGACGCGGTTCTGTTCTGGATGGTTTGGGATGCCGAGAAGGCTGCCTTGGAAGTCGAGGATTACAAGATGGCCATAGCTTGGGCTGCGCAAACCGCGCTGCGCGAAGTCATCGGGCAGATGGATTTGGCCGATATCCTGGTGGGGCGCGCCAAGATGGACGAGGATTTGCAGAAGATCATCGATGAGCGCACAACGCCTTGGGGTGTCACAGTACAATCGGTCGAGATCCGCGATATTGTCATACCACAGGAGTTAGAAGATACCATGTCACGCCAAGCGCAGGCCGAACGTGAACGCCAAGCCCGGGTGATCTTAGGTGAATCCGAAAAGCAAATCGCCGACTCGTTTTCCGAAGCTTCCAAAGCTTATGCTGATAACCCCACTGCCTTGCACCTGCGAGCCATGAACATGCTCTTCGAAGGACTGAAAGAAAAAGGTGCTATGGTCATCGTTCCCAGCAGCGCGGTGGACACCATGAATCTCGGCGGCCTGAGTGGGATGGTATCGCTGGCGAAAACTTCTGAAATCAAAGAATAATCCCGATTGTTGGAAGCATGATATTTTGGCTCAGGGCCGCTGAAATGCCCTGGGCCAATCTGGATGAAAGGAGCCTCTCGTGGATGAAATCAAAAAATGGGAATACCAAGTTCTAACAATAGGATCGTTCTGGTCTGGAACAAAAGATGAACAAATTGCCGCCACACTGAATGCCTGGGGGGAAGAGGGGTGGGAAGCCATCCATGTGTACACACCCTCTAACAGCAACAAGGTGACGATTGTTGCCAAAAGGCAATTGACTGAATTGGTTCGCAGGCAGCGAACCCGGTTACAGCGAGATTGGTAATGTATTTGTGATGAGGAATAATCTATGGCTTATCATGGTGCACATATTGCCGCTGCGGCGGCAGCAAAGAAACGAAGACTTGCAGAAGAAGCAGAGGAAGAGAAAATGACTAAGTACAATGAAGATAACAATGAGAAATGGGAATACAAGATCGTGCGCTCAGAATCGGGAGCCTTCCGGAATCCTAATGTATTGGCTGCTCTTATCGAAGAGGAGGCCTTAGCAGGATGGGAAATGTTGGAGAAGTTTGACAATCGCCGCGTCCGATTCCGGCGCTCCGTTGATGCTCGCAAACGTGATGAGATGCTCCCAAATGGCTATGATCCCTATCGCACAAATTATGGCAGCTCGCTCACGCGGACGGGCATAATGATTGCCCTTGGCTTGTTGATGCTTGGAGTATTTATGTTCAGCTTGTTGGCGTACCGCGGAGGGTCTAGTTTCCCCATTGCAGGTGTCGTCCCTGTGATCGCGATTCTTGTTGTAATTGTGGCAATTGCAGCAGTAGTCGCAGTTGCTCGATCCCGTTAATCATTTTTATGTTTCACGTGCAACAGGTTTCCGAATGCGGGAATCGTGTTTCACGTGAAACTTCAGTTGAGAGAATATAGGTAAATTGATGGATGTATTCGTTCGTGCGTTGAATCCGTTTTTGATGATTGCTATGCCGCTTGCTCTGGGCGTTGTTCTTGCAAAACGCTGGAGGGTGGAGTGGAAAATCTTCGGTATTGGAGCCGTTGTGTTTATCGCCTCCCAAGTTTTACATATCCCCTTCAATCAGTGGGTGTTATCTGCGGGCATCGAGCGATTTGGTTTGGCTGGGGCAAAAAGTGGAAGCGGGTTGGTAGCCCTGGCTGTTTTGTATGGGCTATCTGCGGGAGTGTTCGAAGAGAGCGCGCGATATCTGACCTATCGTTTTTGGTTGAAGGATGAGAGAATCTGGAAATCAGCGGTGATGTTTGGAGCTGGGCATGGTGGCATCGAAGCTATCCTTCTCGGAGCGCTAGCCCTTTATGCGCTGATCCAAGCCCTGGTTTTGCGTGGTTCAAATTTGACGCAGGTCCTGCCCCCAGAACAGATCCAGTTAGCTCAATCCCAACTTGAATTTTATTGGTCTATGCCATGGCATCTAGCTTTGATGGGAGCCGTAGAACGAGTCGGAGCACTGTGCTTTCATCTGTCGGCTGCGGTGCTGGTGTTGCAGGCCTTTACACGTCAGAACCCCTTGTGGGTTGGAGCAGCCATCATCTGGCATACCGCCATAAACGCGCTGGCATTGATTGCATTGCAGGTTTGGGGCGTCTATATCAGCGAAGGGGTCGTGCTTTTCATGGGATTACTGAGTATCGGAATCGTGCTGTTATTGCGCGATGATCATAGTGAGCAAGAACAGACCTCGGGTGCGCCTCCCATGCTAAATATTGAGCCCGAACAACCTGTGTTTTCAGAAGAAAATCTAGAAGACAGCAAGTACATTTCTTAGGTGCTTTTATGGATAATTCGCAGATGATTGAGTTAGAAGGACTGTCGAAATCTTTTGGCAAAGTACAAGCTGTCGACAATTTGTCGTTCTCTGTACAGGCCGGGGAGATCTTTGGTTTATTAGGCCCCAATGGGGCTGGAAAGACGACCACCATCCGTATGTTAAGTGCTTTGATCGGGCCGAGTGCCGGAAAAGCTTGGGTTCACGGTTTTCAGGTGGGGCGGCAGGATCAGGAGATCCGTCGTAGTGTGGGCATCTTGACCGAGTCGCCGGGATTGTATAACCAGCTTAGCGCACAGAGAAACCTCGATTTCTATGCCCAAATGTATGCTGTGGATGATACGGCTGGATACACCGGACAGGTGGAGCACTATCTGAAAATGCTGGGTCTGTGGGAGCGACGTCATGATGCCGTGGGTACGTTCTCCAAAGGAATGCGACAGAAATTGGCCATTGCCAGGGCGCTGCTGCATGAGCCCAGTGTGCTCTTTTTGGATGAGCCTACCAGTGGCCTTGATCCGCAGGCAGCACGTATGTTGCGGGGTTTTATCGCTGATCTGAAGAGCGATGGACGAGCGATAATTCTATGTACCCATAACCTTGATGAGGCGGATCGATTATGCGACCGCATTGCGGTGCTCAAGGGTAACTTATTGGCGTTAGATACGCCCACGGCGCTGCGACGAAAACTCTTCGGTCGCAAAGTTGTTTTTCATTTGAAAACGGCTGAGGCGCGTTTTGCTGAAGCCCTGGAAAACTTTGAGTTTGTGCAGTCTGTCGAGTTTATCGATAAAAAGCTTGTGATTGGGTTAGATGAGCCAGAGCAACATAACCCTGGACTCGTCCGAGCGTTAGTTGAAGCAGGTGCTGAGGTTCAATTCGTTGGCGAACTGCGTCGCAGACTTGAAGATGTTTACCTGCAGTTAGTGAACCAAGAGAATTGATGGTGTTGCTATGAAAAAAATCTGGACTCTGATCCGAAAAGAATGGGCCGAAGTATTCAAAAATCGCTTTGTTTTATTCACTGTTGCCTTCTTGCCCTTGCTATTCACAGCTCTACCGTTGATCATTCTCTATGTCAGTAGATCATCTGGAGATTGGAGTGATGCCATGGCGTTGTCCGATTTGCCACCTCAATTCCTTGAGATGTGCAGCGGATTGGACACCAGCGGCTGTATGCAGTACTTTATCGTCAGTCAATTCATGCTTTTGTTCATGATGGTGCCGATGATCGTGCCGATCACCTTTGCCTCCTATTCTATTGTCGGGGAGAAGACCACCCGCACTCTCGAGCCTCTGCTAGCAACTCCGATTACGACCTTGGAACTTTTAGCGGGCAAGGCGCTGGCGGCGTCCATTCCGGCAGTGGTAGCAACTTGGCTGAGCTTCTTCTTGTATATGGTTGGGGCGCGAATGTTGGCAGTCAGTCCAGGAGTTTTGGGAAAGTTGTTCGATCCCTTGTGGTTAAGCGCTATCTTTGTGGTGGGGCCCCTGTTAGCCCTGGCTGGAGTCAGCTTGGCTGTGATGATCTCCTCCCGGGTCACGGACCCGCGGGTTGCGGAACAAATCTCTGCTATCTTTGTGTTACCTTTAATTGGTTTATTTGTTGGTCAATCCACGGGGTTGATCTTCGTCAATGAACAGATCATTTTGTGGATGGCAGTAGGGTTATTGGTTCTCGATGCGGGATTGTTCGCTTTTGCAATCCAACTTTTTCAACGTGAGACGATCCTAACACGTTGGAAGTAGATGCCGTTAATCGCCAAAATCTCATCTCTATTTTTCTAATTTGCGGTTAGAATAATGATGTCCCCCTTTGTGCCATAACATTGGGGTGATGTTTTCAGGGTAATTTAATGAAACGAGCTATTCCATTTTTGTTGATATTGGTTCTATTGACCTCGCCAAATTTTGCAGCGGCTCAGGTTGAATCTGATCCACTGGTTATTAGCTTAGGTAAGGATTTTGGCTATGCTGCGGGTGGGAAAATCCAGGGCAGCTTTTCTTTGAAAGTACGCTCACCTGATGACCTCGTGCGTGTCGATTATTTGATCGATAATGTTCTCGTCCATACGGCGACTGAACCTCCTTTTCGTTTTCAGTTCAATACGGCGGATTTCTCAGCGGGTGAGCACAGTTTTAAGGCCGTTGGCTATCGAGAAAATGGCGCTCAGATCGTTTCTAGTGAGTTTACGCGCGAGTTTATCGATGCCAAGCAGGCTTGGGACAGCGTGGGTAAACTCATCGTGCCATTATTTGTCGTTGTAGGGGGTGTCTCTCTACTGGCTGCACTGGGATCAGTGAATTTTGGAAGAAAACGAGATTTCAAACTGGGAGAATACGGTCTGGCCGGAGGTGTTGTTTGTCCACGCTGCCAGCTACCGTATGCAAGGAATGTCCTAGCCCCAAACTTGGTTATTGGGAAGTTATCCCGATGCCCGCATTGTGGTAAATGGGCTGTACTGCCACGTGCATCTCAAATTGCTCTAAAAGCGGCTGAAGATCGTTTTGCTGTAAAAGGTGTAATCGACTTAGAAGCGTTAGATGACGATAAGGATTATCGCAGGTTGCTCGATGACTCTCGTTTTGAGGATTGATGAAAAGAGAAGATTATGGCTACTCTCAATCAAGATAACCCAGATGTAGAATATCTGAACAGATTGGTTGAAATCAATCAGATACTGAATTCAGAGCTCGAACTGAGGCAGCAGTTGAAATATATTCTTGGCACGGCGGTAGACATCCTCGGCTGTGAAGCCACTTCTCTGATGTTCTACGATGAAGATGATCAATTGTTGAGTTTTGCGGTCTCCATAGGCGCGGAGTCCGAAGATCTTGAATCTATTCAAGTTCCTCTTGAGGGCAGCATTGCTGGGATAGTGTTCACCCAAAACCAACCCATGCTGATAAATGATGTCTCTCAAGAGCCCAATCACTACACTGTGGTTGAAGAGAGAACCGGGTTTAAAGTTCGAAGCCTCCTAGGAGTACCGATAAGTATTCGCGACCAAACGATCGGTGTGATGGAAGGCTTGAACAAATTGGATGGTGATTTTTCGGACCAAGATGTGCAGCTTCTCTCCTTGGTGGCTGCACAAGCCGCTGTGGCCATCAACAATGTGCGCATTATCAACGAACTACAGAATGCCAATGAAGAGTTACGGAAAGCGGACAAGCTTAAAGCTGACTTTATGGCCGTTTCATCCCATGAGCTGCGCACGCCCTTGGGTATCATTCTTGGGTATGCTACGTTTCTGAAGGAAGAGGCTGAAGGAGACCTTTCAGAAATAGCTGAAACTGTACATACTGCCGCTATGCGATTACGCACATTGCTGGAAGACATGACCAATATGAACTTGTTACATACAGGCGCCACAGAGCTTCGACTTCAACCCTTGCAGGTTCAGTCAATGATCAGCGAAGTGTATGATGATGTATCTCAAATGGCTGAGGCAGGAGATTATCAGATAGACTTACTCTTGCCATCCCAAGAACTCTGGATTAATGCAGATGTGCGGCTCCAAAAAGTATTTGAAAACCTATTGAACAATGCCATGCGGTTTACGCCACCAGACGGTGAGATCACCTTAAAGCTATCGAGCACTGATGAAGTGATTCTAATTGAGGTCAAAGATAGTGGGATTGGCATTGCCCCCGAAGAAGTCGAACGCATCTTTGAACAGTTCTATCAAATAGAACATCACATGAGACGTCGCTATGAAGGTTTAGGTTTGGGATTAGCAATTGCCCAGGGGATGGTAGAACTTCATCAGGGCCGGATTTGGGCGGCATCAGATGGCCCAGGGAAGGGATCCACTTTCAAGGTTCAACTTCCGAGATATTATCCTTAAACGAAAAAGCTGGCTTCTTGATTAGCCAGCTTTTTCGTTTACTCTCAGGCCCCATGTTCAAGAGCCCAGTTCTCGATTTTTTCCTCTACCTGCTCTAAAAAGATATCCAAAGCCTCGACGCGTTCTGGGAAATCCTCGCCCAGTAATCCGAGTTGTTCGAAGGCCGATTGCCATTTTTGGAACGCGGTATCGCCCTCTGGTAGACAACCGGTGACATGAGTCCAGGTATGAAGTAGTGGCCAGATCACGTCTTTTGGTTTTGGGCTGGCTAACAGAGCTTCGAAGGCGCGCGCGTAGTAGTCTTTGCGGTAAAGATGAATACCAGGCGGTCGATTGATAATGGAAGTGCTGCTGAAGGTTGTTTTCCACACCGACACCCAATCTTGAAGCGTTTCGACTTCCACGCGTGGCGCTCCAAGCAAACCCATCAATCCAGCATACATTCCTGGCTGTTCCAAGGCTTGCACACGTCTGGCGAAGGCAATTAAAAAACGTCGATCTGTGAGAGGCTCACCTACCAATAGCGCTAGCCCATTGGCAGTATCTTCGATGCACTTCAAGTACTCAGAGACAGTATGATGGTTGCTCGTTGTGGGCGCTTCATGCAAAGACATCCAACCTTTGCGAGCATTTTCGATCAAAGTGCGCACGCGTATCATTGTATGATCTTCCCTATGAAACATCCCTCGAACTGTGGCGATCGTGAAATCGAGGAAATGCTGGGGGTCATGCATAACTTGGGCGTTATACAAGCTTGGCCCCATCCAGGGGTGCACACGTAGTTCTCGACCTTTTAAATATTCCTTTTGAGAATGGTGCTCGATATCCAGATGGACTTCATCAGTAAGCCTTAGGATTTCACGTGCTATCCTGGGGGTATCTGTGTGGATGAAGACAAGGTCAATATCCGTTGTGTTTCCCAGCAGTGGATCATCCCCCATCACCAGCGAACCTCGCAAATATGCGGCCAAGATATCATAATTGGCACGCGTAATTTTCTCTACGGTTGTATCAGCAAATTGTTTCAGGATACCAGAAGTAATTTGCATCTCTCTTCCTCCTTACTCCGGAGCAGGACTCGACTCAGTGATCAGTTATCAATTTTGATTTCGAGCGGCAGCTCAGTTTGGAAGGGGGGTAACTCCAAGCTTTGGCGGATGCGATTCTCAACCAGTTGCAGGTCTTCTAAGTTGGCAACATAGTTAAGATTGTTCGTATCGATGGATAGAATTTTGGGTCCGTTGAAACCATCTCCAAAAAAATTCTCATATGCCCGATTTAGCTCGGCAATATAATCTGAATCCATGTCCCTTTCGTAAGGTCGATCTCGGTGTGCGATACGTTGCATCAGCACATCGGTGCTTGCTCGCAAATAGACGATCAGATTTGGGAGATGGATTTTTTCAGCTAAGGCATCATGCACTTGGTGATAGGTGTCGAGTTCATCATTTTCGAGGTTGATCCCGGCAAAGAGAGCGTCTTTTTTGAACGTGTAATCTGCAATCACATTCTTCCCCGGTTTCAAAAGTTTAGAAACAGCCCGCTGCTGATGATAGCGGCTGAGCAAAAAGAAAATCTGGGTTTGAAATGCGTATCGCTCTCGATCGGAATAGAAATCTGCTAGAAACGGGTTTTCTTCGAATACTTCCAGAAGCATTTCAGCTTCAAATATTGGTTGTAGAAGACGGGCTAATGTGGTTTTGCCGACGCCGATGACGCCTTCGATCGCGATGTACATATTCCCTCGAATTCGCTTTGTTTGGAGAGGTATCAATTTTCTTCAAGGATACCAGCCTTTGATTTCTGCCACAAGGTTCTTGACAAATGCGAATCTAACATTATAATAAAAGTGCAGAATAATTTCAAATTACAAGGAAAACGATATGGCTGGTCTCAACCGTGTACAACTAATTGGTCATTTGGGAAAAGATCCGGAGAGCCGATACACCCCCTCCGGGCGGCAGGTCTGTTCCTTCAGTATCGCCGTTGGACGTCGCTGGAAGGGCTCCAATGGGGAAGAAAAACAGGCTACAGATTGGTTCAATGTGGATGCCTGGGGTCGTTTGGGGGAGATATGCCAACAGTACCTGGGCAAAGGACGATTGGTGTTTGTGGAAGGGCGCCTGCAAATCGATCGAGTTGAGGGTGACGGCGATACTCGCTTTTTCACCAAGGTGGTCGCTTCTCAGATGCAAATGCTTGACCGCAAGCCAGAAGAACCTGAAGATGCCCTCGAATTGGTCGAAGAAGAATAAGGACCTTCCAGACTCCCTTGGGGTTGATTGCAATATCCCTAACAATTTCTACGCTCGTGCCTCGAGTTCCAGCAACCAGGCTTTTGTTTCCAGGCCTCCGTACCCGCTATAACCGTGCAACTTCCCATCAGAGCTGATCACCCGGTGACAAGGGATCACTAAGGGGATTGGGTTGGTAGCTTCGGCGCGGCCCACAGCGCGCGAGGCCTTGGGGTTACCGACTTGAGCGGCGATCTCACCATATGTGCGTGTTTCACCGCGTGGAATTTCACAGGTTGCCCTGAGTGCTTTTTGTTGAAAAGGTGTCATCACTGACCAATCGATGGGCAAATCGAACGTCTCTCGCTCACCGTTTAGAAATTCCCCAATTTGACGTGTGCACTCTTCCGTGCGCTGCTCATCATGGACTACTACGCGCCGATGACGTTTATCCAAGGCTTCGGTAAACTTATTACTGTCATCGAGTAGCGAAACCGCCACAAGTCCATTTTCACCGATGGCAACCCACACTACGCCAAGGGGTGTAATGATAGTACTCCCAACATAGATAGTTTCTGAATTCATAATTACTCCAATAAACTGTTCAACCTGCCGACATGCAACATTGAACGTTTAATAATTCGTCACCATATCGATCATGCCGCGCTCTCGAGCGCGGTGTTCGCACCAAAAAAAGATCACTGCGGCGAGCACGGCAAAGACGGCTGTCAGACCCAGCAGGATGCCCATCAGTTGGGCATTATTGAATCCCGAAAGGGTGGGAAAGGCCTCAGCAACAGAGCCAACTAGAGAGCGTCTCAACAGCTCCAGCCAGTAGGTGATTGGCATGAAAAAGCCCACCGGGCGCAAGAATTTGGGCAGCACCTCCAGCGGGAAGATGGCGCCACTGAAAAGGTATAGCGCCCCTGCAGTGATATCGCCAATGAACCAGACGTGTTGTGCGATCAGCAAGGTGATCCCAGCCAGCATGAGTCCCATCATCGCCAGCATGATCACCCCAATAAACAAGGATAGAAAGAACAACCCCCAGTTCACCTCGGCCAGTTCGATCTGTATATGGAGGAAGGCAACGCCGAATAAGATCGTGATCAGCACCGAGATCGAAGAGACAATGAAGCGTGCTACACCTCTACCGAGCAAATAGGTTGGCATGTGGATGGGAGCGACGTACATATACTTGAGAGTTTTGTAATGCTCGCGGTCGTCGATCACCGCCCATGAGATGCCGGTCATCACCCCCCCCACATACATGTAGAACGCATTCCCCAAGTAGATGTAGGGGAAGATCGGCGTATCGAAGTTCCCATTGGTGATGATGCTGTACATAACCACCAGGATAGCCGCACCTGCGAGCGGTTTGGCGATGGAGTAGATTGCGAAAAGGAATGGATCTGTCCAGTTAGATTCGATCTGCCACCCCAGCCAGGCGGCGATGCGGAAGGTGCGTGTGAAGGTGCTGCGATCAGGGATTAGGGATTGGAGATTAGTAATTGTTGATTTGCTTGCTTGCATTGTTGCCCTTTCTACCTCCTGCTTTCCGTCAGCCGGCCTTCGCGGATGGCTAATTTTTCCATGTACGATAGGAGCAGTTTGGCCGCGGTGAGAAAGATCACA
The DNA here is from genome assembly GCA_964438295.1 of uncultured Anaerolineales bacterium. Lineage (GTDB taxonomy): Bacteria > Chloroflexota > Anaerolineae > Anaerolineales > UBA11858 > NIOZ-UU35. Next base: position 40,666 of record CAYTKR010000004.1, read on the forward strand.
CACAGGATTGCGAGGATGCCCATTTCTACTGTCACGCTAAGAAAACCCAGAGCGGCCCCAGATGGGAATACTAATTGACGCATCGCATCCAACCCCAAGGTTAGAGGGATGATTGATGCGGTCGCTGCTACCCAGATGTTGAAGCTCTTGATGGGGAAGTAGAACCCCGAAAACAGGTATACTGGCTCCTGGGCAAGGTTGGACAGATGCCAAGCTTCGCGACTTAGGAGTAAGAACAGCGAGGCGAATAACATGCCCATGCCGTATAACGCCACCATCGCTAAGGTGAAAACTAGGAAGAGTTGACCAAAACTGGCTACAGCGTAGGGAATCTTGAAGACCCAACTTCCCAGGATGGTGATGGCCAAGGCTCTCAATGTGGTGGCTACCAGACCCCCGAGCGCCATCCCCAGTAGGATCGCCATCATCGAGTTGGGTGCCATAATGTATAAAGACAGGTTGCCCATCTCTTTTTCCCAATAAAGTTGGCTGGACATACTCCAAAGTACATTCATCCAGAAAGCCGTCATCGCTCCGCCCATAACTACAAAGCCGACATACTCATCCGGCGCGTCAATAGCCCGGTAGACAAACACATATGCTGAAACGGCCAACATGGGCAGTAATATATCGAAGATCATCCACGACTTCTCGCGCTGCTGCCCAATGATGCGCGGGTAAGCGCGCGCAATCACAGTTTGGAAGAACAACTTTACGCCCGTATTCTTCTCAAGCTGCTGACTGTTGTCAGCGGACAGCGTTCTGTCGTCTGCTGTCTGTGGTCTATTGCTCACCCGCTTCCACCTCCTCCATGCTGCGACCCACCAGGTCGACGAAGACATCTTCCAAGGTAGGTTCGCGCTTCTGCAGGTTGAGGATATGCACATCGTTGGAGGTCATCATGTTGACCACTCCACCCAGAGCGTCGTCTTTCTCAAGGATCAGGTCCAATTCGGCAGAGCCATCTTTGGGAGCATGAACCACTTTCCTCACTCCGGGCAACCCTTCGAAGGAATCCACATTCAGCCCGTTCAGGGGGCTGACCTCCATCTTGAAGATGGCATCCTGTTGAAGTCGGCGTTTCAAATTGGCAGGTTTATCACAGGCCAAAACTCGCCCTTCGTTGATGATCGCCACGCGGTCGCACAGTTCGTCGGCTTCGACCATATAGTGCGTGGTCAGCAGCAGGGTACGGCTACGGTCTTCGTCAATCCAATCGCGTATGAAACCGCGTACGTCACGCGATGCGCCCACATCGAGGCCCAGGGTTGGTTCGTCCAGGAAAAGTACATCGGGATTGGTCATAAAGCCGCGCACGATATTCATCTTTTGGCGCAGGCCGGTGGAGAGATCAGACGATTTGGTGTTCATACGGTCTCCAAGACCGACAACCTCGAGCAAGTGCTTGATGCGCCGATTAGCCTCCTTGGAGGGGATGCCATAAAACTGGCTGAACATCCAAAGATTTTCGCGCACGGTGAGCAAGCCATACCCAGATGACTCGCCCCCTGAGACCATATTGATACGAGCGCGTACCTTTGGGGGGTCCTTGATGACATCGAAACCGCTAACACAGGCCTGGCCGGTAGTAGGCGCCAGCAGGGTTGTTAGGATCTTGATTAACGTGGTCTTGCCCGCCCCATTAGGACCCAGTAGCCCAAACAATTCTCCTTGGGGAATTTCCAGATCGACCTTGCGCAGGGCTTCTAGTTCCTTGGGGTCAGATTTCTTACCACCGCGAATCTTGTAGATTCGCCCTAGGTTTTTTGTGTGAATGGCTGAGTTCATTAGAATGTGATTAAAACTATCAGATTTGATGGTTTATCGTAGGTTAAGCGTAGGGTAAGCGTCAAGCAATTTATGAAGTCTTTTAGTATATTTATCATCGAAGGGCGATTTCTCTTCTTCTCCTCCTTAGAGAGAGCCGGGTATGGCGAACCCGGCTCTCGGTGATTCTGTAGCAAATTAGGGGTTATCCTGCGGGGGTTTGTTCAGCCAATAACTCTTGAAGTTGAACTTTGTGCAGAATAGGGTGCATGACAGCGTGTTCCAGCATAGCGTCAATACAGTAGCGGGTGCCCCAATTGGACTCATACTCTCGTCTGTGAAAGTATTTTTCGTCAACATCGGCCAGAGGTGTGCTCCAGCGTTCGATCAAGTGCGTGATATAGCCGTCGGCCTGGGCTGCGATGACATCCAATGCTGGTGCCGGTTCGATCATAGGGTCTGGCAATTCTAGTTGTTTACAGATCCAGGTGATATAGCCGCGGTCTGCCCTGAGCACGTGCGATAGCAGCGCTTCCAAGGAGACGTAACTGGGGTCGTCGGTCTCTGGTAACGTAAGGTCAATTTTCTTGGCTTCCTTCCAGAATGAAAGACATTCACGTAGATACAATCCGCGCAGATGAACCATGGTGCGAGCGCCACCGTAGCGATATTCGGGAAGTGTATTGGCTTGTACTGGTGTCATGAGTCTGTGTCCTTGGATTTCTCATTCATTGCCTGAAGCCAACTCACGATTGGCTCAAGATTCCGATAGTGCTCAAAACAGTAATCCACTAATGCCGCTGAATGCAACTCTGCTGGATGTCCGGTTTCATTCCCAGCGGTCAGACCGCTGTATAAGAGCAGTTCCGCGTTTTGGTGCTCAGGGTCGTATCCGCGTGGGACGCGTTTGTAAGTCTTTTGCCCGACTCCGTAGCCTTTCTCGGCTACCTCAACAACAGTCTGTGCCAAAGCAGGGCCAAGTTCAGGATCTACAACGGCCTCACGGTAGGTTTTGAGGATCGGTTTGACAAAGGAATATAACCCAGCCCCTAGCATCAAGTTATCAGCATCCAGGTGGAAGTAGTATCCAGGATTTTCGAACTTAGCGCCTTCCCCAACCCAGAACCATAACCCCAGGTTTGTTTTATAGGGAGTTTTGTCCTTAGAAAAGCGCGTGTCCCGGTAAATGCGAAAGATGGATTTATTGACGCGCGGGTCAGCGTTGACACCAGGGGATATTTCTCCTAAGCGTTCCCCCATAGCAACCACAAAATCGCGCGCAGGGGTCATGACAAAATTCTCGAAATCAGGTTTGTGCTCTGTGAACCAGGTCTTGTTGTTATTGGCAGCCAGTTCAACGAAGAATAGGATGGCTTCTTCGGAAAATCCATCGAAGGGGGAAGCGGACATATCACTTGCTCCTTGGGCATCAATTTATCAGGTCTGACGGAACGCGGATCCATTATATTCGAACTAATGTTCTAGCACAAGTTTAGCAAACTTAAAGAATCGGATTCTTTAAGTCCAATTTGAAAAATTCTTCGAACCTCTGTGCTATAATGCCGATTAGTCACCTAGTCTTGTAGTTGTATAGTCTGGTGGCCTTTCGTTCTATTTGGCTATTTGACAATCAGACTAAGAGACTATCAGACTAACCATGTCATTCGTCCATCTCCATACCCACACAGAATATTCCTTGCTCGATGGCTTTAGCAATATCAAGAAGCTGGTTCAGCGCGCTGCAGAATTGGAGATGCCCGCCTTGGCGATCACCGATCATGGCACCATGTTCGGCGCGATCGATTTCTATAATGCAGCCACGGATGCTGGCATCAAACCTGTGATTGGGTTGGAAGCATATATGGCAGCTCGGCGGATGACCGACCGGATTGCCCAATACGACAAGAAGTCATCGCATTTGTTGCTCTTAGCCCAAAACCAAACCGGGTATCAGAATCTGTTGAAGATTGCCTCTGCTGCCCAGTTGCAAGGCTTCTATTATTTCCCACGTATTGACCACGAATTCCTGGCCGACCATGCTGAAGGGCTGATCTGCACATCAGGTTGCATGGCGGCCGAGATTCCCCGTTTGATCAATCTCGGTGATCTCGAGGGAGCCCGAACCAAATTAGATTGGTATTACGACGTCTTCGGGGCGGAGAATTTCTATCTCGAACTCCAGGAGCACGAAATTCCAGAGTTGCATAATATCAACAAAGCCCTGCTGGAACTTGGCCCGCGCTACAACGCTCGCTATGTAGCTACCAACGATGTCCACTACATCAACCCTTCTGATGCGGAGTTGCAGGATATCTTGTTGGCTGTGCAGACCGGCTCACTTTTGACCGATCCCAAGCGCATGCGCATGTCCGATAGCACGTACTATCTGAAAAGTGCTGAAGAGATGAGTCGAATCTTTGCCGAAGTTCCCGAAGCGCTTACCAACACGCTGCTCATCGCTGAGCGCTGCGAAGTCGATTTAGGATTCAAAGGTTACCGCCTGCCCGATTTCCCTGTTCCCGAAGGCTATGATACGCAATCATATTTGCGAGAGTTATGTGAGCGCGGCCTGGAATGGCGCTACAGTTCCAACGCGCAAAACGAAGTTTATCAGGAGCGCCTGAATTACGAACTCGAGATCATTCACACCATGGGCTTTGATGCCTACTTCTTGATTGTTTGGGATTTATGCCAATACGCCAAGAAGCAAGGGATCTGGTACAACGCCCGAGGCTCTGCGGCGGGTTCGATTGTGGCCTACGCCTTGGAGATCACTCTGGTTGATCCCATCGAGCATGAGCTGATTTTCGAGCGTTTCCTCAACCCCGGGCGCGTCTCCATGCCCGATATCGACCTGGATTTCCGAGACGACCGTCGTGCTGAGATGATGGAATACACCGCTCACAAATACGGCGATGACAAGGTTGCCCAGATCATCACCTTTGGCACCATGAAAGCCCGCGCTGCCATCCGCGATGTCGGGCGTGTCAAAGATATCCCCATCAACGAAGTCGACCGCATTGCCAAACTGATCCCCGCCATCCCAGGGAAGCCTGTAACAATTGAACAGGCGCTGGAAACCGTTCCTGAATTCAAGCAGGCATACAAATCTACGGCTTACATACAAGATTTAATCGATACAGCCATGGGGATGGAAGGTGTGGTCCGGAATGCTGGGACTCATGCTGCGGGAGTGGTGGTCACAGATAAGCCCATTATTGAGTATTTACCTCTCCACCGGCCTACTGGCTCAGCACAGGATAGCCCGGTCAAAACTGTTACTCAGTTCGAAATGTCAGTCATCGACGAACAGGGCTTGCTCAAGGTCGATTTCCTGGGCCTCTCCACGCTGACGGTGATGGCCCGGGCATGCGACCTGATCAGAGAACGGCACGGGGTTAAGCTCAACCTCAATAATATTCCCTTAGATAACCCTGAAACGTACGAGCTCCTTGGGCGTGGTGAGACAGCCGGGGTTTTCCAGGTTGAAGGGGCTGGGATGCGGCGCAACCTGGTGCAGATGAAGCCGAAGAACCTGGATCATGTGATCGCCATGGTAGCCCTCTTCCGCCCTGGGCCGATGGATTTCATCCCTAGCTATATCAAACGTATGCATGGCCAGGAAGAGATCGAATACCTGCACCCCGAGTTAGAGCCGATTTTGGGGGAAACCTACGGAATTACGGTCTATCAGGAGCAAATCATGTACACGGCCATGAACATGGCTGGGTACACGGCTTCCGAAGCGGATTTTTTGCGCAAAGGCGTCGCCAAGAAAAAAGCCGATGTGCTCTTGCAGCAGCGTAACCGCTTTGTGGGTGGAGCAGTCGAGAATGGCGTTTCAGAAGAGGTTGCCAACAAAATCTTCGATAATTGGGAAGCCTTCGCCCGTTACGGCTTCCCCAAAGGCCATGCCGCCGATTATGGCGTTATCGCAGTGCAAACCGCGTATCTCAAAGCCCACTACCCTGTTGAGTATATGACGGCGCTGCTTTCGGTTGAGTTGAACAATTCCGACAAAGTCGCTGCTTATGTTGCCGACTGTCGTCGGATGGGCATAGATGTCTTGCCGCCGGATATCAACTCCAGTGCCTGGGATTTCACAATAGAAGACGAGAGATTAGAAACTGAAGACGGAAGTGAGGTCGATCCTCGGCTTGACCAGAGTGATGACGAAGAGTCTCCCGACTCTGGTCAAAGTATCCGATTTGGATTAGGCGCGGTCAAGAATGTTGGGCATGGACCAGTAGATACATTGCTAGAAGCTCGTAAAGAAGGCCCCTTTGACGACCTCGACGACTTTATCCGGCGAGCCGATTTGCGCAAAGTCGGCAAACGTGCCCTGGAATGTCTGATCAAAGTAGGGGCTTTAGATGTCTTTGGTACACGCCCGGCTTTATTCGATGCCCTCGACCGGATCGTCTCCATTAGCTCGTCCTATTTTGCAGCTGCCGATTCTGGGCAAATGACCATGTTTGGGCCGGGAACCGGTCTGGACGAAAGTATCGAATTGCCCGCTTTCAATGCCGAAGTCACTCGCCGCGAACAGCTCGATTGGGAGCGCGAGTTAATTGGTCTCTATGTTTCTGATCACCCCCTCAGCACGGTGATGGAAGCCATCGATCAGAACGTCACCCATTATTCCACAGAACTAGTCGAGGCGAACGATAAGCAGCTAGTTCGGGTCGCCGGCCTGATCTCCCGTATCCGGCCTCATACCACAAAAAAAGGCGCCCCCATGGGATTCGTTACCCTTGAAGATGTACAAGGGATGATCGACCTGGTGGTCTTCCCCAGGACTTGGGAGAAGTACCGTGATATCATCGATTTCGACGCCATTGTGATGGTCGATGGCAAAGTGGATGCCCAAGGTGCAGAGCCAAAAATACTTGTCGATCATTTCAGCACAGAGCTGAATCATGTCACCCCTTTGGAGCAGACTTATCCTCCCTCTGCTGGACCATCCGGCCCAAGGTTTGGCGTGGCCCCAGGCCCTCAACCTGATATGCGCCCCCAGCCAGAGTCCACGCAATCTACCTCCCAAGAAAATGCCGCAGAGCCACCATCCTATGAACCCGATGCATGGGATGACGATGGCCTGCCTCCTCCTCCAGATGCATTTCCAGATGATTGGGGTGAGACTAGCGGGATTCCTTTGGTGATTGCCGATGCACCCGCGGTAGATGAAGATATTGATGAGAAAACTGAGGATCCTCAAGAGACGGTATCACTGGTCGAAGAGGCCTTATCCTTAGCCCAAGAATTTCAAGAAGTGCAACAGTTACAGCAGTTGCAGGAAGTCATCGAGGAAGAAACCGCGCTGGATTCAGCTTCATCCGATCCCGATCTCAAGGATGTGATTGCTGAACCGCCTCTTCCGGCGATCCAGCCCCTGCCCAAATTGGATGGTGACGACGTCCACATGGTCACGGTCATTATGAGACCTTCATTGGGCCGCATCCGTGATAGTTTATTAATGCGCCGCATTTTTGGAAAGCTGATCAGCTACCCTGGTGTGGATCGCTTCGCTTTTCATATCTTCGAGGATGGGCGCGGCTACCTGCTGGACTTTCCTAATTACTCAACTCATCTGAACCCCGACTTGATCTCTGAATTGCATGCCCTGGTGGGAGAAGAAAATATCCGCATCGAAACGATCACTTTTCAATGACCCTAACATGTTCAGGGTACTCGGGCTGCTAAAAACAAGAAGACTCACCACGAAGACACGAAAACAGAAAGGGGGCAATTCGTGTCTTGATGTTTTTATGGCAATATGTCTAGCATTCCCAATGCTCTTCGTGGCTTGCTCTTCCGTCTCTTCGGTCGAAGAAATTCCCGCAGAATCAATCTCAACCGTAGCTGCGACAAATGCATATCAGAATCATGATTGGTGGCAGCCTGCTCCAGAAACTTCTTGGCAGTGGCAGTTAAGTGGTGAGATCGATACATCCTTCGATGTAGCGATGTACGATATCGACCTCTTCGATGCACCTCAGCGCGTGATCGATGAGCTGCACGCTGCTGGACGAGTTGTGATCTGCTACTTCAGCGCCGGGAGTTGGGAAGATTGGCGCGAAGATGCGGGTGAATTTCCACCAGAGATCCTTGGCAGAGAACTCGAAGGTTGGCCAGATGAGAAATGGTTGGATATCCGTAGGGAAGATCTGTTAGCTTCGATCATCACAGCGCGTTTGGATCTCGCCGTTGCCAAAGGGTGTGATGGTGTCGAGCCAGACAATGTCGATGGGTACACCAACCAGAGCGGGTTTCCGCTCGAGTATCAGGATCAACTTGAATACAATATCTGGTTAGCTGAAGCTGCCCACACCCGCGGGTTGTCCATCGGTCTGAAAAACAATTTGGAACAAATCCCAGATTCAGTAGATCATTTTGATTGGGCACTCAATGAGGAATGCTTTTTCTATGCTGAGTGCGAACTCTTGAATCCATTCATACAAGCTGGAAAAGCGGTTTTTGGGGTAGAATATGAACACCGCAGCGATGAGTTTTGTCCTTCCGCCAACGCCATGGATTTTGATTTTTTGGTAAAGAATTGGGACCTGGATTCCTGGCGGGAAGCTTGCCGCTGACCAAATCTCTTATCCGTATCCATTGCCAAAGGAAAAAATATGAAACGAAAACAAACCTTACTTCTATTAATGGTAACGCTATTGATTGCCAGCCTGGCATGTTCATTGGTTGGAGCTGCCGAGGAGGCTGTTGACGCACCTGAAGCGCCTGCAGCGGAATCCGATCCGGATACCGACCAAGAAGATACTGATGCTGGAGAGAGTCATTCAGATTCAGAAGAAGAGGGTGAAGACAGCCATTCTGATGATATTGACGCGGCTGACGCTGAAGAAGAAGCGGAAGACACCACCGAAGCAGATGCTGAAGCTCAGGACTATGATACGGAGTTTCCGCTTCCTGCAGATGTGCAGAACTTCACCGGTGGCGGTGATCAGGTCAATTTTGCTACCAGCTTGAACGTTGAAGATTCAATCCAGTTCTACCGCGATGCGCTTACTGCGCTGGGCTTGACTGAACGTACGCTTAATACTGCCATTACCGAAACCACGTTTAGCATGGTCTTCGATGGCCATGAAAACGGCGAAGCCATTGTTGTTCAAGGTGTCGATCTAGGCAACGGCACAACCAATATCAATATCCGCTTCGAGGATGTATAATAACTATTCCCCGGAAAATTAAAGTTTCCGGGGAATTAATTATTGAAGGAGAATCAAATGGTCAGCCAAGAACTCATTGAAATTTTACGCTGCCCTGCCTGCGTGCGGGACACAGAAGGATTACTGGAATACTACAAAGAAACCTGGTTCATTTGCCAGGACTGTGGGCGCAAGTACCCTGTTCGCGATGACATCCCAGTCATGTTGATCGATGAAGGTGATAAGTGGGTTGAGACCGCTAAAGACGATCTTCCCATTCCCCCACCAGAGAAATGATTTTCGGGTAGTTGCCCAACACGGTTGGGCAACTACAGATTGATTTCCTTTAATCGCCAACGCGGGTCGCTTCCTACGCACTGGGTATGCCTAATCTACAACCCATAATTTCCAAACTGACCAGTGGGGATGATGCCTTGGCTGAAGCTGCTGCGATAGAGATCGCTGCTTTCGGCAGTGAGGCGCTACCAGCATTGGAATCACTACTCGCCTCTGAAAATACAGACCTCCGCTGGTGGCTCACGCGTACTTTGGCGCTGATCGCGGACCCTCGGGCATCAACTTTGCTCCTAGAGTCTCTTCAAGACGCAGATGTTGCAGTTCGTCAATGTGCTGCCCTGGCATTGAAAGAGCAACCCACTCCAGAAGCGATCCCAGCGCTTATCACCGCCCTTGATGACACAGATCGTCTGCTCTCACGTCTGGCAGGGGATGCGCTCATTGCACAGGGAGAGGCAGCGGTTCCGGCATTAATTGAAATCTTGGAAAAGGGGGGACAACGCCAACAAGGGGAAGCTGCTAGAGCCTTAGCTCTGATTGAGGATACGCGTGCCATCCCCGTGATGTTCGAAGTTTGGGAACGTGGTTCCATTTTGGTTCAGCATTGGATCGAGCAGGGTTTCGAACGAATGGGGGTGGGGATGACGTTTTATCATCCAGAATGAGTAGAGACGCCCCACCGGGGCGTCTCTACTCATTCTGGATGATTTATAGACGGCCATGAGGCCGTTTTTTTGTTACCCGATGAATGCCCAAGCGGCCCAAACCCCGATCATGATCAACCCCAAGGCGAAGCGTGCCAAAAAAGACATTCCTAAACCCAACAGCAATCCGCGGACCACCTCTGTGGCTGCTTTACTGTCGCCCAGACGGCGGAATTCCATCAGGTAAAGGATCAAGGGGGCAGCGATGATGCCACCGATAGGGGGAAACACAAAGGTAAAGATCACACCCGCAACCAGTGCGGCGATGATCGAACTCCAAGAGGCGCCCTTCTCACGGGCTTTGGCCCCCATCAGCACGTTGTCCGCGCCGACGGCAACCAGCATCAGCAGCGTGATCAACGCGAACAACACGCCACCAAGGTTGCCAAACCCAAACACGATACCATATAGCAGAGCCGCGCTCCAAATGACGACATTGCCTGGGAAAATGGGAACGATCAGGCCTAATTGACCCACTGTCATGGTTAGGATGATAAGCACTAAAGATGTTGTTTCTAGCCAGGCGGGCATTATTTCTCCTTGGGCATTAAGACCCTAGAGGATTTTGGAATCCTTTTAGGGTCTGATGATTTATTTTTATCAGGAGTTACGCACTTGAAGCGGATTGGGCTGGATAGGGGGTGGGGGCTACGCCCCCACCCCCTATCCAGCCATATTCTCGTTGGACTGCGTAAGTCCAATTTATATTGTATACGAAAACTTCGATCTGGAGTTGCTATTATACCGGCTCAATCACCTCGATACCGCCCATCCAGTGGCGAAGGACCTCGGGGATGACCACGGAGCCGTCAGCCTGTTGGTAGTTCTCGATAATGGCAATCATCACGCGTGGCAGCCCCAATCCGGACCCGTTGAGGGTGTGCAATAAGCGAGGCTTTCCACCCTCTTCAGGCCGGTAACGAATGTTAGCCCGGCGCGCCTGGAAGTCGGTCACGTTCGAGACGGAGGAAGCTTCCAGCCACTCTCCACAGCCTGCGGCCCAAACCTCGAGGTCGAATGTGATGCTAGCCCCAAAGCCCAGGTCACCGGTGCAGAGCTGGTGTGTGCGATAAGGCAGCCCAAGCAGTTCGGCAGTTTCTTCGGCATCGGCGAACATCTTCTCGAAAGCCACAGGCGAATCTTCAGGCTTTGTGAACATGTACATCTCGACCTTGTCGAATTGGTGGCCGCGTTTGATGCCGCGCACATCGCGTCCGGCGCTCATTTTTTCTCGACGGAAGCAGGGCGTGTAAGCGGTGTAGTAAAGCGGCAGATCTTCTTCAGGGATGATCTCATCCATGTGGTAGCCGGTCAGCGGTACTTCGGCTGTGGGCACGAAGTACAGGTCTTCCTCGTGGTCTTTGTACAAGTTGTCGGCGAACTTTGGAAGTTGCCCGGCGCCAAAGACCGTATCTGTGCGCACCATGAAGGGAGTATATTTCTCGGTGTAGCCCTGTTTGATATGCAGGTCGAGCATGAAGGCGATCAGCGCTCGCTGCAGGCGGGCACCCGCGCCACTGAGTACGTAGAAGCGCGAGCCTGTGATCTTGACGCCGCGCTCGAAATCCAGGATACCCAGCGCGGGCCCAAGGTCCCAGTGAGGCTTGGGTTCGAAGTCAAATTCGGGAATCTCGCCCGAGGTTTTCAGGACCACGTTCTCGCTTTCATCCAGCCCTAGGGGAGTCCGCTCGTCCGGTATGTTGGGCAGCGTGGACATGCCGGCATCCAGCGATGCCTGCACCTCCCGCAATTTTTCGTCGATGTGGCTGATCTTATCTCCTACAGCGCGCATCGCCTCGATCTTGGACTGCCGCTCATCGGCATCCTTCATCTTTCCGATCTCTTTTGAGACTTTGTTGCGCTCTGCTTTGAGAGCTTCCACTTCTTGAATCAGATCACGGCGCTGCGCGTCCAATTCAAGCACCTGTTCGACGGGTGCAGGGTCTTCCTGGCGCTTCTTCAGCGCCTCCCGTACGATGCTAGGGTTTTCGCGGATCAAGTTGATGTCTAACATTTTGCACCTCCGGCACATTGTGGTTGGGATTGGATTTAGGCCGAGGCCTATTCCACAATGAGCGGCGATAGAGTATATTGATTTAAACACTCTATGCCCGTGCAGTTTTGAAATTCGTTTCAAAACTGTTATGCTATTATTTTGAGCGTAGCTCCAAAATAATAGCCCCCCTCTCCGTGCAGGACGAGGGGGGCGCTCGTGGTGCCACCTGCTTTCTCCGCTCTTCCCCCTCTCCCTCTGGGAGAGGAAAGGGGTGAGGGCGAACTCAAACTCGCTCTAACGGGCGAACCCGGCTTCCTTCAGCCAAAAGTACTCCGTCCTTTTGGTTTGGCAATTTTTGCATCGCAAAAACTGCTGTAAAAAAGATTACCCCGTAATCTTTTGACTCTTCAGAAGCGATTCCCCAAGATGGGGGACGGAGGGGATTTCATCGTTTGGCCTGCCGCCTCACACCGACCGGCGGCTCTCTGAAAGGTTGGGCGATTACTTGTCTCCGTGCAGATCTTTTCGAGATCGGAATGTTGCGATTATACCGAATGATGGCAGTGAGTCAAGATTCGGCGAGATGTTTCTTCCCAAAGATCGCTGGCAGCAGAGGTAACGCCAGGATATTCAGCAACGCAAGTATTGCAAACGTCCAGCGGAAACCGACTGCGTCGGCGGAGATACCACTGATGGCCATTCCCGCACCTTGAGCCACATTGGTCACCGCCATTAGGATCGAGAACATCGAAGCGGCGATGCGCTTCTCAGTGTATTTCATCGCCAGAGCAAAGAAAACGGTCTGCTGGGTGCCGTAAGCCAAACCATACATGGCCACTAATGGCCAGGCCATGGCTGGACCGTTGATGAAGGCCAATAGCAGGATCCCAACCAAACCGACACCCATCGCCAGTAAAGTGGCGTTCTTCATCCCAATACGTCCATAGAGACGGCCGCCAATTGCACCACCTAGAACTACACCGACTCCCCAAACAGTTGTGAAGTATCCTGCCATGCTCAAAGAGATGCCGAAGTCGGTTTGCAAGAAGGCATTTACCAATGGGTTGGCTCCCTGGATGATGAAGAAGAACAAGAATCCCAACAGCGCTAAGAAGATGACGGTCTTTTGTTTGAAGGCCGAAAAAGCGCTCCAATCGAATTCTTCTCCTGCGAGACGTTCTTCCTCCTTGACCCCAAGTACCAGGGGGATGGGTATTAAGGTAATCGCTGCCAGAGTCCAGAATACTGCCGCCCAGGAGACGTGCTCGGCTAATAGCCCCACCACGGAGGCCGTCACCACCACAGCTAGAGCGCGCCCGCCGACCATGAATCCCTGAATGGTACCTTGTTCTTCGGGAGGCGTCGTGTCTAATGCTAATCCATCGGTACAGGTGTCATAGAGCGCCATACCCATTTGGAGAATGAATGCCAGGGCAACAAAGCCCCAGTAATATTCTGCAGGATCGACGAACGAAACCAGAATCAGGCAGATAACCTGAATTAGCAAACCTACTAGGATATAAGGTTTGCGGTGGCCCATGCCAAAAAGGTTGACGCGATCGCTGAGCATTCCTAGGAAGATCTTGAGCACGAATGGGAGCAGGGCGATGGAGGCAAAGATGCCTACATCGGTCATCGACAGGCCCCGCGATAGGAAATAAAGCGCATTTAGGGCAGTGAAGTAACTTAGGATCGTGCCCTGGGTGAGGTACAACGAGCCGAACATGCCGTAACGTAGTGTTTTGTTGGTGTACATGTGCATTCTCCGTTTATTTATGAGGAAAGTAGGCACCTAGGAAAACAGATTTGTTCAAGTTCTTCTTACCTATTACAGAAATTCTAGATTTTCCAGCTCTCCATGTTTCCTCAAAAATATGCTGAATTCTGATCTTCAAATTATATCTTTATTCAATCTCGGGGGAGTAGCCCAAAGCCCAGCGATGGACAGACCAAACAGGATTATGGCGATGACGAACAAGGAGATGAAAAAATCTCCACTTTGATCGTAAGACACACCCATCAGGAAAGGGCCGATGCTGCTTCCTGCGACGGCTGCGGTCCAGACGCTGCCGCGGATCTTGCCCAGGTGCTCGCGCCCGAAATAGCGCACCCAGACGGTATTGCCCAGCCCGCCGAAAAGACCCTGCGCCATGCCCAGGATGATGGTATACACCAAAACAACAGAGCCAACCGGAACGTAGAGCAGTGTGCCAACAGCTACGCCGTACAACCCTAGTGCACCGAAGGCCATCCAGCGAAGTTGCACCCGGTCAGCAATTAGGCCACCTATGATCTGGAAGATGGCTGAAGCCACCATTAGGATGGTATAGCTGGCGGCGGCTTGCTGTTCGGTGAGGCCTTTGGCGGTGAAGATGGGCAGCAAATTGAAGGTGATCGCCGTGGCGATCGCGGCCCAAGCGAACCAGGATAGGGTCAAGATCCAATAAGCGCGTGTGTGCAGGGCAGCTTTGAGCGTGAGTTCGTTCTGGGATAGTTTACCGGATGCAGCTTGGTTCGATTTTATGGGGCTATCCCCATCGATGTTCTGCCCAATTTCCTCGGGGCGATTGATGTAGAAGATGTAGACCAATGGCATTAAGACCGCGAACACCGTGACTCCAGCCAGTAGATATGTGGTCCGCCAACCGATCTGGCTGATCAGGGCTAATATCCCTATGGGCACCAGGCCGATCATCAGATTGAGGGCCACATTTTTGATCCCCGATACAGTGCCCAGCTTGTCCCGAAACCACATCGGTAGCATATTAACCGAAAGCAGTTCCAAAGCTCCCTGTCCGAACATGCGCAAGAAGAGGAAGGCGAAGAAAAGCATCGGCAGACTTCTAACCTGCGAGATGAAAACACAGGCCAGGCTGACCAGACTGATGATCAAGAAGAGCATCTTGCGGATGCCTACGCGATCAGCCCACTGACCGATATACGATTGGGGCAGGGAGGCTAGCACAGTTCCGAGCATATAGGCACCGGTAAGCTGGCTCAAGCTGAGGTCAAGTGCTGCTCTTAGCGACGGATTGAAGACAGAGACCATGTAGGTCTGGCCGGGGCTGGTGAAGAATGCCGCCAGGGTGGAGATGGGCAGGATGATCCAGCCGTAATAAAAGTTGGTTCGCTTGGCGAACCAGTGATTGTTTGTTGATATCATGTGGATATATTTTGGGCACTAAAGGGTTGTCAAACCTTTTTGGTCTGGTATTGAAATCTTTCTCCGCACTTTCAAAATAGCGATCTTGGTGGGGTGGTTGAAGGGTGCTGGATCGGTGGGTGGCGCATTAACGATCGTTTCTGGGTAACCAGTGATATCTTCAGGTACCGTGATCAAGGATTCGATGGATAGATACCCATCGGCACATAGTGTTTCAAGGGAAGCAAAATAATCTTTTCCGCTCAAGAATAGGGCGTTGTTGATCGCCACCAGGTAGCCACCATCGCTTACCAGTGGACGCACTTTATTGATCAGGCGCGTGCTTTCATTGACCAGGTCAACCGATCCTTTCTTCGTGCTGGAAAAGAAGGGTGGGTCGAGGATCACGCAGTCGAACAGCTCTCCTTTGCGCTTGAGTTGGGATACTATGCTGAAGAAATCGTTGGCCTTCAATTTCATTTTGCCGATGTCCAGTCGGTTGAGTATGCCGCTTGTGCGGGCTAATTCCAGGAACTTACGCTTGAGATCGGTTTGCAAGACGTACTCCGCACCTCCCGCCAGGGAGGCTACTCCCAAGCTGCCAGTATACGCAAAAGTATTCAGGACGCGCCATCCTTCGATAGAACTCAGGACAGGCCCTTCGACATGGCTCAGGACAGGCCCATCGGCTTCGCTCAGGGCAGGGCCTCCCGCGTTATCGATCAGCCAGCGCCGCAGGTTTCGTGTATCCAAATAGAAGCTGGCATCTTGTTGCATCAACAGGTCGAGAGCGTACCAGACTCCGTGCTCGCGGGTTTTTTCGGTTGGCGAATCGCCAAGGGCAAGTACTCCTCTCCTTCGAGCAGGATCACGCGCCGAGCGAGTCTTATGAACCACGCAATCGATCCAAGGTAGCCTCTCGAGCAATATTGCTTGTGCCTTGCCTAAAATGTCCACTGATTCCCCATAGTTGAATAGCACCAAGGTTGTGCCATAGAGGTCGACGACCAGGTCTGGGCAGCCCTCATAAAAACCGTTGAACAATCTAAGACTTCGGCCGTCTGATAAACTTGAGCGGGCGTCACAGGCTTGGGAGAGGACTTCTTCCAGTGGGAGCATGCTGGGGATTATAGCACTTGTAGCGGCGAGCCCTGGAGTGTTTTTGAGCGCGTTTTACTACACGATGATAAGGGGTCTCTGGGAATTCCCGTAATGAACTCCAGATTTGGGGGTATGGGGTGTGCAGAGCACGCCCCATACCCCCAAATCTGCCAACTTCCACGGCGATTCCGAGAGAGCCGTGCGAAGAGTTAGACCATCGATCGATTGGTTGCGGTAGAATAAAAGCAGATATGAACGCCATTTCCCATCCCATCGAAATTATCTGTTCGCCTGACTTTTTAGGATGGCTCTTAGAAGAGCGCGTCAGCTTGGCCTTCACCACGTACCAGACGAACCGCCTGTTTATGCTGGGCGTCAAGCAAAATGGAGCACTTTCTGCCTTTGAACGACTTCTCGATCGCCCGATGGGGTTGTTCGCCGAATCTGATCGCCTGTATGTGGGTTGCCGCTACCAGATCTGGCAGTTCGACAATGCCCTGCCACCGGATGCGAACCATAACGGCTACGATGCCTTGTACGTTCCCCGCCGTAGCTACACTACCGGTGATGTTGATGTGCATGATGTACGTCTGGATATGAAGGGTGACCGCTTGGTGTTTGTCAATACACTTTATAGCTGCCTAGCGACAATCAGCGAACGCTATAGTTTCAAACCGATTTGGCAGCCCCCTTTCATTTCTAGTCTGGCCCCTGAAGACCGTTGCCATCTCAATGGCTTGGCGATCGTAGGCGGACAGCCCCGCTACGTCACGGCGGTTTCCCGCTCTGATTTGCAACACGGCTGGCGGAAACAACGCGAAAAAGGGGGGATTCTGATTGATGTCCAAACCAACGAAGTCCTGCTTGATAACCTTTCAATGCCTCACTCCCCACGATGGCATCATGATAAACTCTGGTTGCTCAACGCTGGCAGCGGCGATCTGGGTTACGTAGATCTGAGAGCGGGGCGTTTTGAGCCGGTTATATTCTGCCCGGGATTTGCCCGCGGGCTGGCTTTCCATAAAAACTATGCCATTGTCGGTCTCTCCAAACCTCGGCGGGTCAAAGCTTTTGAAGGTCTTAGCCTGGAGGATCGACTGACTGCGAATGAGAGCGATGCTATCTGTGGACTGGCGGTGATCGACATGACGAGCGGCAGCGTGGCTCATTGGCTCAAAGTCGAGGGCCTGATAAGCGAACTTTACGATATTGCCGTGCTCCCAGACGTGCACCGTCCGATGGCGCTGGGTTTCAAATCCGATGAAATTTGCCGTTTCGTCTCTATCGACTACCCCAATGCCGACCCAGTATTCCAGGAGATCAAGAAAAATCCAGAAAAATTTTCTGCTCCGATAGATTTTCTCGCATTGCAAAACACCGAAACAAAAGATCGGCCTTAAAATACCAAATACCCATCCAACCATGGGAGATCAGTAACACAGCCCCTGCCTGACCTGAATCTTTTTCTGAGTGTGTAATACCATACCTTCACAAGTCTGGGGCCGCGCTTGGGGTGAACTCAGATATCTGCTGCTAGCGATTGTTCATCCTCAACATGGTTAGTTAATATTTACGTCGGTTTTATAGACTCCCACTTCTACCCCCGATACACTCACATAAGCTATCAACCAAAATTGGGCATGGAATATCTTTTGATTTATGCACTTGAATAATTGTGTGCTCAAAATTTTATCGCCTAACAGTGTTCAATCTACGTGCATTTCATAGAAATGGAATCATCATACGGAGTCACCAGCATGGTAGATCAAATGGGTTCACAGTCAACCGCGGTCCCCCAGATGAATAACGCCCAAAAGTCATCTGAAGAGAGCAATCGTTCGGATTTTTTGTTCATCTGGTTGCGCATCCAATGGCTGAAATCTCGCCTGGCTTACATTCTCTCTCGACTACGTGCGCTGCACTTCCGCCGCGGCTGGGGCTCTCGCTCCAGGAGAGAACTCCGCCGAATAATGAAGGCCGCTGCATCAATGTTGTTAGCTGCCTCGATGTTGCTGGTTCCCCTCAGCCCGGCTTACTCCGCGGATGTCACGTTTGCCGAACGGACGGGCATAGACAATCCCTTCAACGGCGTGGATGTAGGAAATTCCAGTTCTCCCAGATTCGTGGACATTGATGGGGATGGCGATATGGATGCCTTCATTGGAGAATATGGTGGCTCTGTTCTCTATTATAAAAATACCGGCACAAATCTAGCCCCCAAATTTACCCAACAAACTGGCGCCGACAATCCTTTAGATAGCGTGAGTACGGGAACAAACAGCGTCCCCTGTTTTGTGAATGTGGATGGAGATGGCGATATGGACGCCTTCATCGGGGCTGGGAATGGAAAAATACTCTATTATAAGAACACCGGTACAAACCTGGCCCCAGTCTTTACCCAACAAACCGGCGGCGACAATCCCTTCGACGGCGTGGATGTGGGTGACGATAGCGCGCCAACCTTCGTGGACGTGGACGGGGATGGGGATAAGGATGCCTTCATTGGGGCATTTGACGGAAAGATCTATTACTATAAGAACACCGGTACGAACCTGGCCCCAGTCTTTACCCAACAGACCGGCGGCGATAACCCCTTCGACGGCGCAGATGTGGGGTTTAGCAGCGCTCCAACTTTCGTAGATGTGGATCGAGATGGCGATGAGGATGCCTTCATCGGGGCATTTGACGGTACGATCTATTACTATAAGAATACCGGTACCAATCTAGCTCCAGTCTTCACCCAGCAAACCGGCGCTGATAACCCCTTTGATGGGGTGGATGTGGGGAGCGCAAGCAAACCCAGCTTCGCAGATATAGACGGGGATGGGGATAAGGATGCCTTCATTGGGGCTGACGATGGGAAGATCTATTATTATGAGAATACCAGCCCACCTCCCTCATCAGACGAAGGCGGCGATGACGCTGCTGATGCCGGCAGTGACGATAGCTCCGGATGCAGTTTTGGAGTAGGGGAATCGGGGGGTACGTATAACTGCGATTTTGGGAAGGTAGTACTCCCCGCGGGCACCGTTGATGAGGCCTGTCAACTGGTCATCGAAGAAAGTTCCAGCGGTAACTTCAAGCTGGGCGATCAGGTTTATGACGTAAAGTTGATTTGTAATGGTCAGAATGTGACACAGCTTCCCAAGTCAATCAAGGTTTGCATCCGGCCGACGATGGGGGGTACGGTGGGGAAACAGCTCTTTCATCAGCACAACGAAGCCAGCGTGTTCACCCCGCTGGATGTTGTGGGTGGCCCGGCGGGTCATGTCTGTGGGCAGACCAGCAAACTCTCGCTCTTTGGCCTGGGGACGCTGCAGCTGCCAGATACCGGTTTCACACCTGGTGTGGTGACATTGCTCGAAGAGCAACCTGCTGAGCTAATCTACTCGGAGACAGGGGGTTTGAGATTGGAGATACCATCGTTGGGGGTGGAACTGCCCATCGTTGGAATTCCACTGACAGGGGAGGGCTGGAATGTAAATTGGCTTGGAGAGTCCGCTGGCTATCTTGAGGGCACCGCCTTCCCTACCTGGGCAGGCAACACCGCCATCACCGCCCACGTCTGGGATGCGAACAATCAACCAGGGCCATTCGTTGATCTGCACATGTTGCATTTCGGTGATCAACTTTTCATCAATGCCTGGGGGAAAGTTTACACTTACGAGGTGCGTGATGTAATGCAAGTGCGCTCTGATGACCTGCGCGCCCTACCGCACGATGACTACGACGTGTTGACGCTGATCACGTGCCAGGGTTTCAATGCGTCCAGCGGAGAGTATGATTGGCGATTAGCTGTGAGGGCGGTGCTTGTATCAGTAGACAGTAATCAGTAACCAGTAAACAGTTACTATTAACTCGAAAAGTCCTGGGTGGTGTGACGTGCTGCTCGGGACTTCACCGTGTACCTTGGACCAGGGAGTTATCCCGGCAGTTCAATTGTGAAACGCGTTCCTCTGCCCCACTCACTCTCAACCCCAATCAGCCCCCCGTGCATCTCGACAATCGACTTGGCAATCGCTAGCCCCAACCCAGTCTCACCGCCCTCGCCGTTGCGGGCGTCATCCACGCGGTAAAAGCGGTCGAAAATCCGCGAGATATCTGCTGGGTTTATGCCGGATCCAGTATCGGCCACGCAAAACTTGACCGATGGCTGACCACTGACTACCGACTGTTGACCGCTAACTGAAATTACCCCTCCCTCTGGCGTGTAGCGCAAAGCATTGCTGACCAGATTGCCCAATACCTGCATCATGCGGTCAGGATCGGCGTTGATGCGCGGCAGGTCAGGGTCTGCCTGGATGGTGAGTTCGATGCCTTTTTTGCCAGCAGCGTGTTGATAAGCTGCCTTAACCTGCTCTAGCAACCCGAGCGGGGCAATCGGGGCGCGGTTGAGCGAGAGTTCCCCAGCTTCGGCCAACGAGAGTGTGCGCAGGTCGTCGACTAGGCGCTGCAGGTGATGCACTTCCTTATGCATTGTTTCCAGCCGCTCGGGGGTTGGCTTGAGTACGCCATCGCGCATAGACTCGATGTACCCGGCGATGACCGTCAGTGGGGTGCGCAGATCGTGGGCAATGTCGGCCGTCATCTGACGGCGCTGCTCACTGAGATGGGCCAGGTCAGCGCTCATCTGGTTGAAGTCACGCGCCAGTTGGCCGATCTCATCTTTGGAGTGCACCTTGACCTGTCGACCAAACTCTCCTTTGGCAGTGTGACGGATAGCAGAGGTCAGTTCGCGCAAAGGACGGGTCAGTCCGCGGGTGAGCACCAAGCTGATCACTAAAGCAATGGCCATAGCCCCGAGGGTGGCATAGAGCAGCGATTGGTTGGTGCGCGCTAGGAATAGCTCTTCGCGCTGTGCCATGGATGGGATATCGCCTGTAGGGATTACGATACCTATAGTTTCTCCCTCGATTTCAATGATCGTTCCGTCGATATCTTCAGTTGGCACAAAATCTCCCAAATGGTACTTCCCAGCAGGTACAACCACCCGGCCTTGTGTGTTTATGAGAGCAAAGGTCAGCGGTTGCGTGCCCGTCGGATTGCCAGGTTCAGTTTGTTGCTGCGGTAGTTGAGCGGGTTGTTGTGGAGGCGGTTGCTGCTGCTGGGGTGGCGCATCCCCTGGTTGGCGCGGTTGCTGCCCTGCAGGAAGTTGTCCCAGAGGTGGATTCTGAATTTCCCCTACAGGTTGCTGAAGTTGTCCTTGTTGTCCGCCCTGTGGATTCTGGCGGCGGATAATTGATTCAAAGAAGCCGCGCCACGAGCCAGTCGCCTCGTAGTACGTTGTCGCCCGATCCATGAAATTATTCTGCGCGTTGCTCAGCACCAACGCTTCGAAATCTTTCTGCGTGGTGTAACGCGTGATGGCCGCAGCCAACAATGCCACAGTCAGGCTGACGGCCAGGAAGGCCAGGAGTAGCTTGGGGGCTAGGGAACGCATGGTTCAGTTTGCAGTAGTCAGTTTTCAGTAAACAGTAAGCAGTGACCAGTGATCAGTAAACTGATTACCGTTTACTGATCACTGGTCACTGGTTGAAAGCGATACCCTACACCAAAGACCGTCTCGATGCGCTGCGGGTTGCTGGGGTCGGTCTCGATTTTCGTACGTAGGTTCCGGATGTGCACATCTATAGTGCGCTCAACGCCCTCGAAAGCCGTACCCTGCAAGCTTTCCAGTAGATCCAGACGGGAGAAGACGCGTCCCGGGGCGGACATCAGCACCCCCAGCAGATCGAACTCCGAGGGGGTCAGATCGACAAATTGATCCCCGACCTTTACGGTGTGTTCATCCTGGTTGATGGTGATCCCGCCTCCGCGCAGGATATTAGCTGGTGGCGCGACCTGACTGGTACGCCGCAACACCGCCCGAATGCGGGCCACCATTTCTTTCATGCCAAAGGGCTTAGTGACATAGTCGTCAGCGCCCAACTCCAGGCCCAGCACTTTGTCGGTCTCTTCCAATTTGGCAGTCAGCATGATGATGGGCGTATCGCTCTCTTTTCGATAGTGGCGCATGAAATCGTAGCCGCCCATCTCAGGCATCATGATATCGAGGATGATCAAATCAGGCTTTTCATGCCGCGCCACAAAGAGGGCTTCTCGGCCGTTCTCGGCGGTGGCAACCTGGAAGCCCTCTTCGGTGAGATATTCTCTTAGCAGCGTGCGCACATTGGCTTTGTCGTCTACGACGAGAATGGTTTTGGTCATATTGTTATTGTACCTAATTATTTCCCAGACCCTAAAGGTTTCCAAAAACCTTTAGGGTCTATTTTTCGTTGGTCAAGGCGTCGCCTTCCAGGTCAGGTAATCGAAGGTCAGGCCATTGGTATCGAAATGAGTCGGGCGCAGCCAGCCATAATAGGTGCCCGTACCAGGCGTGAACTGATAGCAATAGTAATCAGTTTCAGAAATGGGCCAGATGGCAGCCTGGTTGTACGAGGCATTCTCGCAGTCAGACTTGGCTGGCTCGCTGGCCATGGCAGCGGAGAAGAGAACTTCATTTGGTGAGATCTGCATCACTGTGAGGGTATTGCGGGTCATTTCCCTGTATAGGAACCCAGCGAAGGTGCCGCTGCAGCTCTCATTGAGATTTCCGTATTGCACATCGAAGCACTCCCCAGGGAGCATGGTGACCTGATCGCCCTGGCTCTCGACGAAGAGAGCATTGGGATTGATGGGCTGCATCTGGGGTGGATCAACCTCGAAGGTCATGAAATCGAAGGTGACGCCATCCTGGTCGAAACGCTCAACCCGAATCCAACCGTAGGTCGTGTTGACGATATTGCTGATCTGGAAGCAGAAGTACTTATCTTCCAGGGCAGAGTGTGCAATCGGAATATAGATTTCAGCTTCACAGGTAGCTTTGTCGGGCTCGTCATCACGGTTTGTTGCCAGTTCGGTATTATTCTCTCCATGAAATTTTCCGCTCGTCACAGGGTTGAACTGGTACATGATGTCTGCCGCCGAGTCGCTGCAATCTACTTCCTGACCGTTGTTGAGATCGAAGCATTGCCCATCCAACAGAGTCAGTTCGGTACCCGTTATCTGCGCCTCGGGATTGTTTTCCGGTTCAGGGGTTGGGGCCGGGGTGTTGCCGCCGCTGGGAATGACTTTGATTGCAACTCTCAGCGGGCTATTCGGCGGAGCGTCCATCCCAAAAACATGACCCTGTGCATCAACCATCTTCCATGCGGAGACATAAGCACCCGGTTGAGCGGGGGCCTGCATTTCGACAGATAGCGTTGTCGTGTGCCCCGGCGCTACCGGCGTAGAAATAGAAAGAATTTCCTCTGAAACACTGATATCGCCTCCCAGCATCTTCAATTTGTATTGCGGCTTCCAGGTGCAGTCGCCGGTATTCTCGATGGTCCAATTGACCTGAAAGACCTCATCTGGCTGGAACTGCTGGCCGTTGGTGACATCGGCGTTGGCGATGAAGCCCTCGCTACATTGAACTCCGTTCTGGGGCTGGGAAGGCTGAACTGGTTGATTAGGTTCCTCTGGCTCTGGAATGTCAGGTTCTTCCGGTTCATCCTGTTGTTCTGGGGGAAGTTCGATCTCAGGCTCACTTGTATCAGGTTGTTGAACGGTTTGATCCTCGGGTGGAGTATCCACCTCGGGGGTCTCTGATAATCCTGGCAAGGAACAGGCAAATTGTGCCAAGGCTAATGTAACGATAATCGACATTAGAACAATGACTTTGTACTTCATGACGGCCTCCTTTGGAGTACTCTCCATTTACTCGTTTGAAAAACATGAAGCTTGTGAAGTGGTCTTAGGATAGCACAGAGATGTTCAGAAGTTGTTTAGATCGTGTTTAGCACCCCTATAGAAATTGTAAGAGAAATTTATATTTCAAGAGCTATTAATTTGGTATGCGGCTTGTCAGAGATAAGTGCTTCGGGTGACATCCATAGCATTTACCCCCCAAATCTACAAACTTCTTCAGAGTACCTAGGAAGCCTACTAATTTGGAGTATTAAGGTGTAAATTATGATTTATAATTGATATTATGAAATAAGTTGCACAAAGGAGGTATTTTTATGTATGAAAGGGTTATTTTTGACTTCCTAATGGTTCTTATCCCCATCTTGGCCATCGTTGCAGTGATCAGGGCGGTTTATCGGGGATCGTATATGGCAGAGGATACGATAGAGGCCTGGAAAGGCTCTCGAATTCGCAATATCAAGCGTGAGGGCCGCGTCATTTTGTCGGATGATGTAATTATTCAACTTTTCAAGGGGCTGAGTCGCTTTGCCAGTACGGTTGTAGTTTTGGTAGGTATGGCCATCTATATTCCACTGGTGTTGAATTTGTTTCCTTCTACAAAATGGGTGGCGGAAAGCATATTTACCTCAGCGACAGACAAACTGATTGCTTTCAAAGACGCTCTAATTGCCTTCCTTCCGACCTTACTTTTCTTGATTGCTGTTGGTCTAATAGTACATTTCATCATAGGCGCCGTTAAGCTTTTCTTCCTTGAGATCGAAATTGGAGATATTGAAATCCCCAGGTTTCATAGAGATTGGGCTCAACCAAGTTTTCAGATGGTACGTGGAGTAATTGTCATGATCACGGCCTTGTATATGTATTCACAGATTCCTGGCAGTCAAACTGTCACAGTACAGGGAGCAGTCGTTATCACCTCGTTACTGGCTGGAATTGGAGCGCGTGACATTATTACGGATATGGTTTCCGGTTTGGTGCTCACGTTTTCTCGCACCTTTAGTATTGGCGATTTTGTAGAAATTGGCAATGTGAGCGGCAGAGTCGGTGAAAAATCTCTCCTGGTGACGCGCATCCGTACCCCTCAAGGGGAAGAAGTATCTATCCCGAATGGCAAAGTATTACGCAACCAGGTAGTCAATGTCAGTAGCCTGAAGACGAGTAAACCATTGCTGAAGACGTCCGTTACAGTCAGTTATCAAGAAGATTGGCGCCGTGTGCAAGATCTGCTGCAAAAGGCTGTCGAGGGCACCCCAGAAATTCTTTCCGATCCTGCCCCGAATGTCCTCCAATCCAGCTTAGATGATTTTTATGTGCAGTACCAGCTGATTTTCTTCATAGATTTCACGGATAGCAAACTAAAGAAAATGAAAATCTTAACCAATCTTCACCAGAATATTCGCGATCTATTCGAAGAGGCTGGTGTGAACTTGATTACACCGCAATATATGAGTTCTTGGGCTGAAGCATTGGATGGCGGTTCTGTGGAACCAGATTTACAAGGTCAATAGAGCAAAGTGAGGTAATTAGCATGGTTAGTTTAGTAAAGAGAGTACTTGGCAACTTAGCATTTGATTTTGGGCTGCTGTTATTCCTAGCCGCCATGGTTTCTATTCTTAGTTTGTTTGGCCTGAGGCGAATTCGGGCTGATTATAAGGAATTGGTCGAACATACATTTGAAATTGAGCGCCTGACAGCAAGGATCGAGATCGATTTGCTTAGAGCTGTTGAGCTTGAAGAACAATTTCTTTTGCAATTGGAACATGAAGGATTTGAAGCTGCTGCCGAAAAATACCTTGTTCCTCACCAGGAGTTTACAGACAACCTGGAAGATGATATCGCCCAACTGATGGATTTGGTTAAAGACCACAAGGTATTGGGTGATGAAGAGATTGAAAAGAATCTCAACCAATTAAAAGAGAAAGTCAACCGCTATGAGGCCAATTACGAATTATTGATCCAGGATGTCGAGAAACGCGGCACACTCGAATCAGGTCTTGAAGGCAATTTTCGTAATCGCGCAGCCTATGTGGACAATCTCATCTCTTCTCATGGAAACCATTTTGAGATGCACTACACGCTTTGCAAAATGCGCTTTCATGAAGAAGAATATCTTCTCGTCCGTGATCCAAAGTTGGCTGAAACCGTTAATCTTTGGTACCACGATCTGGCCATCCAAGTACAAGAATCCGATCTGCCACGGGCTGAGATTGCCACGATCTCATATGAGCTGGAATTCTACGACAATGAATTTCTAGATGTGGTAGAAATTGACCAAGAAATTGATAGACTGCATTCTGAAATACGCGAATTAGTTGATGAAATTTCCTACATCGCGGAAGATATCGATCGCATTGCCCGCGAAGAAGCCGCACGCGATTTAGATGATGCAGATAAGGTGGCCCGGCAAACCATTCAACTGGTTACGATGAGCGTTGTCGTCATTTTGGTATTTGGCCTCGGCTTGGCACTGGCCATGTCTTTTCAGATGCGCAAGGGTGATGAATGAGGCGTAATCATAGCGGATTAGTGAAAGGCTGTCTAAGGTCTGCTCTCTGGAATGCAAACAAGCTGTGATTGCCTGATTTGACAAGAGCCGCTGACTTCCTTGTTGGGATGTTGGATAGTACAAGCCGCGCCTACAACCAAGCTTCTGCAGGCATCTAACGCCCTTTGGTGTTGTTCGTTGTTTCTTTGAGAGCCTCCTGCTTCCGGGGGTTCAGCTTTGAGTGTTTCTCCAGGCTCTAGATTCAGGCTCGCCAATCCAGGGTAATTGGCAGCGAATTGTGTTACGCGAAAAACATTATCGCCAAAATCATAGCTCCAAACGATTTCGCCTGCTGGCGTGACCTCAAAGAAAAAGCCATTCGGGCCGCTGCAGATCAGCGTATTGCCATTGGGTAAACGCTGCGCCCCAGAGATGTGGTCGGCGAAAAAGTCGGGGGGATTTTCGGCCTGGTACGTCCAGGTGGGGGCCTCAGGGCCATATGCCGCGCCAGGTGTCAGGCTATAGCTGCCATCTTCGTTTGAGGGTGGAGTAATCTCATCTACGGTGGAGTAAACACGGGCGGCCTTGTGCCCGTTGTTGAACACCAAGATATTGCCTCCACCGGGGTAATCGGTGGGAATCCATTGGGCGTCATGCTGAACATAAAGCTGCCGATCCTCTTCGGTTCCAGAGTCATAGGCCTCAGGGTTGCCCCAACGATAGAGCAAGTCGCCCGCGGGCCCGGCGGCTTCTTCGGTGGTTGTGTCGTGATCAATGATCCAAATCTCGCTAAACCCATGCACGCTGAGCATGATCTGATCCAGTACAGCGTTGTAGTCGATGGCGTTGGTGTGGTTCCAGTCCGCACTGGACTCGCGGGCGGTGTGATTGAGATCGATCAACTCAGGATGTTCAGCTACCACGCCGTAGTTCCCTTTGGTTGCATCATAATCCTGAACGAGATGATCCCAGACATGCCACTCCCAGACGATTTGATCGGTGTTGGGATCCACCTCGATGACGTGATCCGGCCAGAGTTCGCCATCTTTTAGTAAGCTGGGATCGCGCCCGGCGGCGATGGCCTCGGCGCGAGTCTTATACTCCCATGCGATCATCAGGATGTTGCCGTTGGGGAGTTGCTCGATATCGTGGTGCTGCTGCACCTGGTTGTTAGCATACCTGAATTCCCAGACGACAGTATTGTCGGGGGCGATCTCCTGCACCACACCGCCGGATCCGCCGGCGTCGAAAACGCCTGTTTTTACCGTGCCGGGTTGCAGCAGGTTGCCGTTCTCCAGCAGATACACAGAATTGCCTGGAGTGTAGTCGCTTCCCCAGGTGTAGACGGCCACACCCTCGGCGTTCATCAGGTGAGTTTCAGTGGAACGAATGGGGGAGAAAAAGTATAGTGCTTCCGAAGAGAGCTGTTCCTCTGAGGATAGCAAATTGTTTTCGCCAGAATCATCTGGGACCGAAACTTCGCTTGTAGCCTCGGCTGTTTGATCAGTGAAGCCTGCCAGGAGTGAACAGGCTAGAGTGCTGAAAAGGATAATCGTGATCAGGAGAAGCTTTTTGCTGTGCATGTTGGTTTGCTTTCGTGTTGTTCCTAGCTAGAGCGATTAAAACCTATAGAACTTACGCAGTTTGGAGAGGAAATTGATCGTTAAAATCACAAATAAGCCGGTTGAGGCTCTCGAACCCAGCGGAGGGCTTCGAGAACATTTCGGTAAGCTCAATTCGCCGCCTCAGCCCTCCGGCGTAATTTTCGGATAGATATTTAGTACACTGTAAAATAAGTTATTCTCGATTATCTCACTGAGCGGAGGAGCAGAAGCGTCTTTCGACTACTTCCCGAACTGCTTCGGGCTTCCGCTCAAGATGCTTCTGCTCCGTAGTCGAAGTGACACAGGATCCACTTCAAGTTACTTTGTTTACAATGTATTTAGTTCGATTGAGAGTCATCAAGCGGGGTGCCGTCGAAACCGGGGTAGTCAGAATAGTAACGTTCAACACGGAAGACGGCATTGCGTACGGGATCGGGCTCGTGGATCTGGTATTCCCAGACCGATTGGCCTGAATAAGTTACCTCGAAGAGGTATGAGTCCCCTCCGTTGCAAGTCAACGTATTGCCGTTGGGGAGCCGCTGGGCCCCCGAAATGGATTTAGCATAAAAGTCGGTGGGATTTGGGGCTGTATAGATCCAGACCGGTTCGTCGGGGTTGTAGGCGGAACCCGCGGCAAGGGGGTAGGTGCCGTCAGGGTTCACTGGTGGCGTTATCTCGACGATCGATGAGTATTTACCATCCGGACGTCTCATGCCGTTGTTGAAGATCAAGATGTTGCCCTCCCCAGGCAGCCCGGCCCCAATCCACTCGGCGTCGTGTTGGTGAAAGAGCTGCTGATCGGCGTCAGTCCCTGCATCGTAGGTTTGGGGGTTGCCCCAGCGATAGAGCAGGTCACCGCCCACCCCGCTATTGCCACCTGTGTGACCAGCCGCTTCAGCAGTGGTTGTGCTGTGGTCAATGACCCAGACTTCGCTGAAGCTGTGGACACTCAGCAAGATCTGATCCAGTTCTGCGTTGTAATCAACGGCGTTGGAGTGGAACCAATCGGCGGCGTTAAACCCGACATAGTTCAGGTCGATCAGCTCGGGGTGGTCGGCAACGACGCCAAAGTTGTCCTTGGTGGCATCATAATCCTGAATGAGATGGTCCCAGGCATACCACTCCCAGACGATATCGCCCGTGGTGGGCCCGGTGGGTTGCACCTCGATGATACTGCCCGGCCACAACTCGCCATCTTTCAAAAGCGATGGATCGCGACCCGCGGCAAGGGCCTCAGCTTCAGTCTTGTACTGCCAGGCGATCATCAGCACGTTGCCATTGGGCAGCATCTCGACGTCGTGGTGCTGCAAGTGTGTGCTGCTGGAGTACTCATACTCCCAAGTGACATTTCCATCCCAGTCGATCAACTGGACGATGCCGCCTGCACCGTCTGCTCTGAAGGTACGATTACGCGCTCCGCCAGTGTAAAGCAGTTGACCGTTTTCCAGGAAATACACTACATTGCCAGGTTTGTAGTTGGTTTCCCAGGAGTGGACGATGTTCCCTGCATTGTCCACCAGGTTGACTGTCGTTGTGTGGAGTAGTACGAACAGGTTGTAGTCTTCGGTGCCAGGTTCTTCCTGACCAGCGGCCTTATCCACTAACGCAAACGCCGGGATCGATACGCTCAGCAAAACGATTAGGATAGTAAGGGAAATTTTCTTCATGCTGATCTCCTTTCTCCCCTCACCCCAACCCCTCTCCCTCAGGGAGAGGGGAGTCGTGCGCGCCAGAGGCGGGCCTCCGGCCAGTGATACGGGATAAGGGTATAAAATCTATGGTTGCCCTTGTCCTGAGCCCGTTGGAGGGGCACCACCAGGGCCGCCTGCGGGCACGCAAGCCAAGGTGCTTTGTATGTTCGTACAACTGCCGTCTAATGTTCCTCGGGGAGTATTGATGGTGCAAGCTGCCCCTTCACTCAAGGCTGAACAAGCATCGATGGCTTCTTGTGGAGGCGCGCCTTGAGCGCCGGGACCTGGGCCAATGACCGTTGATGAAGTTTGTCCA
Organism: uncultured Anaerolineales bacterium; assembly: GCA_964438295.1. Lineage (GTDB taxonomy): Bacteria > Chloroflexota > Anaerolineae > Anaerolineales > UBA11858 > NIOZ-UU35. The sequence continues at coordinate 70,666 of CAYTKR010000004.1, forward strand.
GGCCCTTGGGATTGGCCTGAGTCCGCAGGGATCCCTGCAAATTCCGAGCTGGCCAGAGCGTTCGGATCGGTTTCACCGCCGGTGAGAACCTCTCCTGTGGTGCCGCCGGATACACAGCGGGCATAGTTGTAGATGCGTACGGCATCACCCTGCGGGCCGTGGCCTGTTGGGTAATTGGAAGGATCACCACTTTTTTGGTCAGCCCGTTGTGCCCCGGCGCCATGGACATCCATCCAGGTGCCGTTCATATAGCCCATCGAGCGACCGAAGTTGATGTATACACCTGAACGACTAAAGCCATCAGCATTGGTATGTGTGGTGCTGCTCCAATAGGCTGGATAATCTGATTGACCAGCTTCGTTCGTGATCATAGAGACATTGAAGATAGGATCGATGGCCGCTGAGTTGGTTGTGTCTGGTGAGCGAGAGTAATCGACGATGCTGTGCAATTCTTTTGCATTGGGCAATCGCCAATCGCTGATACCGCCATATTCGAGACTGAAGCAGTAGTTCAAAGCGCCTTCCCAGTCCAGAGAATTTCCGCTGTCAGATTGCATCCAGGTCAGGCCAGTGGCCAAGTCGCCAACAGTTCCAGCTTGTCCTGAGCTTGACGAAGGGTCACCGTTGTCGACGAAGTTGTTGATTCCATAGTTGGTGTTGCCGCGTACATAAATTACAAAGTAAGTCTTAGCCTGGCCACCACGCGTCGAGCCAGTGGGATACCCTTTGATTCGTCCGTCTGCGAAGTTGACCCCAAACATGGCCTGGCTACCGTTCATGACACTGCCACCATAGATTGTGCTGGTGGCCCACTGCGAGTCGATAGTGCGTTCACCAGCGGAGGTGTTTCCATACTCGAAGACGAAGTAATCGGTATCGATGAAAGGAATACCTGTGCAAGTGCCTTCTTCGACACACCGACTGACGTCGGTGCCACTGAAATCGATCAATGAATATAGTTCTTTGATGGTAGGTAAGCGCCAATCGTTGTACCCACCCAATGTCAGACTGGATGCGCTCGCAACCGCCTGGTCATAAGTCATTTTATTCCCAGGGTCTTGCTGCCACATCAATTCTGTCACCAGGTCGGTTATTGTGCCGTCACCATTATCCTGATAGCGTGCCTGATTGCCAATCACCTGGCCATCCTGTCCGTAGTAGGATTGTCCTTCTTCCGGGCAAGGGATGCTCGTGGAATCGCTGTAGCAATATTCTTGTCCAGTATCCACAATGGCGTAGTTGTAGCCAGTTGCGTCAGCCGTATTCTGCGCCACAGATTGGGAAAAGGCGTCCGCGCTATTTGCTAGAACTGAGGCGAATGGGAATAAAATATTGCTGGCCGTGATGGCGAAACCGAGTGCAATTGCAACAATAAAGGCTTTTCTTTGCTTGTTCATGGTTTGCTCCTTGATTATACAAGTAATCTTGGACAAATCTTAACAAACGCATGTTCAGAAGTTGTTTAGAAGTTTTGTGAATTCTGTTGGTTTCTTGGTGTGGATTTCTAGCCCCTTCCCCCAAGAATTGGTGGTAATAATTCTGCTTTCTCTAATTGGGCGTGTGTGTCATTACCCTGGGATTGGTATCAGTTTGGATTACAGATTGAATGGATCAGTTGGACATGATGCTGTTTTTGATCCCAGGCTAAAAGGGGGGGTGGGTTGAAATCTGAAATTTGATTCTTCCCTATTGCTTTGGCGGCTTGCTGGCGAAATTGGGCTGTTTCAACCGAACCCCCAATCCCTATGCTGACTTGAAAGCCGAGCTCATTGATTTGCCCAAGGATTCTCTCGGCGATATCCTTTGCTTCAGCGACCGTTGTATCATATAGTAGGACTGCAAATTCATCTCCTCCCCAATGGCTAACCAAGTCTGTTTTCCTGACATGCTGAATAACACTCTTCGCTACAGCTTTTATGGCCATATCTCCAGCATGATATCCTTGTTCCCGGTTGATTTCCTTAAGATTATCCAGGTCGATAAAGAGAGCAATAAACCCACCCTCAAGTGTTGCAATTTCGAAGGCCTCTCGTGTTGGTAATCGTGTCAGGGGATTGCGAACATAAAAAGGCTTTGAATCACGAAGTACCCAATCAGCGATCATAAAGCGCAAGCGATTGATAAGGGTGGCATGTATTCCTAGCATCTCTACTTCCTCTCTGGGGTATGATTTCCAAACTAGTTAGTGCAAGGATCGTACCAATTCGTTGTTCAGAAGCTGTTTAGGAGCATTGAATAAATCATGTAGATACTCGCGAGGAATTTAGGAATATATAAAAAAACAGCAAGAACCGTATTTAGATAGTCAGGTGAGATTATCTCCAACCTTGTTGTGGGTAGACTGGGGAAAGAAGGATCTCAGCTTGAGTAAGAATTGAATATGCCAAGCCAAGAGCCTTAGCAGGGGTGCGTTCGGAAGGCGTGTGATTTCTATTTTCTTTTCCATGCGGTTATCTTACCGCTTCACCGCCTTCCTTTCACTCACCGGTTGGTTTAGAGTTTTGGATATCAACAAAGCTCATAATACCATGGCAATGTCTTTTACCTTCCAAGAAACCCCGAAGTTCACTTGCCGAATAACGTCAATTCTAAGTTTTGCTGTGGAAAATAGCCAAGCATACTTCATCTACTGTTCCGGGGTCAGCGATGTTTAGCCATGGAAGTTCGGCCAAAGGAGGCGTTCCCGCCCCATAAGAGCAGATCGTGATTTGGCGAAACTGGGCTTCGGTCTCCAGCCTTTCAAACACCGTGTTGAAGATTTCCCCGCCAAAGGGATTGAAAAGGAAGAACACGGTCCCTTTGGAATAATCGACATCCCGGGCATCGGCTTGGATGAATTTTGCTCCAGTCAACCCCAGTCGTGCGGCACGCTGGACTGCGTATTGGTAATAGGTGGGTTCGTACTCCACGCCGATGCAGGGGATGCCCGCCAGAAGATGCACCAGCATGATGACTTTTCCCAGGCCTGATCCTAAATCGTAGAAGACATCATCCAGCGAGAACTGTACCTGGTCGTATAGTTCCAGGATCACACTGACGGGCGTGGGCTCGTAACGCACCATCCCATAGGTGCGTTCAGAGGTTGGTTCTGGGTGCGGCAGAGGGATCAGCACGCCCTCGATCAGGCTGTCCAGGTTTTCATAGCCATAATGAGGTTGACCGTGATTTTCAGGGGAGTAATTTGTAAAGGGACTAATCAAATCGCGCAGCTGCTCACCCTTCACTCCGACAAGTATTTCATTTCGCAAACTCTGGAAAAGAGAGTCGTTGAAGGCTAGAATTCGATCGCCCAACTGTTGAGCGCTCTCATATATGTCACTCAATTCCGATTCTAGATCGCGTGTTGCGTAAAGCTCTTCGATGATGGCGACGAAATTCAGAGCCTCTTTGCGGGCGTTGAATTGGGATACATCAAAGAGAGCCTGATTATTTTTTAAGGCATCCAGGTCGGCATTAAGTTTGTGGAGTTTCATTGGTTTATTTTGGTAAGATCATTTAATTGTACTCCACCCAACTTAAGAGTACTGATGCTCTCTAGGAATTGCCGGGGCGATCCCCCAGATGTAGGGGTGAGTGGAGTCTCCGCACCCCACTCACCCCTACATCTGGATTGTCCCACGGCGTTTCCCAGAGACCCAGTACTGAAGACTCCCCAAACGCGTGTACGTAAATCTTCACGCAAAGAGCATAGCGATATACGAAACTTGAATAAATAAATGGTGTTATAACGGGTGACAGTTCAATCATTTTATCTTATATAAAGGAGAAACAAATGGATACGAAGACCCTTGGAAAGTGGATCTATATTGTTGGTCTGCTGGTGGCGATCATCGCTGCATTAGTTGGATTTTCCAACCAATGGTTGAGCCTGGTCTTGATGATAGCGGGTGTCTTAGTAGGGCTGTTTGTTGCCCCTACAGGCAGCCTGACAGATGCCATCATTCGCTACGCCGGCCTGGTGCTTGTAGCCGCAGCCTTAGATAATTTCATTGCTATTGGGCCTTATATTACAGCAGCTTTGGAGGCCGTTGTTTCGTTCCTTGGCCCGGTGGTTTTGACAGCGCTGGTAGTCTGGTATGTGAACGACCTGCGCCAATAGACAATTCCCAAATCTAGATTTTGCCTAAAGAACCGCCTGATGAAGGCGGTTCTTTGCATTCGTAGTACGAAAATTCCTTTCGGACATTTTAAAGCAAATCAGTATGGATACTAGGCCCCTCTGCTGGGCAATCCGTTCGCGCCAACGTCGAGAAATTATTACGTGTTCGGAAAATATTGCTTCTTCAGAAAAGCGATCCATTCATAGAGACCATTTTGATTGTAGGCAGATGTTTCGATGATGCGTAGATGGGGATTGGCCTGATTGGCGTACTGCTTGCATAGTTCCAGGTCGAAGCGCAGGTGGGGGAGCAGGTCCATCTTGGTGAGCACCAGCACCTGGGCGAGATGGAATGCCAACGGGTACTTGGCGGGCTTATCTTCGCCTTCGGTGATGCTCATCAGCACAACTTTGCCGCTCTCTCCCAGATCCATCCCCGCCGGGCAGGTGAGATTGCCTACATTCTCGATCAAGAGTAATTGAATATCATCCAGGGGGAGCTGCTTCAAACTCTCCCTGACCTGAGCGGCGTTGAGATGACAAGACTGGCGGGTGTTGATTTGCACGACGGGCACACCGGTCTGGGCGATGCGTTGGGCATCATTACAAGTCTGCTGATCGCCTTCGATGACCGCGCAGCGGACTTCATTCTTGATGGCATTCAGAGTCTCCACTAGCAGTGTGGTCTTCCCTGAGCCTGGAGAGCTGATCAGATTTAGAGCAGTGATATTCTTACTTTCGATGATTTTCCGCACTTCACCTGCAATCCGATCGTTTTCCCCCAAAATTTTCTGCTCTAGTGTGATCACCTGAATATCATTTGACTGATCGGTGATCTCGGTGTCTGGAATGGGTAAAACCTTATCCTTATCCTTCAACTTGTTCTCCCTGGATGGATCTCACGAGTAGCTCTCTGCCCTGGATAACTTGGTAATGGACTCCCAAACAACTGGGGCAAAGTAGATCATCGAGGTCAGCCACGTATTGGTTTTCGCATTCACCGCAATAGAGTAATAAGTGTGGGGTATGGTAGATGAATTCGGTCTCGGCGAGGACCGTCCCTGGACACAGGACCTCCAAGGCGAATTTCAAGGCCTCGACCTCCACCCCGCTGAAAGCGCCTATTTCTAGCTCGACCTGATCGATGCGCGTCAAGTGGTTCTCCAGGGCGCTGTTCTCGACGATCTTGATGATATTGGCAGCGATGCCCGCTTCGTGAATGGTTCGCTCCCTAATTATTTAGCCCGAGCTTCTTGCCGATCAAGCCAATTGCTGATTCGGCGTAGATGCTGCGGAAGAGGGCGTCGTTATTCTTATAAACTTTGGCCGGCGCTGGGCGAAGTTCCAAGTGCAGCGCGTCTTTGGGGCACGAAGGGACGCACAAGCCGCAACCCAGGCATTCGTTTTCATCGACCACCAGCACCTCGTTGATGATCTCCAGCGCGTCGACCGGGCACGCTTCGATGCAATCTTTCTCCAGGGTGCATTTGGCTTGATCCAAAGAGATCACAAAGCGAGATGGAGCGGTGGTGTTTCGCATGCCTCGGTTCCAGGCTTTGAGCACCCCGCAAGAGCACTCACAGCAGTTACACAGGGTCTGGATCTTGCCCTCGCAATTGCTGACATTGTGCACCAGTCCGTGCGTTTCGCATTCATACAAGACCTGCATAGCTTCATCGTAATCGATCTGGCGAGCATAGTCGGTTTGCAGCTTCATCTGTGCCAGCTCATCGAAGTAGAAACAGGTCTCTAGCGGATGATCGCAGGGGTCGTCGATGATCTGCTTGGCACTGCGGCAGTAGCAGTTTGAAAGGGCAATCAGTTCGACACCTTTGAGCATCTCTGAGATCACGTCCAGGGGCAGAACCTGGCGCGGGTCGGGGATCTGGGCATTAACCTCTACAAACGTAGATGGCGAATCAGCCTGGATGGCCTTTTCGACAGGCAGGACGCGGTAGTAGGGTGTCTTGGTGGGGATTGTTTCCGCGGCGCCTTCAATGAGGTCGTTCATCACCTTGGCGGTGATTTGCCGGAACGAAGTATCTATTTCCTCGCGCACAGCCATCTCTAATACGACAATCACTGGAGCGCGTTCGTAACCCCATTGACCCTTTTTCTGGAATTTATCTACCAAGCCTTTGGGAATCAGGCGAACCAAGGCTTCTTCCAACCCCTCTTTAGATATGCCTTTCTTGGATAATTTCTTCAAAAACTTCTCTTCGCTAATGAAGCCAAGATAGGGTAACAGGAAGAAGATTTTCAAGTCACCTTCGGAGAATGTGACTTGCAGGGCATCTTTGAATTCCTGGCGATGTGGCATTGTCCCGATCTGGAATTCGTAATAACGGATCAGGTCCTCGTAAAGGTCTTTGGCTGGCATGGTGGTCTCCTAAAGGTCGAAATCTACAAATGAAATTCCTGCGCTAATTATATCTTACCAATTTCTGGCTTCTGCTGGGCGACTAGGAATCCCCACAGATGTTTGACAGAATACATGGCGATTCCTTTAAAATGACTCGTCGATGAAGATCTTTCCGGGATTTAGAATTCCATGGGGATCAAGAGCATTTTTTATGCTCAACATCACCTTCTGGCTGTTGCCATGTTCTAGGGCCATGAACTTGCGTTTTCCAATGCCGATGCCATGCTCGCCGGTGGCTGTGCCTCCCATGGAAATTGCCGCTTCGACAATTGTCGCATTTATCGCAGCCGCGATGGCGTAGCTTTCTTCGTCATCTGGGATGTAGGGTATCGTTGGATGTAAGTTGCCATCTCCGGCGTGGCCGATCAGATACCCATGGAGTTTATTTTTGTTCATTTCCTGGGATGCTACTGCAACCAGCCGCGGATAATCGGAAACCGCCACTGCGACATCGCCAACCAGGAATGCCCGACCGGGATTTGCGCGCACAATGGTTTCATACACCTGGTGTCTCACGCGCCAGAGATCGTTGCGGGCCGCGCGCCCCAGCCCTGGCCGAAACGTTGTGCAGCCATCCTCTATGCAGAGATTTTCAATCTCGGCCAGTTCTTCTTCTAATGCCGCCTCTATAATATTGTGAAATTCCATTAACAATGTCGGGCCATCTGGTAGAGAAAATTCACCAGTAGCGTTCAGCACTTCCACAAGATTCGGCCCGAGAAATTCCAGAGCAGCGGGGGTAATGCCGCTCCCAGAGATTGCTGTGACTGCCTGAATGGCATCTTCTGTCGAAGCGAAGGTAGCTACAGCGGCACTGAATTTCTCAGGCAGGGGCGCTAGGCGCAGCGTGGCTTGGGTGATAACCCCTAGGGTTCCCTCGGAACCTATGAATAAATGAAGGAGATCGTATCCTGAGGAGGTCTTCGGTGAGCGAGTCCCAGTTTGGATGATTTCTCCCGAGGCTAAGACTACCTCCAGGCGGAGGACGTTATCCTTCGTTGCTCCGTAGCGGGGTGTGCGTGTTCCAGACGCATTATTTGCGATCATCCCGCCAATGCTGGCATTGGCGCCGGGGTCTGGAGCAAAGAATAAGCCATGCCGTCCTAAGAGCTGGTTCATATCTTTGTATAACACCCCGGCCTGAACATCCACCTGAAAATCTATATCGCGTATTTCCAGAGTCTTGTTCATGCGTTGCAAATCCAGCACAATCCCACCGAAGACGGGGATCGGGTTGCCCTCGAGACTGCTCCCCGCGCCCCAGGCAGTGAGTGGAATGCGATTTTGATTGACGTATCTCAAGATGGCACTGATCTCTGATGTATCCCCCGGCCAAACCACAACCCCTGGGCGATGGGGAGTATGAAATGATTGATCTCGGGCATGCTGATCGAGGACGGTGCCGCTATCCGAGATGTGTTCCTCTCCTACAATTGCGGTCAGGTCACGAAAGTGTTCAGCAGTGAGGGGTTGAAAACAATCTGCCATTTGGTCTTTTCCTAGGTGTTTTTCGTTTTATGTAAGGAGAATATTATAACTGTGGTTTTCACAGACCCAATTGTGATGAGAATACCTCTGCCCTAAACAAAAAGACAGGATGCAATCGCATCCTGTCTTTTTGTACCAGTGCCCCCACGCGGACCTGTTCCGAACCACTTCCTTCCCCGAATTGTGAATAAAATTTGGCTTCGGGGGCGATGAGTCACATCAAAATTGCCCATCAGAATGATAATTTGAACACTTTTTGTCGTCAAGTAATGCTGGCGCTACGTACCTTACGAATTGAACCAGGGGCCTTCAGATTATGAGTGTTAGTCCTATTGAGGGTCTCTGAAATGGAAAAACTTGTGCTATGAGCTTACCCGAAGGTCTACAATTCAGTGTGGTATATCAATCTATCAACTCTACTCTATTTGGGTTCTTGTCAATTTCAAGGATCTTATCAATCGCCTGCATTTGCTCGGGGGGTAATGGGCCATATTCCATTGCCTGTATGTTTTCTACAACTTGATCCTGATTTCTGAATCCTGGGATGGGTATGATTTGGTCACCCCGCGCCCATAACCACCGCAACGCAGCCTGCGCTAAGGTACAGCCATCTTGCTGCAGAACAGCATGAATGGTCTCCAACATTTCCAGTTTTGCTCCTGCCCGTCCAGTTTTCAAGTTCCAAAATAGAGATCGTACATCATCCGCTGCAATTTTGCTATCTTGGGAAAACTTCCCGGTCAACAATCCCATTCCTAATGGGCCTCTCGCAATACTAGCCAAATTAAGTTCGTCACAGATCGCTTGCATTTGCGTATTTCGTTCCAGAATATTGTAGTTATATTGAATCGCCGTGCAATGCTCCCCGGCAGCAAAAACCTTAGCCCTGTCTGTATATCCTGTACTCCATCCATACCAGCGGATCTTACCTTCGACAACCAAATCTTCCAAAACAGGGATCAAATCAATCGCCAGTTCGGGGGCATAATCACCCCAATGAAACTGATACAAATCGATATAATCCGTTTCCAGCCGCGGCAAGCTTGCTTCGCAGGCTGACCGAACGTATGCTTCGGTTACAACGCCATCCGGGTGCTCATGCCCTAGCCACGACCGACTTTCTTCTTCGAAAATATCCCCAAATTTGGTTGCAATGATGACCTGATCGCGGAGGCCAGCTACTGCTTTACCCAATACTCGTTCACTTTGACCCGCACCGTATGTGTCTGCAGTATCGAAAAAATTGATTCCGAGATCAATTGCCTGGTGAATTGCACGCGTTGTCTCACCATCATCCACTGCTCCCCAACTCAAATTACCAGGCACATTATCATGCGCACTTTTTAGCAAGCCGCCCATCGCCCAACACCCTAATCCCATGGGACTGACTTGAATTCCACTTCTGCCTAGTTTTCGCTTTGTCATTTTTTCTCCTGGTAAATTTGAATTCATTGCTCATTTCTATTAACCATTAGTGTGGCTGCGATCTCAGCTGTCATCGAAAAGTCGCCAAAACAAGTCAAGCTAACAACCCGATTGTTCACCTCGGCAATAAATACGGCTGATTGCCCCATACTATCAATTTCAAAGTATTTTCCAATGACGCCATCTGGAAAAGCGAATTCTTCTTCCGCTAAAATTGTAGTCATATCATTTGATATCCATTGATTGATTAGATCATCCATCTGGGTTCCAACTGGATGGATATTCAGATCACATTTAGTATCACCTTTTTCACTCATCTCACCGCCGACGTATTTATCTTCTGGATAGGATTGCAAGATTGCGTACTGACCTTCGAGCATTTCCTGTCACAATCCAAGTTTCTGGGATATAGACTGTAATTCCAGCAATTTTATCTCGATAAGGATTAAATTCTTTAGGGGGTACAAAGTGCGGCGCGACAGTTGGCGTTGGATCTGCAGCCACAGCGACCGATTCTGCAGGTTCGTGGGCAGGTTCCGCCGATTGGGGGGCTTCGGATTGGGCTTCAAAAACCAAAATTGAAATCGACTTAGCATAGAAAATCAACCTGCCATTACTCAATTCAAATTGATCAGCAATCCCTAACAATTCCAAGTAAATCCGCTCCTGATTCATGAGTCCCTCGGGCTCCAAGCAGGCCATTTCGGTGCTGTAAATTCCTTCAAAGTGAATTGAATCACCTTCAATTTGGTACATTCCGCCGTAATGATTACAACCCGTAGTCCCTGAAACCTGTTCATGCTCAAATTGCAAGATGGGTTGGTGACCGGCAATGGGCTGTGAATCATTGTAGGCTGTCAAGTTCCAAGTTTGGCCTGTGAGGTTAGTTATCTGATCCGGCATAGTTTGTTGGCAAGCTGCAATTAAAAAACTCAAAGCCAAAAGTGGTAGTGTATAGTTGTTTTTCATTATTTTCACTTATCGATGATGGTTCTGTGCCAATTCTAGGCATCATATTGTTCAGGAAGTTTCCTTATTGCATATATCTTGTCAATGCATCTTAGGTTTACTTCTCAGGGTTGGTAAATGTGTGTATATTTATAGTTCCTGCAGGTAAAAACAATTTGTGATCGCTTCTGAACCGTCTTAATCACAAACAAGCTCATTCTTCCCCGTCGACCCATTTCCATGCGTACCAAATCGTGACCAGGTTAAACCCAAGGCCAACAACGATCAAAAACTGATCATAATAAGACGGATAACCGGGTAATCCAATGAGATTAATGACAAAGAACAAGATGGCAAATATCACATTCGCCCAGCGGTTAGCTCTATATTTCAAAGTCAGAGTTAAGAAAACCATAGTTATTGGAATTACAAATAAAACAGCCATTCCCAAATACAATCCTTGGGAAGTTTGGGCTCCTACCATTTCTCCAGCTACAAAATCTCCACTGAAGATCCGCATTACATCCCCAAGAAGATAAGTTAGCATCAGGACTATCCAAAGGGCTGAAAGCTTTAGCTGTGTTACTTCTATGAAATTCTCGGATTTATTCGTTATATTCATCTTTGACCTTATTACACTGTAAACTAAGTTATCTCAAATTTAGAATTATCAGGATGAACCTTAACAT